>JAVVFF010000220.1:0-1256 GCA_032250995.1 Methylophaga sp. | reverse complement strand
GCCTTTGCTGTGTTGGTAAAAAATCGCCTGCGCATGATCGGCATGCAACAGTTAGCGGGGCATGTGCCCTTATCAGGCACTGGTATGGCCTTTCCATGGCGGACCATTGCGGCAATGCCGTTAGCCAATGCCGAAATTGCCGAGGATATTTATCTGGGGCTGCAACTGGTGCTGACCCAGCAAGGTGCGACATTTGTACCCACCGCTCAGTTAAGAAGTGCCTTGCCCACTGACAGCGACAGTCAACAAAGCCAGCGCCAACGCTGGGAACATGGTCATATCGATCTGATTAAACGTATGCTGCCCGGGCTGCTCAGACAAGCAGTTCAGCAAAAGTCGTGGCCGATTTTGGCAACTGCCATCGATTTAAGTATTCCGCCACTTAGTTTGCTAATCGTCCTGAATGTCAGCCTGTGGTTAGTCGCAGTAATACTTTGGTGGTTGAGCGGTATGTCCGCTGCCGTTATGCTAACAAGCGTTAATTTATTGATGATACTGGTGACGGTATTAGCCTGCTGGTGGCAGGTGGGCCGCACGGTTCTGACGTTTAAAGACTTGCTGCAAGTGCCGGCTTATGTCTGGCAAAAACTGACCATTTACCGGGCCTATTTAATTGCCAAACAAACCAAATGGGTAAAAACTAAGCGATGAATGCCATTATGGCCCGTCTGATTGGAAATATCCGCATTGTCGACAGCGATGCCCAGGCACTGGCTTGTATCGCCAGCAGAGCTGCTGTGCAACAGGCTTTTGTCGTGACATTTATCAATGCCCATGCAGTAAATCTGTTTTTTAACGATCATGGTTTTCAGCAAGCCGTACTGAGCAGCAATTTATTACTCAGAGATGGCAGTGGTATGCGCCTGTTGTATCGCTGGCTGAGTTTGCCGGCCGGAAAAAATATGAATGGCACGGATTTTATTCCGAAAATTCTGACGGCACATAGTGAACAGTCAATCGTGATTTACGGTGCGTCCGATCAGGCCCTGACATTGGTAAAACAGCAATTAATTCAGGCTAAATTTAAGGTGCTGGATTGTATAAATGGATTTCAGGATATGCACACCTATCTTGAGAATAGCCAGAAACACCGACCACAAATCATCTTATTGGCGATGGGCATGCCTAAGCAGGAGTTGCTGTCACAGCAATTAAGCCAACAGTTGCATTATTCAGCGCTGATTATTAATGGCGGCGGTATTGTCGATTTTATGTCCGGGATCAAACAGCGTGCGCCTGGCTGGATCCGTCGCATC
>JAVVFF010000226.1:0-1106 GCA_032250995.1 Methylophaga sp. | reverse complement strand
GCTCGGTTTAGTGATGAGCGAGCTTATTGTCAGGCTGAAACACGGCGGTAACAGCGTGGTGCTGGTATCGACGCTGATTATGGCTTACTTAAGCTTTATCGTCGCCGAACATAGTTTTCATGTTTCCGGGGTGATGTCGGTGTTATCGGCGGCTCTTTGTTTAAGCGCAACCGGATTGCCGCGGCTCTCCGGGCATACCGAACAGAACATTCGTGAGTTCTGGACAACGCTAGTGCTGATTTTTAATTCGCTGCTGTTTATCATGATCGGTTTGTCGGTGGATATCGGCTCCCTGCTAGGTAGCTGGAAGCCGGTGTTATGGGCGATGCTGGCCGTCGCCATAGCCCGTGCCGTCAGTATCTACGGTTTGATTCCGCTGGCGACATCGGTCTTCGCCTTGCCAAAAATAAAATTAGGCAGCCAGCATGTCATGTGGTGGGGCGGGTTAAAAGGCGGCTTGGCTATCGCCATCGTTTTTTCCATCCCCGATGCCGTGGCCGATAAACAATTGTTAACCGAGTTGACGCTGGGCGTGGTGCTGATCAGCCTGCTGGTCAATGCGTCGATGCTCAGGCCATTATTGCATTGGCTGAAAGTCGACCGGCTCAGTGATGAAGAATGGCTGGAATGGCAGCAGAGCAAAGTGCAGTTAAAAAATTCAATCGATCATGTATTGCACAATTTTTCCAGTGTCCATTTGCTGGACGGCAAGCTTCAATCTTCGGTGGTCTCGGCACTGCGTAAAAACTTACAGCCTGGCGCGGGCAATTTGACTGAAGAACAAGTGCTTAAACAAGTGCATTTGCAAGTCTTGCAAAGCGAAGAGCAGGAATTGGATCGGCTTAACGATATAGGTCTGGTTAATTACTATAATTATTTGAATTTTAAAGATATTTTAACGAAAGATGCATCGAAGGGTATCGCTGAATTATTGGCTGCGCCATCTGCTCAATCGACGATACAGAACCCGTTTTTACGCTTTGAAATGGCGATGATCAAATATTTAAGCGAATATGAGTGGACGCTCGGCTTATTGGTCAGATACCAAAGTATCCGGTTTTCAAACCTGATCCGCCATGATATTGCCGGGGTGTTACTCGCACACG
>JAVVFF010000222.1:0-1211 GCA_032250995.1 Methylophaga sp. | reverse complement strand
ACAAAATGGTCAACCAGGAACGGAATAATTTATGTCCTAAAAAATGAACTGGCGAATTTTTTTTGCAGTCCTATACTGGCGTTAATTTTTCAAAGCAAAAGCCAAAACTAGGAGCGCTATCTAACATGACACCCGGCAGCAATGATTTATGGTTTTTGCCATTAGGCGGCTGCGGGGAAATTGGCATGAATTTGAATCTGTATGGTCATAATGGCCGCTGGTTAATGGTTGATTGCGGTGTCACTTTTGAGTCTGAAACCGATATCGATGGCCTGCCGATAACCGGTCGCGCCCATGTACAAATGGCCGATCCACAATTTATTACCGAACGGCATCAATTGCTCGACGGGCTGGTTATCACCCATGCCCACGAAGATCATGTCGGTGCAGTGGCTTATCTCTGGCCGCAGTTGAAATGTCCGGTATATACCACCGCGTTTACCGCTGAAATCTTGCGTCGAAAATTGACCGAGGCCAATCTGCTGGACCAAGTACCGTTGATTATCATTGATCCGGCTGAAAAGCGGCAGATTGGCGTCTTTGCAGTACACTGGTTACGGTTAACCCATTCTATTCCGGAGCCATTTGCTTTATTGATTAGCACGCCGGTTGGCAAGGTGTTTCATACTGCCGACTGGAAGCTTGATAAAGCGCCGGTGCTCGGTTTGCCCTATAACGCTGTCGACTTTCAGGATCTGGCTAAAGCTGAAGTGAATGCCATGGTCTGTGATTCGACCAATGCCAATGTCCAGGGTTGGTCAGCAACCGAGGCGAGTTTACATAAAGGTTTGTTAAAACATATTGAACAAGCCAAAGGCCGGGTAGTCGTCACCTGTTTTGGCAGTAATATCGCCCGATTACATACGCTGGCCAATATTGCTCAGCAAACCGGCCGGCATATCGGCTTGTTAGGCCGCTCTTTGCTGAATACCATGGCAGCGGCCAAAGCCACGGGGTTTTGGAATGGCGCCGAAACGCTGGTTGATTCGGCGCACCTTGCTTATTTGCCCAAACACACCGTGCTGCTGATTGCCACTGGTAGTCAGGGTGAGCCACGCACGGCCTTAAATCGGCTCAGTTTAAACGGCTTTCGGGATTTGCAATTAGAGCCGGGTGATACGGTTATTTTCAGCTCGAAAGTGATCCCCGGTAATGAACAGGCGATCGAAGCATTGATCGAACGCCTTAAAGCCATGCAGATCGTTGTGATT
>JAVVFF010000229.1:0-1020 GCA_032250995.1 Methylophaga sp. | reverse complement strand
CTATACGAGCCAGTGCATTATCTTCAATTTGCCATTGAATCGCATCTTGCGGATCAACTTCAACAATCGGTTCAGGAATATGGCCATTCAATTTTGCACTACGTGCTGTGCGTGTCATGGTATGCCATTGATCTCGAATACGACCTGTATTTAATATCAGTGGATACTGTTCGCTAGGTGAGTTAATCGGTGCATGCACTGTGATTGGAATGATCTTGGCTTTTGCATTTGCTGTAAAAAAGCGATTGTCAGTAAATAATCGCTGACAACCATTAGGATAGTCCTTATTTACTGGCCATTGAATGGGTTCAAGTTGATCGTAAGCGTCATCAGAAATATCAGCCATCGCACTTAAATCAAAGTCACGCACGCCATCATTTTCAAATGCTGATAACGCAGCATGTTCTCTAAAAATATCAGCTTGAGATTGATGGTTAAACTGCTCATCAAAGCCTAAGCGCTGTGCTACTTGATTAATGATCCACCAATCAGGTTTGGCTTGACCCGGTGCTGGCAAAAACGCACGTTGATGTGAAATACGACGCTCTGAATTGGTTACCGTACCATCTTTCTCACCCCAGCCTGCTGCTGGCAACAATACGTCGGCAAACTGTGTGGTATCCGTGTTTAATTCACAATCTGATACAACAACCAGTTCACATGACTTTAAAGCATCACGTACCTTGTTGGCATCCGGTAGGCTCACTGCCGGATTGGTTGCCATAACCCAAATAGCTTTAATTTTGCCACTGGCAACATCGTTAAACATATCAACTGCTTTCGCACCATTTTCCTTAGCTAAACGATCTGTTTGCCAAAATCGAGACACTAAGTCATGGTGCTCAGGATTATCAATATCCATATGAGCAGCAAGTTGATTGGCAAGGCCGCCGACTTCTCGCCCGCCCATAGCATTGGGTTGTCCTGTAATTGAAAATGGTCCCATTGCCGGTTTACCAATACGACCAGTTGCTAAATGGCAGTTAATAATACTATTTGAATTATCGGTACCTGATGACG
>JAVVFF010000224.1:0-1120 GCA_032250995.1 Methylophaga sp. | reverse complement strand
GATTAGTAATTGGTATGGACAACAGCATTCTTCTTTGCAACGTCTGATCGGAATAATCTCATTAGTGTTTTTATTGACCTATGCTTCGGCGCAACTGGTAGCCGGAGGAAAAGCACTTCATGTTCTATTGGCATGGCCCTTATGGTCGGGTGCCGTTGCCGGAGCAGTACTTGTAAGTCTCTATTGTTTTGCCGGAGGCATACGCGCATCGATCTGGACGGATGCAGCTCAATCTGTAGTGATGATTTTTGCGATGGGTATACTTTTGTTTATCGCCTTAATAAACCTGGGCGGCTTATCCAGTGCTGTTGAGCAGATGCGGAGTGTCGAAGGCTTTATGGATTGGCTGCCAAAAGATCGGGTGTTTTCTGGTTGGATTGGCGGAACATTGTTTATTGGGGGCTGGCTGTTTGCAGGACTCTCTGTGATTGGTCAACCTCACATCATGGTGCGCTTTATGGCACTAAATAATCTGGATAATATGCGACAGGCTAAGATCTGGTATTACTTATTTTTTACGCTATTCTACTGTCTGGCTACGGGTGTCGGCATGCTTTCTCGTATTTATTTACCTGATGTCGGCTCATTTGACGCCGAACTGGCTTTACCTACCATGGCACAATACTTATTACCTTCAGTTCTGGTGGGATTGATTCTGGCAGGTATTTTTGCCGCCACTATGTCGACTGCTGATTCATTGGTATTGAGCTGCTCAGCGTCAATAACCCATGATATTTTGCCCCATAAAATTGAGAAAACCTGGTTGTTAAAATTGACGACTATCATGATTACGGGTATTGCACTTTTAATTGCGCTTACCAATAATCAAAGTGTTTTTAGTATGGTGATTATGGCTTGGTCAGGGTTAGCCAGTGCCTTTGCACCGTTGCTTATTTTTTTGTGTTTTGGCAAACAACCGTCACAAGCCATATCGATTACAGCAATGCTGGTCGGGTTTGCTGTAGCACTTGTGTGGCGGGCATATGATCTACACGTGATGGTTTACGAAGGTTTGCCGGGGATAGTGTCAGGCCTGTGTGTGTTATATTTTAGTCGTTTTATATCAGGACAAAATAGGCTCAAACAATAACGTAGTTATATGAGCGTCGACTCTGTTGTG
>JAVVFF010000218.1:0-1484 GCA_032250995.1 Methylophaga sp. | reverse complement strand
CGAGTTCCGGTGAAGACGCCATTGCCTTCAGTAATGGCAGTGATTACGCGGCGAATGTTGAACTCGCTGAAGCAGTTACACCCGCTCAGCCGCGACCTGCTCCATCGGCTGAAATGCAGACCGTCGATACACCACACAAACACACTATCGAAGATGTCAGTACCTTTTTGAACGTAGCCACCAGTCAGTGCCTGAAAACGTTATTGGTAGAAGGTGCTGAGAAAAACAGCGTTGTTGCTTTGGTGCTGCGCGGCGATCATGAGCTCAATGTGATTAAAGCTGAAAAACATCCATTGGTGGCAGCCCCATTAACCTTTGCCACCCCGGAACAAGTGCACACTGCCTGTGGCGCCAATATCGGTTCAGTCGGCCCTGTGGGTCTGACGATTCCAGTGATTGTTGATCATAGCGCAGCCCATACTGCTGATTTTGTTTGTGGTGCCAATTTGGATGAAAAACATTTGACCGGTGTTAACTGGGGCCGTGATTTACCAGAACCAGAATCTGCTGATATTCGTAATGTGGTGGCCGGTGATCCCAGCCCGGATGGTAATGGCATGCTGGAAATCGCCCGTGGTATCGAAGTCGGTCATATTTTTCAGCTGGGCGAAAATTACAGCCAGAAAATGAATGCGGTGGTGCTTAGCGAAACCGGCCAGTCAAAAATTATTACCATGGGTTGTTATGGTATTGGTGTCTCGCGGGTAGTGGCTGCGGCGATTGAGCAACACAATGATGCCAGTGGCATTGTCTGGCCACAGGCAATTGCCCCATTTGAGGTGGTACTGGTACCGGTTAATGCTCATAAATCTCAGCGGGTGCGTGACAAAGCCGACGAAATTTACCAGCAATTACTGGCTGCCGGTGTTGATGTATTGATTGATGATCGCGGTCTGCGTCCCGGTGTCGCCTTTGCCGACTGGGATTTGATTGGTATTCCGCATCGGTTGATTCTCGGTGAACGCGGTCTGGATAATGGCGTCATAGAATATAAACACCGCGGCAGTGGCGACAGTGCGGAATTTAAACTGGAAGACACGCTGCAATCCATTCAGGCGCGGCTGGCAGGCTGATAATGACGGTTATTCGCGAACAGGATCTGATTGATAGTGTCTTTGCGGCATTGCAGTTTATTGCCAATTATCATCCCAAAGATTTTATCGACGCGATGTTTGCCGCTTATCAGCGCGAGCAGTCCCCGGCCGCCAAAGATGCCATTGCCCAGATCCTGGTTAATTCGAGAATGTGCGCCGAAAATCAGCGGCCGATTTGTCAGGATACCGGCATTGTTAATGTGTTTGTTAAAGTCGGTATGCAGGTGCAATGGGACAGTAACCGGCCACTGGCTGACATCATTAATGATGGCGTACGCCGTGCTTATTTGCATCCGGATAATGTGCTGCGTGCCTCAATTGTTGCCGACCCAATCGGCAGCCGTAAAAATACCGGCGACAACACGCCGGCTGTGGTCAGTGTTGAACTGG
>JAVVFF010000219.1:0-1329 GCA_032250995.1 Methylophaga sp. | reverse complement strand
TTATTGACTTTGTGTCAGCAGTCAGCGCAGTATTAATTCCCTATGAAAGCAATACCTGAAACAGAAAACGCCGCCCAGCGCCTTGATAAATGGCTGTGGGCGGCACGTTTTTTTAAGACCCGTGCCTTGGCGGTTGAAGCCATTAATGGCGGTAAAGTTCACGTGCAAGGCCAGCGGGCCAAACCCAGTCGTAATATTCATACTGGCGATATGCTGGAAATTTCCAAACCGCCCTACAACTTTGAGATTGAAGTATTGGGTCTGGAAAAACAACGCCGGCCCACCAGCGAAGCGCAAACGCTATATCAGGAAACCGCAGCAAGTCAGAGCAAACGTGAACAATTGCGTGAGCAGCTAAAAAATGAACCGCTGGGGTTTCGTGAACAAAAAGGCCGGCCCAGCAAACGTGATCGCCGGCACATTATTAAATTCACTCGCGGCTAATGGCTAAACAATCGCCCCTTTTTCTTGATGAAGTTGATGCCGGTCAGCCGGCGCTTAACTATGCGGTTGCCCTGCAACAAGCGGCGTCATCGGTTGGTTTTGACTGGTCCGATATTACCGGCATTATTGATAAAATTCATGAAGAAACCGATGAGGTTACAGCGGAACTGGCTGGCGCCGATCCGACCCGTATTCAGGATGAAATCGGTGATTTATTATTTGCCATCACCAATCTGGCACGGCATTTACAGATTGATCCGCAACGTGCATTACAACAAACCAATCAAAAATTTCGCCAGCGTTTTGCTTTTATCGAAATGCAGTTACAGCAGCAAGGTAAAACGTTACAAGACGCGACTTTAATGGAAATGGATGAACTCTGGGAAGCGGCTAAACATCAGCGTTAATTATCGGTTTGCAAGCTCGCTGATGGGTGGCCTATAAAATATCCCTGTGCATAATCGACGCCATAACTTTTTAATAAGCCCATGACCTCATCATTTTCGACACCGGCAGCAATGGTTTTTACGCCATGCAGTTGCGCCTCTTCGGCCAGGGCTTTAACAAATAGCTGATCGTGGCTGTTATTGTGTAAATCACGAATAAACCGGCCATTGATTTTGACAAAATCGACCGGCAAATTTTGCAGCAGTGTGAATGAAGAAAAACCATATTTAGATAACGTGCCATCAAAACCAAAATCATCAATGGCAAAACGAATATCCAACTGCTTAACCGCCGTCATCAATAATTTTAACGAGTCGGTATGTGAAACTGCCACGTCTTCGCTGACTTCAAGAATAATTTGCCGGCCGGACAATTTAAAATGGGTCAGTAATTTTTTCAGCTGAGGTAATAATTTATTCGGCTCCAACGACATGGTTG
>JAVVFF010000225.1:0-1118 GCA_032250995.1 Methylophaga sp. | reverse complement strand
GTGTCGGACAGCGCAGCAGTGGTGGCACCGGCCTTGGCACCACGATTGCCAAAGAACTGGTGGAGTTAATGCACGGTCATATTGACCTTGATAGCGAAGTCGGAAAAGGCACTACTTTCTGGTTTGAATTGCCCTTCAAACCTTTAGCCACAGATAACACGCAACTGGCGGAAACCCCTATGCTTATCCTCAGCAGCGAAACGATTCAGCAACAACTGGCCCCAACGCTGGCCGGCTGGAAAATCCAGTGCCAACATGTCACCACAACAGCTAAAGCTTTTGCGGAATTAATGCGGCTCAGCGAAAGTGATTCCGCATACGACACGCTGATGATCGATCAACAATGTATGCAGGATATCAATCCACAACAGTTTGCCAGTATGATTCATGCAGAGCCTCAATTAGCACATTTATCACTGATTCTTATCAACCCCAGCCAGCAAAGTCGTCAGAATCCAAAACTGCGCGAGCATTTTGTCTGCATTATTCACGATATCAATGCCAAACCGCAGTTATTCAATGCCATACATGCCGCACAAAGCAGCCATTATGTACAGGATGAAAAAGTTGTCACGTTGGCACAACACTATGCGGCTCAGTCACATGCCCGGCCGTTACGGATTTTGATTGCAGAAGATAACAAGGTGAATCAGCAAATTCTGGCCGGTATCTTAGAGCATGCTGGCCATCAAACTTATATTGCTGAAACAGGTGAAAAAGCACTCGATATACTAACCGAAAGTCTGCATGAACTGGATATGCTGATTGTCGATATGAACATGCCAGATTACTCTGGCACCGAAGTGGTTCGGACCATGCGTTATTTAGATACAAAAATTCATTTACCGGTCATTATGCTGACAGCAGACGCTACCCCTGAGGCTCAAAAACGCAGCCTTGAGGCTGGTGCCGACGTTTTTCTGACTAAGCCCATTAATTCCAGAGGCTTGCTTGAAGCAATCGCAAAACTTGCAAAAATCACATCGTCCCAGCAATCAAATAGCGTATCAAGCGCAAATACTAATCCTAAAACATCTCAATGGTTAGATGATCAAGTTATTCAAGAACTGTCTCAACTTGGTAATGACAATAATTTTTTAACAACGCTTGTTGATGGT
>JAVVFF010000223.1:0-1144 GCA_032250995.1 Methylophaga sp. | reverse complement strand
TGGCTGAATCAATTACAACAAGCCGCTAGGTTATTGCCGTTGCCATTAAAAACGCGACTGGATCAATTGCAATTGGCGCAATCGCAAAACTATCTGGCGTTACAAAAACTGATCTTCAAGCCCTTGAGTAATGCCTATCAGCGACTACCGGCTTTGCTGCAAACTATTTGCCAACAGACCGGTAAACAGGCGCAATTAGCATTGCCACAACAGCCGATATGGCTGCCGGCACGGGTGCTGGATTTTATCAGTGACGTGCTGATCCAGTTGCTGCGTAACGCCATCGCCCATGGGATTGAATCACCCGATAAACGGCTGGTTGCCGGCAAACCGCCGCAAGGTCAAATCCGACTTGAACAATCGTTGCACGGTATGCAGTTAGCGCTGCATTTTTATGATGATGGCATCGGTTTGCAGACTGAAAAGATTCTCGCCGCTGCCGGCGGCAATACTGAAACAGCGATTGATAAATTAATTTTTAATGCTGGACTGACAACTGCCAGCGCTCCGGATTTATTATCCGGGCGCGGTATTGGTCTGGATCTGGTACGCCAGCATATTCAGCAATTACAGGGTCACATCAGCGTTGCGTCATCACCCGATCAGGGCTGCGGATTTCATATCAGCATACCGCTGCAACAAACTTTGCAAGTACAGCAGGCGGTGGTCGTTGCCGATCAACTTTATGTATTGCAGCCGGACAGTATTATTGAAGATTTACCGGCGGCCGAATTACCAAGTCGGCATGTCAGTGGTCGAGGCGAATTTGTCGAATATCAGCAGCAATGGTTGCCGGTATGGGATATCAGGCAACGATTTAAATTAGCCGGATCTTCGCCTGAACAAGCCCGCCTGCTGATAATCAGTGAACAAGGACAGCTACAGGTGCTGATTGTCGATAAGTTACTGCCACCGGCAGAGTATTTGCTTAGCAAAGTAAATCGCCATTACCAGCCGATCCCGGCCGTGTTGGCGTTGGCGACGAATGGCCAATTGCAACCCGCCTTGTGGCTGCAATGGCAATCAATTTTTGGTAAACGCAAATGAATCAGACAGCACAGTGGTTGCTTTTTAGTCGGGGCCGGCAAAATTTCGCGTTGCCGGCAGAAGCGCTGGTCTGCCAGTTATCGGCTTTTGCCACGGC
>JAVVFF010000227.1:0-1049 GCA_032250995.1 Methylophaga sp. | reverse complement strand
GAATGGAATCTGGAAAAATTTCCGGTAGCCGATCGACATACCATGCCATCGTGGCTGGCAGCCATTGCCAGTTTGCAAGGCTGGGATGGGCTGATGTTGTATGGCTACAGTCAATCGGCGCTGAATTCGCTGGTCAATGGTAGTAATTACAGCAGTTATAACGATCCGTCATTGATGGCGATGATGCCGGCGGCAGCATTGTTATATCGCCAGCAACATGTTGATATTGCCCGCCAGCATTATCGGCTGCAATTACCGGCCGAGGTGTTTTTTGGTGAGGCAATTAACGCCGATAACTCGGCAACCATTCGCACCTTGCTGGAACAAAGCCGGTTAACGATTGATGTGCAACATCTCAACAAACTGCCCTGGCTGAGTGGTCAGGCGCCGGCACTTGCCAACGTCGCTAAGGTTGCTGAAAATCCGCCGCTTATCATCACCGATGCCAATAAAGATTATATTGCCGCTGATCAGCAGTTTGTCGCCGCCGATACCGGGCAAATTAAGCGCAACTGGCAGACCGGTATATTAACAATTGATAGTCCGCAATCGCAGATAATGTCAGGCAATATCGGTCAGGAGTCTTACCAATTGAGTTCAAGTGAATTTCACATTGAGACTCAAAGCGCTGTTGTTGCTATACAAAGCCTGAACGAGAAGCCGATTAGTGATGCTTTAGAGATTCTGATATCAAAAATTGGCCATAGTCTGCCGGTGAGTCGTCCTAGCAGTGCTTTTGTGGTCGAGCCAATCATTGGCGACATCCTTATTAAGGCGCCGGCTGGTTTAAAGCTGTACAGCCTAAACAGCAATGGCAAACGCCAGCAGCTGGATGTTGGATATCAAAATGGCGCTTATCACATCAGACTGGATGCCAGTCAACAAAGCCCCTGGCTGTTACTGCATTAAAACAGCGGGAAAAGCATAAAAATTATGAGTCGAAAGGTGCTTTCTCAATTATGAATAGCAACTATTCGTAGTAAGCTTAAGCTAGCTCTAATAAGCCATGAGTTGCACTCCACCTATAGTTATAAGGTGCTTTTGAATAT
>JAVVFF010000230.1:0-1018 GCA_032250995.1 Methylophaga sp. | reverse complement strand
GTTATTGCAAAAAGTGGCGGCACAAACCATCAGTTATCAAGGCCGGGATTTAGATGCCTTAACGGTTTCGATGGGGATTGCCAGCTTGCAGGGCGAAATCACTGCGCCAAATAATTTATTGCAAATAGCCGATAAAGCCCTATATCGGGCAAAACAGGCCGGCCGTAATCAAGTGATGGTCGATGCGCAGGACAATAATGATTCGCAGCATTCTGCCAACGCCTGACCACAAATCCGACTAAAAGTTGCACAGCATTGGTGCAATTTTGTTTACTTTGTTATTAAATTCAGACTACTATCAATCCGGCAAGTTGCTCACCAGGCAGGCTGCAGAGATGTCTGGTGGTCAGTTTGTGAAAACTTAAATAATTATAACGGGAGAGATCTATGTCTAAATTAACTGCGTTATCGTTGAGTATCGCTGTATTGGGCGGTATCTGGGCATTTCTGGCATTAGGGCCGCTGGCAGGGTTTGTCGCAGTCTGGGCTGGTTTTATTGCCTGGGGTTGTTTCTTTCAAGCTGGCGCCGATATGGCAGCGTTACAAAAAACTATTATTGGCATGAGTTATGGTGCTGTCATTGCCGGTATTGCGTTATTACTGGCAGGTACTAATCCACTGGGTTTACCCGGTGCAGTAGGGCCGGCAATTTATATTGCGGTGACGGTATTTGCGCTGGTGATTGTGGCTCGTTTTGATTTATTGTCGGTGGTGCCTGCCAATGTTTATGGTTATGCGGCAACAGCAGCCTACGGTTTACAAACGGCCAATGCGGCCAGTACTACCGCGCTCAGCCTTGGTAATCCTGTGGTGATTATTATTATCTCAACGGTACTTGGTGCAGTGTTTGGTCTGATATCGGCGAAAGTCGCTGCCGCAATCGAAAAAAAATAACCTCGTTATAACTTTTAGCCGGCTGCGATGTTGATGATCGCAGCCGGCTTTTTAATGGGTGGTTATCTCAGGCCCGTTGAGCAGCATGTAAATAAATTGTGGCGGGATATTGCAATTGCCCGGG
>JAVVFF010000221.1:0-1230 GCA_032250995.1 Methylophaga sp. | reverse complement strand
GTCTGGCTTTATCCAAAGCACTTTGCGCCGCTGATAAATTAGCATTTCCCAGCGCTTGATAGCCCTGATTAATTTGCTGCTGAAAGTTATCGTTGTTAATCGCGGTGGTTAGCTGCTGGGAGCGTTGTTTAAGCGCTTCACGCTCTGGTACCAGCTTTAATAACTGATTAATCAGATCCCGCTCCCGCTGGCGATTATTTTCGGCATTGGCGGTTTGGATTTGGCTGAGTAAATCATTAATTTCTGGCAGTTGTGCCACCCGGTCGGCCAGCTTTTTGGCGTCTTCGGATCCGGTATCCAGCATCAGCGCTTTATCAATCGCCTGTTTGGCATTGGGATAATCATTATCGTCAAAAGCGCTTTGGGCGGCCTGCATTGCTTCGGTAAATTGGCTTTGGCTATCAGCAATCGTGTCTTCGGCCAGCGTAATCAATTGCGTTATCGAATTATAGGCTTTGGCATAGTTGCTAGAAGCAAACTGCTGGACGGCCTGCTTTTCAAGCGTGTCGAGTTTTTCTGACAGTGGCTTATCCCAGGCGGGTATATCAATGTTATCAAGCTGCTGTCTGAGTTCATTTTCAAACTCGGCGTAGGCTTCAAGATAAGCCTGTCTGAGTTCGGCATTATCTGCAGATGGCGATATTTCTACGATTTCGGCTGATGGTTCGGCTTCTGCTAAGGACCTATCCAGCGCTTTCGGCTGCGAAGCCCAATAAAGTATGCCCAGCCCCAACAGGCTGAGCAGCAACACAAATAACAGTGCCTGAAAAATATGCAGGCGTTTGGCCTGTTTGGCGGCGGCAATCTTGTCGTTAATCATAAAGCGAATTTACAATTGCACGTCGGGCGTGGCTTCCAGTTGGTACATTCGATTTAAAAATGCCCGCCACTGCTGAAACTGATTTTCGATATCGCCGGTTAATTCAACCGATTGTTCTTCGTAAGTCATGACCTGTGGCGCCATTTCCAGATTAATAGATTCACCCAGCTCGTTGATGGCCTCTTGGTGGAATTTTGCCTCTTCTCTGGATTTAAACCCGCTGGAAATCAATACTGCTCCCCCGATACCACCGGCAATAACGGCAACATCCCGACCCACATTTTGCTGTGTTGAATTGCCACTGACTGCCGCCGCCACTGCGGCTGCCACCAAGGCAACACCGCCGAGAATTTTAAGGGCACTTTTAGTTCTGGCTGCTTTTCGTAATTGCAGCTCGGTGGCGCTGGCTT
>JAVVFF010000228.1:0-1028 GCA_032250995.1 Methylophaga sp. | reverse complement strand
CCACGGCTTTTTAAGTCGGCCTTCACCACTAAGGGGGCCTGTAAGTCAATGTGGCGAACCATTATCGATGGTCAGGAATGGGTCGGTGAACTGGAGAATAAACGCAAAAATGGCGAAGCCTACTGGGCCCGGGTATATGTCGCGCCGATTAAAAATCAGCAACAGCAAATAACGCATTTTGTTGCCATTCAGGAAGATGTTACGGAGGCCCACGCACTGGCATCAGAATTGTCTCACCGGGCGAGCCATGATGATTTGACTGGATTGATTAACCGCAGCGAATTTGAGCGAAGACTCACCGGTTTGGTTGCTGAAACTCAGCATAGTGATGCGCAGCATGCTTTATGTTTTCTGGACTTGGATCAGTTCAAAGTCATAAATGATACCTGCGGCCATATTGCCGGTGATGAATTGTTGCGCCAGTTAAGCCGTCAACTGAGTAAGCTGACCCGTAAGCACGATACACTGGCCCGTCTGGGTGGTGATGAATTTGGTATTTTGATGGAGCATTGTGATGTTCAGCAGGCCCAGCGTGTTGCTGATGAAATCCGCAAAGTAGTGGAGTCATTTCAGTTTGTCTGGGAATCACAGATGTTTACCATCGGCGTCAGTATCGGCATGGTCAGCATTGACCAGCAAACAATAAATGCTACTGAAGCGCTTAAGCAGGCCGACTCAGCCTGTTTTGCTGCCAAACGATCTGGTCGCAATTGTGTTTATCTTTACCAAGATGATGATGCGCAGCTGGTTGAACAAGCTGGTGAATTTCGCTGGGTAAACGAAATTAAAGAAGCGCTCAATCAGTCGCGGATGGTGTTGTTTGTTCAGCCAATTATCAGTCTGCAGGCTAATCTTAGTCAGCGATATGAAGTGTTAGTCAGGCTGCGTACCCGTCAGGGGAAATTGATCACCCCCGGGGCGTTTTTGCCGACGGCAGAACGGTTTAATTTATCGGAACGGGTAGATCGCTGGGTCATAGATGAAACCATCGCTTGGCTGAATAAACACCATCAGCAACTGCCCAATAT
>JAVVFF010000004.1:0-35492 GCA_032250995.1 Methylophaga sp. | reverse complement strand
GTATCGGCCAGCACAGTTACCACATGCGGTTGTATTTCAAGCATACCGCCGGAAACGTAGAAATGCTCTTCTTTACCGTCTTTTAACACGCGCACTTCGCCCGGTTTCAAGGTGGTCAATAATGGCGTGTGACGGGGATAAATACCCAACTCACCCATTTTTGCCGAGGCAAATACGGCTTCTACTTCACCAGAAAAGATGGCTGTTTCGGCACTTACGATGTCAACATGAATAGTCATAGCCATGCGTTAGCTCCTGAGCGATTAATACTTCTTGGCTTTTTCAATAGCTTCGTCAATGGTACCTACCATGTAGAACGCTTGCTCTGGCAGTGAGTCATACTCACCATCCAGAATGCCACGGAAACCGGCCAGGGTGTCTTTCAGTGACACGTATTTACCTGGCGCACCGGTAAAGACTTCGGCCACGAAGAACGGCTGAGACATGAAACGCTGAATTTTACGTGCGCGTGATACGGATAATTTGTCTTCTTCTGACAATTCATCCATACCCAGAATCGCAATGATATCTTTCAGCTCTTTATAACGTTGCAGCGTGTTTTGTACACCGCGGGCAATATCATAATGATCGTTACCCACCACCAGCGGATCCAGCTGACGTGAAGTTGAATCCAGCGGGTCAATCGCCGGATAAATCCCCAATTCAGCAATTGAACGTGACAGTACAACCGTCGCATCCAAATGCGCGAAAGTGGTGGCTGGTGAGGGATCGGTCAAGTCATCGGCTGGTACGTATACCGCCTGGATAGAAGTGATAGAACCGGTTTTGGTCGAGGTAATACGTTCTTGTAGCACGCCCATTTCTTCGGCCAATGTTGGCTGGTAACCAACCGCTGAAGGCATACGGCCTAGCAGGGCGGATACTTCGGTACCGGCCAAGGTGTAACGATAAATGTTATCAACAAAGAACAGGACATCACGGCCTTCATCGCGGAAGAATTCCGCCATGGTCAGACCGGTCAGAGCAACACGCAGACGGTTACCGGGTGGCTCATTCATCTGACCGTAAACCAGCGATACTTTATCAATTACGTTGGAATCGGTCATTTCGTGATAGAAATCGTTACCTTCACGCGTACGCTCACCAACACCGGCAAATACTGAGAAGCCGCTATGTTCGATAGCGATGTTACGAATCAATTCCATCATGTTGACGGTTTTACCAACACCGGCACCACCAAACAGACCGACTTTACCACCTTTAGCGAACGGGCAGACCAAGTCGATAACTTTGATACCGGTTTCCAGTAGTTCATTACTGGCAGACAGCTCATCAAAAGCGGGGGCTTTACGGTGAATACCCCAGCGTTGTTCTTCGCCGATATCGCCTTTTTCGTCGATTGGGTTACCCAATACGTCCATGATCCGGCCCAGTGTTTTCTGGCCGACCGGCACGCTGATAGCTTTGCCCGAATTTGAAACCGCTAAGCTGCGTTTCAGACCGTCAGTGGTACCCATAGCAATGGTCCGAACCACACCGTCGCCCAGCTGTTGCTGTACTTCAAGGGTTAAACCAACTTCTTCAACCATTAAAGCATCGTAAATATTTGGCAGACTGTCGCGGGGAAATTCCACGTCAACGACCGCGCCGATAATTTGTACAATCTTTCCAGAGCTCATCTCGCTTCCTCTTTCCAATAGGTTCGGGCTGCACAGCCCTTTAATTCAGTTATACCGCAGCGGCACCGGCAACAATCTCAGAGATTTCCTGCGTGATAGCAGCCTGACGGGCTTTGTTGTAAACCAGTTGCAGATCATCAATCAGATCACCGGCATTATCTGTGGCGTTTTTCATTGCCAACATGCGTGATGCTTGTTCTGAGGCCATATTTTCAACAACGCCCTGATACACCAGCGACTCGATATAACGGACTAGCAAATCATCCAAAACTTCTTTGGCATCCGGTTCGTAGATGTAGTCCCAATGATGCGATAACGCTTCGCTGGGCTTTTCCGGTTTTGCTGGCAGTAAACGCAGGATTTTATCTTCCTGAGTCATGGTGTTTACAAATTCGTTGTAAACCAGATATAGCGCATCAATTTCGCCGGCTTCATATTTATCCAGCATCACTTTAACGGTACCGATTAACTCGTGAACCCGCGGTGAATCACCTAACTGTGACGTCTGTGCCACCAGATTGACAGGCAGTCTCGAAAAGAATGTCGACGCTTTCTGGCCGATAGTGCAGACATCTACATGCAGCCCCTTATCGGATTTACTGCTCAGTTCACGTAACACTGCTTTGAACAAGTTATTGTTCAGACCGCCACACAGCCCCCGATCCGACGAGATAATAATGTAGCCAACGCGCTTGTTTTCTTCACGATCCTGTAAATACGGATGATGGTATTCAGGATGGGCAAAGGCCAAATGCTGAATGACATTATAAATCTTGTCCGAATATGGCCGCGTTGCCGCCATGCGTTCCTGAGCTTTACGCATTTTACTGGCAGCCACCATTTCCATCGCAGAGGTAATCTTCTGCGTGCTTTTGATGCTTGCTATCTGCGTGCGTATCTCTTTACCGCTAGCCATGAATTATGCTCCGCTTACCAGCTGCCGTTGGCTTTGAATTTCTCGATAGCACTGGTCATCTGCCCAGCGATATCATCGTCAAAATTGCCTGTTTGGTTAATATTGTCCATCAGTTCAGTCTGTTGTGATCGCATGTTAGCCAATAACGCGGCTTCAAAATCACTGACCTTAACGATCTCGACATCATCCAGAAAACCTTCGTTAGCTGAAAACAACGAAATGGCCATTTCGGCAACTGACAATGGCTGATACTGCTTCTGCTTCATCAGCTCGGTAACGCGCTGACCACGGCTGATTTGGGCACGGGTCGCATCATCAAGATCCGATGCGAACTGGGCGAATGCCGCCAGTTCACGATACTGTGCCAAATCCAGACGAATACCACCACCCAACTTTTTAATGATCTTGGTTTGCGCTGAACCACCTACCCGCGATACTGAAAGACCCGCATTAATCGCAGGCCGGATACCGGCGTTGAACAAGTCGGTTTCTAGGAAGATCTGACCGTCAGTGATCGAAATAACGTTGGTCGGCACGAATGCAGATACGTCACCGGCCTGGGTTTCGATAATAGGCAATGCCGTTAATGAACCGGTTTTACCTTTAACCTTACCATCGGTGATTTGCTCAACATAGTCAGCATTAACCCGCGCTGCACGTTCTAACAAACGTGAATGCAGGTAGAAAACGTCACCCGGATAAGCTTCACGACCGGGTGGACGACGTAACAACAATGAAACCTGACGATAAGCCCAGGCTTGCTTGGTCAAATCATCATAAATAATCAGTGCATCTTCGCCTTTATCACGGAAGTATTCACCCATTGAACAACCGGCATACGGTGCAATAAATTGCAATGCCGCTGAATCAGATGCTGCCGCCGCAACGATAATGGTGTGCTCCAGTGCGCCATGCTCTTCCAGTTTGCGAACCACGTTGGCAATAGAAGAGGCTTTTTGGCCAATCGCCACATAAACACATTTAACGCCAGTACCTTTTTGATTAATGATGGTATCGACGGCAATAGCGGTTTTACCGGTTTGCCGGTCACCGATAATCAGCTCACGCTGGCCGCGGCCAACCGGAATCATGGCATCAATTGATTTCAGACCGGTCTGAATCGGCTGGTCAACCGATTGGCGGGCAATAACGCCGGGCGCGACTTTTTCAATTGGCGATGTTTGAGTGGCGTTGATATCGCCCTTACCATCTATTGGTTTACCCAGTGAATCAACGACACGACCGAGCAGGGCTTCACCCACCGGCACTTCCAGGATCCGGCCAGTACATTTGACTTTGTCGCCCTCGGTGATGTGCTGGTAAGCGCCTAAAATAACAGCACCGACGGAATCACGTTCCAGGTTAAGCGCCATACCAAAGGTGTTACCCGGAAATTCAAGCATTTCCCCGGACATCGCATCGGCAAGACCATGAACACGCACAATACCATCAGTTACACCAACGACGGTGCCTTCGGTACGTGCTTCAGTTGCCCCGTCAAAGCTTTCAATACGCTTTTTGATTAGGTCACTGATTTCTGCTGAATTCAGTTGCATCTCTGTTTCCTCTTTAACGGGCCGATTAGCAAATCGCGTTGGCCAGTCTGTTCAATTTACCTAAGGCAGATCCATCGATCACCAGATCGCCTGCCCGAATGATTGCGCCGCCTAACAGGCTTTCATCGACTTGCTCCGTCAACGTCACTTGTTTGCCCAGACGCTTTTTCAATGCGGCTGCAATTTTGGTTTTTTGCGCATCAGTCAATGCGCGGGCGGTGACCACATCAGCTGTCAATATCTGTTCAGCTTCAGCGTGCATTTGCTCGAAAAGTTCAGCAATTTCTGGTAATAACAGCAGCCGGTTATTTTCGGCTAACAGCAACAGAAAGTTGCGCGCATCGGCAGGTAATTTACCTGCCACATCACCGAGCAGATCCACCGCATGTTCGTCGCTGACCGCTGGGCTGGTCAGAATGGCCTGCACTTCAGTGTTGCCTGCACATTGTGCGGTCACTTGCAGCAGATCCGACCACGTCTGCATATCACCTTTTTCCTGCGCCAGCGCAAAGACAGCGGCAGCGTAGGGACGGGCGATGGTTATTGCTTCTGCCATCCTATGTTTCCTCTAGATTTGGCTGACCAGTTCGTCAAGCAGCGCGGTGTGTGCTTTATCGTCGATTTCGCGGCTGAGAATCTTGCTGGCACCGGCCAATGCTACGGCAGAAACCTGGGTTCTCAACTCATCACGCACCCGGTTAGCTTCCTGACCAATTTCAGCACGGGCAGAGTTCAGAATGCGCTCACCTTCAGTACGGGCATTGGTTTTGGCTTCATCAACAATTTCGTTACCACGGCGCTGAGCTTGTGACACGATTTCGCCTGCCTGACTTTTGGCTTCATGAATCACTTGCTGAGCACGTTTTTCGGCCAGCTCCTGCTCATGACGACCGCGTTCAGCGGCAGCCAAACCGTCGGCAATTTTCTTTTTGCGTTCTTCCAACGCTTGAATGATGGGAGGCCATACATATTTCATGCAAAACGCGATAAAAATCGCAAATGCAATCGCCTGACCTATCAAGGTTGCATTGATATTCATGCTAATACCTCTCTGTTATCGCAAATGGGGTTGGGAATGTCTTAACCAGCCACTGCGAACAGGATGTACATCGCCAGACCAACCGCAATCATTGGTACCGCATCGACCAGACCCATAACGATGAAGAACTGGGTACGCAACATGGGAATCAGTTCAGGCTGACGCGCTGCACCTTCCAGAAAACGACCACCCAGAATACCGATACCTATTGCAGCACCAAGAGAACCCAAACCCATCATCAGGGCGCCAGCAATAAACAGTAACGCTTGTTCCATTTCTATCTCCTAAAACACTTTTATAAAAAGTTAAAAAGTTAAACAACTCGATGTTAATGATGTTCTTGATGCGCCATATCGAGATACACAATGGTCAGCGTCATAAAAATAAACGCCTGCAAGGTGATAATCAGGATGTGGAAAATTGCCCAACCAATTTGTAACAAACCGCCAAAAGAACCCATCAGCAAACCGCCGCCATACATGATGGCGATCAGAATAAAGATCATTTCGCCGGCATACATATTACCGAATAACCGTAGCGCCAGAGATACCGGCTTAGCGATCAGACTGACGCCTTCCAACACCAGATTAATCGGCAGTGCCCATTTACCAAACGGCTGTAAGGTCAGTTCGCCGACAAAACCGCCCACCCCTTTCATCTTAATGCTGTAATACAGGATCAAGGCAAACACCAACAATGCCATACCAAAAGTGGCATTCGGATCGGTGGAGGGGACAATTTTGAAGAAAACATGGTGCGGATCCGCGCCAAATACATGAACGCCGATGATTTCGGCTAGTTTTGGAATAAAGTCGATGGGTATAAGATCCATCAGGTTTTGCAGAAATATCCAGATAAAAATCGTTAATGCCAGCGGGGCAACCATCGGGTTACGACCACTAAAAGAACCACGGACGCTGGTGTCAACAAATTCAATAATCCACTCAGCGAAATTGACCATGCCCGAGGGCACACCGACAGTCGCTTTTTTAGCAGCACTACGGAAAAACCACATCATCAATACACCCAGCAACAATGACATGCCGATGGTATCAATGTGGATTGCCCAGAAACCCATATTAGCGGCTTCTTCTGCGGACTCGGCCAAACCCCAGGTGCCGTCTTGGGTTTTACCAAAAGTCAGATTTTGTAAGTGATGCTTGATATATTCAGATGAAGTAATCGTTTCACTAGCCATGTTTGGTTTCAAGCCCGATTCATATGTCCAAAAAACAACATCAGCTGTAAGCCTGTAAATCCGATCAACAGTGGCAATGGTTTTAACGCCAACACCGCAAATCCGATTGTGAACAGCGCGAAGGTAAGCACCCATCGCTGCGCGACACAACTATATGCCTTACGTAAATTTAATCCAGCATTAGCTCCGGCGCTTCGACTTGCACTGAGCAAATGCCACCGCATCAAACCAGTGTTTGATACGGCTATCAGTCCGCCATAAACAGCGGCGATAGCGATGGCGAATCCCTGCCACACAAAAAGCACTAAAAAAAGCACTACCAGCCCCATTACCTGTCGCTTCAAAATGGCATCGACCGGCTGCAATCTGACCAAGCTGTTCATGGTTGCCTGCTGGGTTGTATTTTCGCGTGAAGCAAATTTCACCATTATAAAGAGATGCTGTTTGTAGGGTCAACGATTTCCACACTTTAATTTATTCTGGCCAGGAATTTTTTCAATTCTGTGACATTGCTGTACTGAATAACCACGCGGCCTTTGCCGCTACTCAGATGTTTGACACTAGCCTGCTGACCAAATTTTTCCTGCAACTGTTCGGTCAAATCTGAGACTTCTGCTTGCGCACGAGCCAGTTGTTTATCCGCCGATTTACTGGGTTTTAGCAAGCGCCGAACCAATTGTTCGGTTTCCCGCACCGACAAACTTTTTTCAACCACTTGCTGGGCGGCTTCGGCCTGGGCATCTCCGTCAATCGCCAGTAACGCACGGGCATGACCCATTTCCAGATCACAGTTTTCCACCAGCCGTTTGACCGAGTCATGCAAATTGCGCAGCCGCAGTAAATTGGTCACGGCCGCGCGGGATTTACCGACTGCTTCTGCAGCCTGCTGATGAGTCATTTCAAATTCTTCACGCAGCCGATGCAGCGCATTGGCTTCTTCCATCGGATTGAGGTTTTCCCGCTGGATATTTTCGATCAGCGCCATGGCAATGGCACTGCGATCCGACACATCCTTTATCAACACCGGTATTATCGATAGTCCGGCTAACCGCGAAGCCCGCCAGCGACGCTCACCGGCAATAATTTCATAGCGACCATCACCGATAGGTCTGACCACAATCGGCTGTACGAGTCCCTGAGCGCGAATCGAGTCGGCCAGTTCTTCCAGCGACTCTTGGGACATATCAATGCGCGGTTGATATTTACCGGGCTGAATTAGATCCAGCGCAAAATGTTGCAAACTGTCGTTGCGAACTTCTGTTTCTGTTTGTTGGACATCGGCCAGCAAGGCATCGAGCCCGCGTCCCAAACCTCTTTTTTTTGTTGCCATTAGAATTATCCGCCTACTGCTTCGGTTGCTTTTTTATCACGGCGCATCAGCTCACTGGCCAACGCCATATAGGCAATCGAACCACGTGATGACCGGTCATAATTTAACACAGGCAAGCCATGGCTGGGCGCTTCGGCCAGACGCACGTTACGCGGAATAATCGAATGAAATACCTTGGCCTGAAAATGGTTAATCAATTGCCGTGATACCTGATTGGCCAGATTATTACGGGCATCAAACATGGTGCGTAGCAGGCCGGTTACTTCCAAGTTGGTATTCGCACGCTGTTTGACCCGTTCAATGGTTTTCAGCAATGAAGATAAACCTTCCAAGGCGTAATATTCGCACTGAATCGGGATCAACACCCCTTTGGCAGCAACTAAGGCATTGACCGTCAACATACTCAGTGAGGGTGGACAGTCGATCAGAATAAAATCGTATTTTTCGCGCGTCGATTCCAACGCTAAACGCAACCGGTGTTCACGCAAATTGATCTCTAATAGCTGCACTTCGGCGGCGGTCAGATCAATATTCGCCGGCATCACATCAAAGCCTAAATTCTCCGGCCGGACAATCGCATCAATGGCTTTACTCTCGGCCATGATGACCTCATAGCTACTGCTATGCAGCTGCTCTTTATCGATACCGCAGCCGGTAGTGGCATTGCCTTGCGGATCCAGATCAATCAGCAATACCTTTTTGCCATAATCGGCCAGTGATGCCGCCAGATTAACCGTCGACGTGGTTTTACCAACACCACCTTTCTGGTTGGTCACTGCATAGATATTGCCCATGCTAATCCCTGATCAAAATTACCAAATGCCTTTGCCCTTCACAAAAAGGCACGTTGATGGCAGTGACTGCCTGTAATGAAAAACCCGGCGCCGCCTGCTGCAATTCCTGCTCAGGATAAACACCTTTCATTAAAATCAGCTTGCCGGCATCATCGCAGTGTCGGCCGGCTAAATCAATAATGTCACAGACACTGGCAAAAGCCCGCGCCGTGATAATAGCAAACTTTGGCAATTCGACCTGCTCAACCCGGCCATGGACGACAGTGACATTTTGCAGCTTTAATTCGGCTTTAACCTGTTGCAGAAAACGGGTTTTTTTGGCGTTGCTATCAAGCAGGGTCACCGCCATTTGCGGCCGGCATATGGCCACCGGTATCCCGGGTAACCCTGCGCCGGTGCCAACGTCCAATAGACTTTCCGCATCCAGATGAGGCAACAACGCCAGGCTATCGAGCAAGTTTTTGCTGAGCATTTGCGCCGGATCGCGCAGTGCGGTCAGGTTATACACCTTGTTCCACTTGGTCAGTAAGGTCAGATAATCCAGTAGTTGCTGGATTTGTTGTTCGCTTAAGTCAAGACGCAGCTCGGCGCAGCCTGCTTCGAGCTGCGCCCGAAGATCCACTGCCATCAACTCGCCTGACTCAGACCGGTGCGCTTTAAATGCACTAATAATAAAGAAACCGCTGCCGGTGTCACCCCGGAAATGCGCGCTGCCTGACCCAGGCTCTGCGGTCTAGCGTTTTGTAATTTCTCCCGCACTTCATTAGATAGTCCGCGCACATTACTGTAATCCAAGTCGCTGGGCAAATTGGTGTTTTCATGACGCTGTAATTTATCAATTTCAGTTTTCTGGCGATCGATATAACCGGCATATTTGGTGTTTATCACCACTTGATCTGAAACTTCTTCGCTGACTTCACTGTGCTCGCCCAGTAAGGCCATTAACGTGGCGTAATCGATATTGGGCCGGCGCAGTAATTCCAATGCAGTAGTGCTTTTGCTGAGCGGCTCACCGAGCACTTTAGTGACATGGGCCTGATCAACTTTTTCCGGCGCCAGCTTACTGATCCGCAGTCGGGTAAATTCGGCTTCTACCGCTTCTTGTTTGGCCGAATAAGCGGTCCAGCGGACATCATCAACAATACCTAATTCACGGCCAATCGGTGTCAGCCGTTTATCGGCATTGTCTTCACGCAGCATCAGCCGGTATTCGGCGCGGCTGGTAAACATCCGGTACGGCTCTTTGGTGCCGGAGGTAATCAAGTCATCAATCAGCACCCCCATATAGGCTTCATCACGGCGCGGATACCATTGCTCCTTGCTCTGGGCTTGCAGGCCGGCATTCAAACCGGCAATCAAACCCTGGGCACCCGCTTCTTCATAACCAGTGGTGCCATTAATTTGGCCAGCGAAAAACAGCCCCGGCATATGTTTGGTTTCCAGCCACGGATTCAGATCCCGCGGATCAAAAAAGTCGTATTCAATCGCATATCCGGGCCGAGTAATATGGGCATTTTCCAGCCCTTTCATCGAACGGACGATTTCATACTGCACATCAAACGGCAGGCTGGTAGAAATGCCGTTGGGATAGACTTCGTTACAGTCCAGGCCTTCCGGTTCCAGAAAAATCTGATGGGCATTTCGGTCGGCAAAGCGCACCACTTTGTCTTCAATTGACGGACAGTAACGCGGGCCGATACCTTCAATTTCACCGCTGTACATCGGCGAGCGATCCAGATTATTGCGGATCACTTCATGGGTTTTTTCGTTGGTATGAGTGATATGGCAAGAAATCTGCGTCGGATGATCATCACGTTTGCCCAGGAATGAAAATACCGGTATCGGCGTATCGCCAGGTTGCTCGGTAAGATCTGAAAAATCGATGCTGCGCATGGCAATACGCGGCGGTGTACCGGTTTTTAAACGATCTACCCGGAAAGGCAAAGCCCGTAACCGCTCTGCCAGTTTGATCGATGCCGGATCGCCGGCGCGGCCACCCTGATGACGTTGCATCCCGATATGAATGACACCACCTAAAAAGGTACCCACGGTCAGCACCACGGTTTTAGCGCCAAAACGCAGACCGGATTGGGTGATCACGCCGGCCACGCGGTGATTTTCAACAATCAGATCATCAACAGCTTGCTGAAATAAATACAGATTTGGCTGGTTTTCCAGCATCTGCCGAATCGCTGCTTTATAACGAACCCGGTCAGCCTGCGCGCGGGTAGCACGCACTGCCGGGCCTTTGCTGGCGTTAAGAATCCGAAATTGAATGCCGCCTTTATCAGCGGCCTGCGCCATAGCACCGCCCAGCGCATCGATTTCTTTAACCAAATGGCCTTTGCCAATACCACCAATGGCTGGATTACAGCTCATTTGGCCTAAAGTTTCGATATTCTGGGTCAACAGCAGCGTTTTCACACCTTGACGGGCAGCCGCCAGCGCTGCCTCGGTACCGGCATGACCGCCACCGACCACAATCACATCATATTGATCCTGAAATGCCATAAGCCACCAACAGCCTGGATTTAAAAATGGAGACAAATTTTAACATGCCAGTCACAATGTTTGCCTAGAATTCAACGCTTTATCAATGATTTGCCATCGTATGATCAGCTGTCATGCGACGCAACAAACCACCAGAGGAGTGAAAAAACCTGTATGGAAAAAAACACCGGTATCCGACGTTTAATGTTTGCGTTTATCTATTCTATGCAAGGACTTTATGCCGGCATCCGCCATGAGTCAGCGTTCCGGCAGGAATTTATCTTGTTAGTCGTGATGGCCACTGTCAGTTTTTTTCTTGACGTCACCGCCCTTGAACGCTTCGCCATGATCAGCGTGTTGCTGGCTGTATTGATTGTCGAAGCTTTAAATTCCGCTATCGAATGCGTCGTTGATCGAGTCAGCACCGATGTCCATAAACTCTCTGGCCGCGCTAAGGATTACGGCTCGCTGGCCGTTTTACTGACGCTGATCATTGCGGCTGGCACCTGGATACTTATTTTAATGGATTAGCTTTATACGCCAAGAAAATCATGGCGATACCGGCAACAATCATCGGCAAACACAGAATTTGCCCCATGGTCAGCCAGTTAAACGCCAGATAGCCGTATTGCGGATCCGGCACCCGGACAAATTCAACGATAAACCTGAAGCTGCCATATCCGAGCAGGAATAAACCGGACACCGCCGCTATGGGACGCGGTTTGGCCGAAAACCACCAGAGCAACACAAACAACACTAAACCCTCCAGCAGCGCTTCATAAAGTTGTGAAGGATGTCGTGGTAAAGGCCCGCCGCCCGCAAACACCATCGCCCAGGGCACATCAGACACCTTGCCCCACAGCTCACCATTAATAAAGTTGCCAATCCGGCCAAACAACAAACCCAGCGGCACCAGGGGTGCGATAAAGTCCGTTATCTGAAAAAAGGTTTTGCCCGTCTTGCGGGCAAATAACCACACCGCCAGCAAGACACCGAGCAGCCCGCCATGAAATGACATACCACCCTGCCAGATTTTTAAAATATTCAGCGGATTATCAAGATTGGCTGCCAAATCATAAAAAATAGCATACCCCAAACGACCGCCGACAATGACACCCAGCGCACCATAAAACAGTAAATCTTCAACCTGGGCTTTGCTCAAGCCTAATGTATGCGCCCGATTCCTTGCCAGTAGCCAAGCCGCAACAAAACCAAACAAATACATCAGCCCATACCAATGGACTTGCATAAAACCAAGGTCAATGGCGACGGGATCAATTTGCAGCGGATTCATAGCTTAGGCTCTCTGTAGTAGGTGCCGGCATCATAACAAGATTGTGAGAAAACCGTCACACCTTACCTTGCACCATTATGATCCATAAGCGATTTTGGCTTGCACCAGAACTTAACATTTTATCAAGGCTTTAACGTATAAAATATATCTATCTAATTGTTTTTTATTGTATTTCGCGAGTTGGCACACAATCTGCCTTATCTGTTGCAGTCTGAATACAACGTGTTGCAAATCATCAACTCAGGCATTCAAACGACTAGACGATAAACCTTGCTTAGGAGCAAACAAATGAAATTGAAAACCTTATCAGCATTGTGCCTTGCAGCTTCAACATTGGCCATGACGTCAACTGCTATGGCTTGGGAAAGCGAAGATGGTCAGCATTCAACCAGTGCCAGTGTGGCCCTTTCTTCTGAATACGTCTGGCGTGGTATTTCGCAGTCCGATGAAGATCCAGCCATATCTGGCAGTCTCGACTATGCACACACTAGTGGGTTTTATGCTGGAACCTGGGCATCGAATGTTGATTTCGGATCGGAGTCTGATACTTCGCTTGAAATCGACGTTTATGCCGGTTTCAGTCGGGAGTTTGGCGAAACGGGCCTCAGCTATGATATCGGTGTGATGCGTTATCTTTTTCCTGGCGAGGGTGAGCTGGACTTCAATGAAGTTTATGGATCCTTAAGCTACAGCATCTTTACAGCAGGTATTGCCCACTCTAGTGACGCACAGGGTAGCGGCGAAGACGGTACCTACTACTCACTGGGTGCCGGCTATGATCTGCCATTCGAGCTGGCTTTGGCAGCTGGTCTCGGTTATTACGATCTGGATAAGGATGAATTTGGTGAGAGCGGCTATCAAGATTATTACATCGGTGTCTCTAAAGATTTAGCTGGTTTCACTTTTGATGTTACTTACACTGACACAAACAGTGATGCAGAAGATATTTTCGGTGAAGAACTTTCCGATGATCGATTCATTTTTAGTGTCTCCAGCTCATTCTAAAGAAGGAATACACTTATGAAACTAGTAGTAGCAGTTATCAAGCCCTTCAAGCTTGATGATGTCCGCGAATCTCTTTCAGAAATCGGTGTGCAGGGCTTAACCGTTTCTGAAGTTAAAGGCTTTGGACGTCAAAAAGGCCATACCGAACTATATCGCGGTGCGGAGTACGTCGTTGATTTCTTGCCAAAACTGAAGCTGGAAATCGCCGTCGACGATGGCATTGTCGAACAAGTGATTGAAGCGGTTATCAAGGGTGCCAATACCGGCAAAATCGGTGATGGCAAAATTTTCGTTTACCCATTAGAGCAGGCGGTACGGATTCGCACCAGCGAAACCGGCACCGAAGCGCTGTAAGCTTGAGGAGTTAATCATATGGAAAATCAAATCTTCCAACTCCAATATGCCATGGACACCTTTTATTTTTTAATGTGTGGTGCTCTGGTTATGTGGATGGCGGCAGGCTTCTCAATGCTTGAAGCTGGCTTAGTCCGTGCTAAAAATACCACTGAAATTCTGACTAAAAATGTCATGTTGTTTTCAATTGCCTCGATTTCATATCTGGTGGTTGGTTACGACATTATGTATAGCGGTGGTTTGTTCCTGTCAGGTATCAATGGTGGTGAAACATTGGTAGCTGATGCATTGGCAGCTTCGGCTAAAGAGGGTTTTGAAGGTGGTGCGGTTTATGCCGGCGCATCTGACTTCTTCTTCCAGGTGGTGTTTGTAGCCACAGCGATGTCGATTGTTTCGGGTGCAGTTGCCGAGCGGATGAAACTGTGGGCATTTGCGGCATTTGCTGTCGTCATGACTGCCTTTATCTATCCGATGGAAGGCGCCTGGACATGGGGGGGTGCTGATGTATTTGGTATGTACAACCTGGGGGAAATCGGCTTTTTAGATTTTGCCGGTTCCGGTATCGTGCATATGGCAGGTGCTGCTGCAGCTTTGGCTGGTGTGATTCTGTTGGGTGCCCGTAAAGGTAAATATGGTCCCAACGGTGAAGTACGGCCGATTCCGGGTGCCAACCTGCCATTAGCCACATTAGGTACATTTATCTTATGGATGGGTTGGTTCGGCTTTAACGGTGGTTCGGTGCTGAAACTGGGCGATATGGCCAGTGCTAATGCGGTTGCCATGGTGTTCCTGAATACCAATACGGCTGCTGCCGGTGGTGTGGTTGCTGCATTAATTGTTGCCAAGCTGTTGTTCGGCAAGGCAGATTTAACCATGATCCTTAATGGTGCATTAGCAGGTTTGGTGGCAATCACTGCGGGTCCTGATACGCCAACACCATTAATGGCCACCCTTATCGGTGCAGTTGGTGGTGTGCTGGTGGTATTATCAATTATCTTTATGGATAAAGTGAAGATTGATGATCCGGTCGGTGCTATCTCGGTGCATGGTGTGGTCGGTCTGTGGGGTCTGTTGGCAGTACCGCTGACTAATTCTGACGCCAGCTTCTCTGCCCAGATCATCGGCGCGGCGACTATCTTTATCTGGGTATTTGTTACCAGCTTTATTGTCTGGTCAATCCTGAAGATGGTCATGGGTATCCGTGTCACCGAAGAGGAAGAAGCCGAAGGTGTGGATTTGGTGGAATGTGGTATGGAAGCTTATCCAGAGTTTTCCAGCAACACCAAGTAACCTTCACTTAAATGTGTTAAACAGAAAGGGCCGGTTTTACCGCCAAACTGAATCAGTTACGAAAACTTGACTGACAGTGAAGAAATCAAACGCCAGTGATATTACTATCACTGGCGTTTTTTTATCTCTGTTCAATCCCTTATTTCTGATTTAGTCAGTAGCGATCTGGATCATTTATACGACCGCGATAGTACTACTCGTTATTGAGGGCGATTGGCCCTGAGATGAGGCTTATGGATTATGTGCTCACAGAAGCCGTTCAAGGGCCAGATCCACAGCATCCTCTAGATTGATAACCTTATCGGGATGCCCCATCAGCGGATGATAAAGTGTCTCTTGCCGTTGAATCCAGATGCCATGTAACCCGGCTTGTATAGCGCCATGAACATCCCAAGCATGAGCCGCTATAAGTAATGCTTTATCCGGATCACATGAAAATTTTCGTGCTGCCCGGCGATAAAGTTCTGTTTGCGGTTTCCAGACGCCGAATTCCTCTACCGATACAATATCGTCAACAAGATGTTCGATATTGTTATTTTGCAGCAGCTTTTCTGTATTTTCTCGAGAACCATTGGTGAGTAACACTGCCCGGCAATCTGAAAGTTTCAGTTTTTCTAATGCAGCTTTAACATCTTCATGGGCAGTGAGCTGTGAGAAAGCACTTAGGATTTCATCGGTTATGGTATCGTCGAATTTATAGTCAAGGCTGTCCAAAAGTACTCTCAGCGTGGCTTTGGCGATCTCCGGAAAGGTATGAAATATACCTGTGGCAGAGAGCGCAAAAGCATCTCTTAACAAATGGGCGAAAAAAACCTGATCAATACCGGGAGGCAGATTGAATGCTGTCATTTTTTCATTTAGCCGGGACAAGGAAAAAATGGTCTCCACAACATCGAAAAAAACAACATGTGGCCCCGCATTTGGTATTTGCTGAGACATAGTCACTCCTTCATCGCTCATCGCTGTGAAACATCTATAAGTCCTATGTGAAGTGAAGCCATCAAAGGACATATAAGATCACCATTTTCGACTGCGCATTGCATTAGCATTTCATCCAGAACCCTCTCGATTCGTCTGAGATTAGCGGTTTTTTCACGTACATCGTTCAACCTGTATTGGGCTAATTGGCTCGCTTCGAAGCAACGAGTGTCATCATCCAGACGCAGCAAATCCGCAATTTCATCCAAACTAAAGTCTAAACTTTGAGCGGTTTTGATAAAACACAATCGCGCCAGATCTTCCTGATCATAACGACGAATGCTAACAGCGTGCCACTCAGGCGCCATTAACAATCATCGCCGTTGATAGTAACGGATTGTTTCAACATTCACATTGGCAGCTTTGGCCAAGTCACCAATAGTCATTTTTTTGCTTTATTCTGCATAGCCTTGACTCCGTACCTAACTGCGGTTGTAACTTTAACCCCATCAACAAGAACATTGAAAGCAAACAACGTGGCAAATAAAAAATCGGGGTGTGCACACCTGATTACAGGGATGATTGCAGCAATATTGGCATCAGCTTTTTGCCTTGGTCCCTTAATACTGATTGCGTTGGGTATCTCTGGCGTCTAGATTGGCAATCTGGCGATAATGGTGCCCTATCGTCCTCGGTTTATCGGCGTTGCGCTGATCGCTATGTTCTTTGCTTGGCGACAAATTTTTCGAGCCGATGAAAAATGTCTGCCAGGGGCATTGTGTGCCGCAGCTCCGTCACGCTTAACTTATAAGGTGGTCTTTGGTGCGGTATCCGTATTGATACTTATTGCCTTTGTGTACCCCTATGTTAGGCCCTTTTTTATTAAGGATATTTTCTGATGAAAATCAATTTGATTGATTCTGATAACGTGTTCTTTTTTTGCTCAGTATGCCCGCATGGGCCACTGTGCAGACAGTCATACTCTCGATACCCGGCATGAACTGCGCGGCCTGCCCAATCACCGTCAAAGCTGCTCTTCAGCAGGTAGACGGTGTCATTGAGGTCGATGTGCGCTACTCCGATCGAGAGGCTGTGGTCACTTTCGATAACATCCAGATAATTCCTGCGGAACTGATCGAGGCCACCACTAACGCAGGTTACCCATCAACACTTGTATTTTTGGAAGGTGACAATGAGTAATAATAAAAATATGCATGTCGTTGTGATCGGCAGTGGTGGTGCAGCCATGTCCGCCGCTCTGAAGGCAGCTGAGCGTGGCGCGCGTGTCACTTTAATTGAACGTGACACTATTTGGTGGCACATGTGTGAATATCGGCTGTGTACCTTCAAAAATCCTGATTCGAGCCGCGCATATTGCAGCCCCGCGTCAACGCAGTTCGTTTGACGATGCCATCGTTGCGTAACGGCCAAGGGTGAACCTGGCGAAACTTCACGAACAACAACGAGTGCTTGTTGAAATATTACGTGAGTCCAAATATGAGGGCATATTACGCAACCACCCAATTATCAACGTTTTACATGGTGAAGCACGATTCGTATACGTCAATCATCTGGCCATCAAACGTAACGGAGGTAAAGAGCACACGATTCACTTTGATCGCGCTTTTATCGATACCGGTGCGCGTCCAGCAATACCCCCTATATCCGGTCTAAACGATACGCCATATCTGACTTCCACCAGCGCACTGAGTCTCGACACTTCGCCCCAACAGCTGATCAGCATTGGCGCTGGATTTATCGCTATTGAATTAGCCCAAGCATTCGCCCGGTTGGGTAGTCAGGTCACAGTGTTGGCTCGACGTCGCCTGCTTTCCAGTGAAGGTCCCATCATCAGTGAGACCATAGCGGCGACTTTTAAGCGTGAGGGCATTGAGGTGCTTAAGCAGACTCAAGCCAGCCGTGTGGACTTTACCGACAATAAGTTTATTGTCGACACCAATACTGGTACCCTCCGGGCAGATAATTGCTGGTAGCTATCGATCGTACCCCTAATACCGATGAACCTGGAAGGCATTAGATTAAACACCGTGCACGACGAGATTCAGGTGGATAAGAAGCTGCAAACTCTCGTTCCCGGTATCCTATGCCGCCGGTGACTGCACCAATCAGCCTGAGTTCGTCTATGTCGTAGCGGCCGGAGGGAGCCGTGCCGCTGTCAATACGACTGGCGGTGAAACAACGCTCGATCTTAGCGCCATGCCAAGCGTGATATTTACCGACCCTCATATCGCCACCATTGGTCTGACTGAAGCCGAGGCACGCCAACAAGGCTTCAGTGTAGACAGCCGAATGTTCGACTTGCAGAATGTGCCGCGAGCGCTGGTAAATTTTGACAGCCATGGATTTATCAAGATGTTTGCAGACCGTTATTCTGGGCGATTATTGGCTGTGCAGGCAGTCACTGCAGAAGCCGGTGAACTGATCCAGACAGCAGTGATGGCGCTACGGGCAGGTATGACGGTAGAAGATCTCGGTAATAGGCTGTTCCTCTATTTGACCATGGTAGAAGGTCTTAAATTTTGTGCTCAAACCTTTACCAAGGATGTGAAACAATTATCTTGCTGTGCGGGATAAGTGATTTTTAAACTGATCAGTGGTATTGCTGTCTACACAGTTGGCATATGAGGAGTATTTTTTGTTAATTGGCAATTCAATCTACATAGACTATCAAGGCTCAACACCACTGGATCCGCAAGTGCGTGAAGCAATGGCCCCATACCACGAAGATATATTTGCTAACCCACATGCGCGGCATTATCTTGGACGTCAGGCAGCACAAGCCGTCAATCTGGCCAGAGAAAAATTTGAAACTCTAATTGGCGCATTAGAAGAAGAGGTAATTTTTACCTCCGGGGCAACAGAATCTAATAACCAGGCCATTTCAAGCGTACTGTTTGCCAATACCAGCAAACGCAATAAAATCCTGGTCAGCTCAATCGAGCACAAATGTATCCTGAATGCGGCATATTTCTATGCTTACAAACTCGGTTATCAGGTTATCGAAATTCCTGTGAATTCAGATGGGTTGATTGATATTCAGGCTTATAAAGCCCTGCTTGACGATCAAGTGTTGCTGGTTTGCATTATGGCGGTCAATAACGAGATTGGCGTGATTCAACCGATCCAAAACCTTGCTAAATTAGCACATGAGGCAGGCGCTCTTTTTCATTGTGATGCCGCACAAGCACCGGAAGCGATGGCTATTGATGTAAAAGAGTGGCAAGTGGATATGCTGAGTTTATCGGCACATAAAATCTATGGACCCAAAGGTATTGGCGCACTGTATATTAATAATGCTTTGCAAGCTTCTTTACCGCCACTTATTCATGGCGGTGGTCAGCAGTTCAGTTTACGATCAGGCACGCTGCCAACAGGATTAGCAGTTGGCTTTACCCGTGCACTGGAAATTTCAAAAAAAACGGGCCGGCAAAATAGGTTATGGCTTGCGTCAATGAAGCAACGATTTGTGGATGGCCTGAAACATTTAAATATTGATTTCAACATTAATAGTATGGCTGAGCAAACGCATCCGGGTTGTTTGAATGTTGAGTTTATAAACATCAATGCGATTGCCCTTCTGGATTCATTACAACCGCAAGTCTGTGCTGCCAACGGTTCTGCTTGTAATAGTGACTATACGCAGCCATCCCATGTATTAACTGCCATCGGCCTGACTACAGCGCAAGCAAACTCATCCCTCAGATTTAGTTTTGGCCGTTACTCTGATCCTTATCAAATTGATCGTGCTTTAACGGTAATTTCTGACAAACTGGTGCAACTTTAATTTTGGGGTCGTAGTAGATGAGCATTAAATATTAGCCGTGAGTGAAGCTGTCTAGGACTTGTCATAGCCCAGATGTTCGTCCAGCGCTTTATTTAATGCGGCTTCAACCGTGATTTTGGTAAAAGTCTGGCTGAATTTGCCCAGATCTCTTTCGGCTTTAATGCCCTAGACCATCTCTTAAGCAAAGGCTTCCAGTTTTTTCTTATTCATCAGCTTATCTTCTTTCGGTCAATGATAAGCCGTCACACAAAATTTTTTACAGTCTCTCAATAGAGGTTAATGATCGTGGACCGGACTACTTATTAAACTTTGTGTTACAGCATCGAAAGCAACCACGCTGCCGCCATATTCTTTGGCAAACGTATCGGCAATATTTTTATCCGCAAAGCTGCCAAGCGTTGGTCCCATTGCTCCCTGACGGCTGTGTCCCATAACAAACCACGCTTTGCGTGCATCAATATAGAATTCATCATCAGGGGTATCCCACGAAGCTTGGGCCATATCATGAACATAAACAGTTTGTATGGCGTGTTGATGCTCGGGGTCGAGTAAATAAGCAAACATATCGCGGGTGGAACAGAATTTCAGTATCTGATCATTGCCACGTTGATACAACTGCCCTTTTGGGCCCGGGAAACGCTTGATAATCATACCGCACTGATGGCACTCGTCACCGCTTTCGATAACCACAGCCTGTTGCACCATCGCCAGTTCCGATTGTGATTCTCCACAAGCACTGACGATCAAAAACAACATCATTAGCAAAACCGAGCGAAATTTTTTGCTTACTCGCATCAAAATGTTCTGTTGTTGAACTTGAGCAGGCTGTACAACAATGGCATCAGCAACCAGAACAGCATGCCGCAAAACAAGATGCGGGTAGTAAATCGTGCCTGTTGCGCCACCGCCATTAGTCCGCTTAATTGTTGGTCGGCAAAATACTGAATAATTGCAAGCCGGTAGATATCGGTCGGATTAAGCATTAGCAGGTAAGGAAACGTCTCAGCATTGACATTGCCTTCAGTAGTCACCAGTAAACCAAGCAAAATCAAATCAAACATTAAGACAAAACAGAACCAAACGATTAATGCGATCCCTGCTGCTTTTGATTTTTCCGTGACAGACACACTGATCACATAGGCGAAAGCAATAAATATCCATCCAAGCAACACCGAAAAGATAATGAAAAAAACATAGGCGGCCAACAATTCTGACCAGATGATGTTATCTGAAAACGCTCCGGTCACCAAAGCTGACAGGCCAAAACCGGTGACGCTTGCACAGGCCAGGATTAATCCGTGACCGAGCATTTTCCCCGAAATAAACTGCCAGCGTTTCATGGGATAGGTCATTAACAATAACAGGGTGCCTTGTTCATCTTCCCCTACTACGCTGTCATAAGACAACATCAAGGCAATTAACGGGATCAGAATCACCGCCAAGGTGGCAAGACTGACCATGGTGGCCGAAAGTGAAGAGAACCCGGCCTGCCCGGAGGCTGCTGAACCGAAATAGGCGAGACCAGTGGCAAGGATCGCAAAAATGAGGCTGATGGATAACACCCAGCGATTACGAAGGCCATCACGAAATTCCTTGCCGGCAACGGTTAGCAATACATTCGACATCAGACAGTCCCGGAATTATGTTGATTGAAGTGGGCGTAAATATCATCCAGTGAAGGCATATGAATGTCGATATTTTCCAGACCTGGCAGCGAAAGGAGTTGTGGCAATAAATGCATTTTCTGTTGCTGACTGATCTGGCATTCAATGCCTTTCCCAGTGCGCCGGAAGCTAGCGGCCAGAGGCTCGGGAAGTTGCAGATCTTGTCCCTGGAGTTCAATATTTACCGGCAAATCAGCCTGCTGGCGCAGCTCACTTAAGCTGCCGGCAGCCAAGGCACGCCCTTCTCTTAAAATCAAGGCCCGATCGATAACCTTCTCTACCCCTGCCAACAGGTGTGAACAAAGCACAATGGTACTGCCCGTTTGTTTCAGGGCCTCAATACTGCTGTAAAAATCCCGTGTGGCGAGCGGATCCAGACCGACCGTGGGTTCATCCAATAATAATAGTTTCGGCGATCCCAGTAGGGCTTGTGCCAGCCCCAAACGCTGACACATGCCTTTAGAGTAGGTTTTTATCCTGCGATCTACCGCCTGTTCCAGTCCGACTTGTGCCAGCAAGTCATTGGATTGTCTCGCTGTGCAACCTTTTAATTTTGCAAAATAATTGAGCACTTCCAAACCGGTCATTTGCTGATAAAAACTGACGTTTTCCTGCAAAAAACCGAGTTGACGGCGTAACTGATAGGCATGACTGCCGGCGGGATCTTTATCAAATACCCGCACCTCACCACGGCTCGGCTTGATCAGCCCTAGGATTAGCTTAATAGCAGTCGTTTTACCAGCACCGTTATGACCGAAAAGTCCCAGTACTTCGCCTTGCCGGATCTGCAAGTCGAGTTGTTGCAGCGCGTGTACGCCCCAATAATGCTTTTCTACCTGTGATAAATCGACAATAATCATGGCATCAACCCTGCAGGCAGCGTCATTAACGGATAACTGTCCTTGACGCCAAGAGATTTCAATATTGGAAATTGCCTTTGTACCCAGCGCAACATAATAACTGAGGGACTATTGATCAATAATTTGGCGGCGGGATATTTCCACAACAGCCGATCGATACCATCATTAGGTTCATACGCTACATCGCCAATAGCATCATCATTCATATCCCAACCGAGATAATCACTCCAGTAATTGCCAACACCGTCTGTTGACCACTCCTGTATGCGATTAGCGACATATTTCACTTGGTGAGCATTGTTTATAAAAGCGTTATTTTTGAATTTATTATCTTCCGACCCAGCAGTCAGGTGGATTCCAATATTGTTATCGATAAAATAATTGCCATCGAAGGTGTTGAATAAAGAGTTATAGACAAATAGCCCCTTACCTTCTGCACCAGAAATGTCTTTTCCAGCGGTCTGACCTTGAGAAACACCTTCAACTACGTTGTTAACTAAAATAGAGTCGGTTATGAAATTCATCAAAATACCGTAATTCTCATCTTCCTCGGAGCGATTATCGATAACTTTCAGCCGTTTACTTTGCATCAAGGCATAGCCGGTACGTGTCCCTCGGGTAATATTCTTTTCCAATAAATTATCCATGGAATACATGTAATGAACGCCATAACGTAAGGAAGTCATTAGGTTGTTGCGTATCGTGTTGTTATTTGCGCTTTCGATATAAATACCATCCCGCGTCTCGCTGATTTGGTTTTCTTCAATGAGGGCACCGGAAGTATTAAAAAGATGAATACCATTTCCCCGATCTTGGGATCGTAATTTAGCTTCTCCATGAATATGGTTATTTCGCACAATAACGTCCGGTGTTGCATCCAGCCAGATTCCAAATGCCGGCCCGATTAAACGATTATTTTTAATCACTGCCCCTCTGGCTTGACGGGATACAAAAATACCAGCATCCAATTTGTTAAGATCCTGTCCCCAGTTGCGTATTTGACAGTCACTGAAAATGATTTCTTCAGCGAGTATTTCAACAGCATGGCCATGTCCTTCTGCATCAATAACTGTGTTTTTATGGCACGACACGGCCACATTCGGAACCCGAAGAACCAAAGAGGATATTGTTCCTGCAGGCAACGTAAAAGATTCACCTGGTTCAAGTCTATCCAAATTTGTCTGCAACGCAGCGTTTATGTTGAAGGAAATGAAAGAACAAATTGCAGCCATTAAAAAACTAAAGCCTTGCCATGTTTTGAAATGTCGCAGCTTTTTTATAATCACATCAATCCTCTTACTTTTAAAATCAAGCCCCCTTAGCTACATGAGGAAAGAGTGGACGGAAACGATTTTCCGTCCACGGTTTTCTTAAGCCTTCTCAACGATCATGCGTCCGGTCATTTCCATATGCAGAGCATGGCAGAACCATGAACAATAGTACCAATGAACACCGGGTTTTGATGCTATAAAAGTGATGGAAGAGGTCTGCTGTGGGCTGATCTCCATATTAACCCCGTGGTTAACCATACAAAACCCATGTGTGACATCTTCAACCATATCGCGATTACTGACATAAACCGTTACTTCATCTCCCTGCTTGACCTTAAATTCATTGAGCCCGAACACCGGAGCCACAGATATCATATACACACGCACTTTGTTTCCATCACGGATAACCGTGTTGTCGTACTCTAGATCTACACCATCCTTTTCAGCTTGTTTGCGTGCACTGGCAAAAAATGGATCTTTTGGATCCCAGATTTTTTTGGTCTTGATTTGATCCCGGCGTACCAAAATGCAGTCATGTGGTTCGGCGTAGGTGGGCCCATCGTGCACCAGTTTCATTTCTTCACCGGAAATATCGATCAATTGATCATTTTCGGGATGCAGCGGACCCACAGGCAGGAAACGATCTTTGGAGAACTTGGATAAAACCACCAGCCACTTTCCGTCTGCATCACGAGACTCTGTCAACGAGGCATGGTTATGGCCTGGCTGGTAGTGCACATCCAATTTCTGACGGATATAGCTGACTTCTTCCCCTTGATAATGCTTGATAGCATCTTCGATATTCCACTTTACGACTTGACTATCAATAAACAAAGTGGTGTAAGCATTGCCTCGCCCATCAAAAGTGGTATGTAAAGGCCCAAGTCCGAGCTCTGGTTCGGCTATTATGGGATCACGTTCAGAGATTTTGTTTTCGAACAAATCATCCAATCTGTCAATAGCAATAATTGAACAGGTCGGAGACAATTTACCATTTGCAATAAAATATTTACCGTCCGGTGAGGTGTTGAGTCCATGTGGGTTTTTTGGCACGGGAATATAGCGTGTCAGATCGCTGCCTTTGCGACCGTCCACAACTGGCACTTTTGAGTCTCCAATAGTTTTGAAACTACCAGCTTTGACAGCAGCTTCGATACGCTCAATACTAAAAACCACCACCCAGTCACGATCATTACGCATCGTGCCAGCTAAATCCGAAGCTTTTTCTGAGTTATAACAGGTCGCAGCAACATATTTACCAGTGTAGTCTGCGTCCGTGTTATCTAAGTTACCATCGACTATAACTTGCCACGCCACTTCCATGGTTTCAGCATCGATAGCGTTGAACATGGTATAGCTTTTTTCCAGTGAAAACTCGTTACCATCATTAGGCTGTGGAATAAAAAACTCTGCATTGCAAAATACATATTTTGTGTAGGGTACTTTTTGCAGTCTCAAGCCATGGATGGCCTGAACATTTGGAACATGTGTAATTCGATCGGTTTTCATAATATCCAGGCGGATTCTGGCCACTCGCGTGTTCGCCTTATCATTAATGAAAAGATATTTACCGTCATAATGCCCGTCTGTTAGGGAAATATGCGGATGATGACAATCTCCATTCTGATATGGGTAGTCACCAAGTACCTCTTTACTCTCATTGGTTAGGCCCCAGCCAGTGGCCGAATCTATATTGAAAACTGGGATCCGCATCAACTCTCGCATCGACGGCACACCTAGAATACGCACTTCACCCGAATGGCCGCCGCTCCAGAAACCATAATATTCATCCAGATCTCCAGGACCAATATTATGATCTCCCGCACCATTTTTATGTGAATCCGCCACCGTCGAACTTGAGAACAAAGAACCGATGCCGGCACCCAAAGCCCCTACCGCGCCTACCACGGCAGTAGAAGAGCCCAGAAACAATCTGCGACTCATTTTGACATGTTCACTGGCATGGCAGTCTTCCGTGTCAATCACGGGAAGGTTGTTATCATTTTTATCTATCATCTCTATACTCCTGGTCAAGTCTATGTGGGGTACTTCATTTCTCCTCTTCTACAATGGTTATGGGTATAAAACCCTTTTCCATTTTGTGGCGCTTGTTATATTGCTTAATTAACGGTGGGCATTTTGATTCGTTGTGATAGGTGACTTGGCAATCCAAACACCAGTGACATTCATTAGCATTTATTTTTCCGCTAGGATGAATCGCCTGAATTTCACATTCGTTAGCACAAATCTGACATTGGGTGCCACATTCCTTACGACGTTTCAGCCAATCAAACAAACGGAACCGGGAAGGAATCGCGAGGGCTGCACCCAGTGGGCATAAATATCGGCAATAAGCTTTATGGGTAAAAGCTGAGACGATCAATAACACTGCTGCATATAGAACATAAGCCCATTCACGTTGAAATTTGAGCGTGATCGCGGTTTTGAAAGGCTCAACTTCAGCATAGCGTTCTGCTTCACTCATTGACTCCAGCGAGATGGCAAACAAGACCAGCAGAATGAGATATTTCACTGCCCATAGCCGTTCGTGCACGGCAAAAGGTAATTCAATCTGGCGTACACGCAATTTACGTGCTATTTCACTAATCAGTTCCTGCAAGGCACCAAAGGGACATAGCCAACCGCAGAAAATACCCCGACCCCACAACAACAACGTTACGGCAACAAAGCCCCACAGAATGAACATGATTGGATCAAGTAGAAAAGTATCCCATTTGAAACCACTCATCATGGAATGGACAAAGGTAAACACGTTGACAATCGACAACTGTCCCATTGTGTACCAACCGATAAAAAACAGAGTGTAAACCAGAAAACTCAGGCGGAAGATACGGAGAAAGCGAGGATATTTGACCAATACATCCTGCATCACTATCACAGTGAATAACAGTAACAAGCTGATACTCAGCACTGTGATCTGGAAAGCTTTATTACGCCAGACAGACACCCATAAGGCCTGCTCCCCGGCTTCTGATATTGTTACTGGCGGTCGTTCGAGATATTTTTCAGGAATACTATAGTCACTGGAAAAGCGAGCAAACACTCCGTCCAAGGCACCTACTTGCCTACGAACCAATAATTCTAATTGCCAATTTTTACCGATATCAAACTGATATGAATCACGAATAATAAAAATAGCCATTTCGGAAAAATCAGGCATATCTGGCAGATAAACATCACTGAGCCGGTAAAAATCGCTATCGCGAAACATAATGGATTTACCAGCCTGCTGGAGTTGAATCCGGTCAAAAATACCCCCTCTGACATAACCGGTTCCTTTGAACGAATAATCGCCTTTGCCGAAAACGGCAATGGCATGATCACCGGGTTTAAGTTCACTGATCAACCAGCTATATTGGTCATCACCCAACAGACTTCTGCCCACTGTCGGAATATCCAACAGGGTGTAATACAGATCAATAAAGTTTTTTTCTCTTGCTGTTGCATTACCTTTGCCCTTGAAGGCCGCTTTGGTGCCTTCAAAGGCCTGGTCTATATCAACATAATTCAGTTGCAGGCGCCGGATAGAGCCATCGCCGGTTAATTGGCGCCAGTCAGCTTCACTAAAAACTTCCTGGTTAATTGTGGCTGTTTGTCCTGTTGCTTTATCAGCTAAACCACCGATACCGAGCAGACCAGCAACTTTTCTGGCTGATCGCATTACAACCTCATTGACCACCATCACCGTTACCGTCGCACCGGATATGGAATCTATGCTATGAGCATTTTTAATACCGGAACGACCGACAATGACATGGTCTCTGACGTCCATTCCTACTAATTGACTGGCAAAGTCAAAAAGCCGCTGTTCCGGTATACCTATCAGCAGAATGGGCTCGTCATGATCAAGCACACGAACCACTTTGATTTCGCCCTTGGTATCAAGGGCCACTAGTAGATTAACCGGCTTACCAGAATAAGCTGCCACATCCACCACATCAACGGTCTCAAAGGCGTAGCCGATAATTTCATCATCTTGATAGATGGTTCGCATTTCGGGCTGTTTATGTGCGAACGGGACTTTATCGCTGATTTTAGTTGCTGATGGAAATGCGTCACTGAGTATTGCTGTTTGCTCATCAGAACCAATCGGCACCATCGCATAACTGGCCGGCACCATTGTATAAACAAGACAGAGTGCAATCACCAGCAACAACAGAGCCCGTTGCAAAAGGTTATGACTTAACCATGAAAACATCTTTAACCCCATGAATAGATTTTCATCTTAATCCCATGAGCTTTAAAACTTAATATAAATATATTTAATTCAACAAATGTTTGACGCAGATCAAAATAAAAGCAACTTTATTTCAAAATCTTGAATCACTCTGGATTTGTCGGAAAAGCTTTTATTTGAGTCGTGTCGCAGTAGAATCGGTTTCCTATTTTCGTATACTACAGATGGTATATCCTCGATTGGCCCCAGTAGTCGTCGATGCTTGAACCAGTCCACCCAGTTCAATGTTGCATTTTCAACATCATTCAGTCCTTTCCGGAACCCATCTTTATCAATGATCCCAGCCTTCAACAAACCGTTAATGCTTTCTGCCAGGGCATTGGCAGCATTACATTTATGCTTTTTTAGGAAAGTTGATGACGCTGGATCGAATGTAAAGGCAATATAGTTTCTGGCGGGATAATCATCACTTTATTTCGAATTGGCATCGCCGGATTAATAAATATTGCTGACTTTCCATCACCACTTAATATTTGTGACTCTGGTGGTATTGTCTAACGTTGTCGTTAACAGCGAAGCGTTTGCCTCGGTGAGGGCGTGAATAACTTGTTGGTCGTCTTCTTCTTTCAGCTGATAATTCGTTTAAATACTTATATCTTTAAAATGCAACGATAACGACTGGCTATTAGATCAATCATCAATCTGCGAAAAAGCTTGTGGTGACTACGCGTAGCTTTTCGTTATACTCACTGCAAAATTATTCGCAGGATTAATCTTTTCGGTTTTTTCAAGGCATACACATTTCGATGACAGAGATATAGTCTCTTTACCTATGACAGCGACTGACGAAAATTCACTTATTGAAAAGCTCCAGGCAGGCGACCGTGACGCATTTCGATTGGTTGTCAGGCGTTATCATACGAGATTGCTGTTTGTTGCAAAATCTATAATTGGTGAAGCTTTTGCCGAAGAAATTGTTCAGGACACCTGGGAAACGGCTCTCACATCAATCGCCGATTTTCAACAACGTTCAACGCTACAAACCTGGCTGACACAAATTGTGATTAATAAAGCTAAAACCAGAAGACTGCGTGAGGCGCGGCACAGCTCCCTTGATGTCGACTGGCAACACACTGATGATAATGCTTTTAATTCAAGCAATGGTTGGTCAACACCAGCGCCGCCACAACCCTGGCATGAAGACTCCCCAGAAGCATTGTTGGCAAGTGATGAGCTACGGGAGAGAATCTTTACCAAAATAGAAAAACTACCTGATAATCAGCGCATTGTCATGGTATTGCATGACATGGAAGGTCTTGGTTTTAGCGAAATTTGTAACATCATTGAGGTCAGTCAGTCCAATTCAAGAGTCCTGTTACATCGGGCTCGACTCGCAATCAAAAAAGTTATTGATGAGCACCAGAACCCACTATGAAACACATGCTCTCCTGTAAAGATATTCATGACCGCGGCAGTCAGTTTATTGACGGCAACACCGGCATGCTGACCAAAGTTGGCATGTTGATGCATATCTTGATGTGTGGCAATTGCCGGCTGTTTATTAGACAACTGCGTCAGACGGTCGTCCTCATCAAAAAAATGTCCGAGCAAAGCGACTCAGATCAAGATCTTGACGCCATCGCTGATAAAATTCTGTGCAAACATAAGCATCTGTAACTAAGCAGCAGGAGCGGTTATTAATCACTTATCATAAAGCGTTCAAATGCCTTTTTATCGAGTGGCTTACTGAATAAATAGCCCTGAATATAGTCACAATGCCAGTCGATAAGCTGTTGATATTGCATGTCGGTTTCAACACCTTCAGCAACCACTTTCAGATCTAATCGATGGGCCAATGACACCAGCACCTCGACAATAGTCGCATTTTTATTGTTTGATGATACTGTCGACACAAAGCTCTTATCAATTTTTATGGCATCAACCGGTAGCACTTGAAGATAATTGAGCGAGGAATAGCCGGTGCCAAAATCATCAATTGCGATTTTAAAACCGATTGATTTCAACGCCTTAAGCATGGTTATTGTTCTGTTAATATCCTGCAGTGCAACCTGCTCTGTGATTTCCAGCGTGAAATTTTTCGCCGGCAACTGGTAATGTCGAAGTTTTGCTTCCAGAAAGCTGACCAGTGATTCATCCTGCCACTGAACCGCTGAAATATTAATGGCTAAAGTAAACGGCTGTTCATATTGCTTGCTCATATCGGCAAAGTTACCAAACACCTCATCAATCAGCCATTTTCCAATTTCAATGATAAGCCCTGAAGACTCGGCAATGGGAATGAACTCTACTGGAGACACCCACTCTGTTCGCCGATAATGCCAGCGCATCAGAGCCTCAGCTGCAATGGGCTGACCTGACTGGGCATCAATTATTGGCTGGTAATAAATTTCCAGTTCCTGTTGTTTGACCGCATGACGCAAATCATTTTCTAAGGTCATTCGACGCAACAGAAACTTATCAAGCGCATCATCATAAGCAATGAAGTTATTACCAAAGTGATTGGCCATGCTGTGGAGAGCGCTATCTGCTTTACGCATAATTTCAAACAGATCACTGTCTGCCTCAACCTTTACACCACCTATCGTAAACGTTAAATGGAAATGCCGGTCGGCAACGGCAACCGGCTTGCCAAAGAGATTAAAAATTTTCTCTGCAAATTCGCCTGGCTTAGAATCTTCAGTTAATGCCAACGCAAATAAATGACTCTCCAGGTGAAAAAGCTGGGCACCACTACTCTTTACGGCTCTGGTCAAACGTTTTGCAGTGAGTTTCGTCACATGATCTGCACGTTCATGGCCACTGCTGGTGATGATTTCTGCAAAACGATTAATTTCTATCAACATCAGATACGCGGGTCGTTTGCTGGCAAACTCACTTATCAGCGACTGTCTGTTAGGCAAGTTGCTGATATTGTGATGAAACGCCATGAAGCGCAGCTTTTCATGGGCGTGATGCTGTCGCGTGATATTGGTTAGATAGACATGGTATTCCTCAAGCTCGGCTACCCAATGGGCATTAAGGTCAAAAACTTCATTTTTCAAATGATATTTCATTTGAATTCTAGGGCGCTGACGAGGCTGGTTGTTCAGCAATTTGTTCAAGCGCTCGGGCAGAATGTTCTCAGGGCATTCTTTACCAAATAAACTCTTTGCAAGACGTATTGCACCGGGGTTGGCATAGTTAATCTGCCTGGTATCCGAGATCGCCAGTACCGGTGACGGGTTAAATTCCGGATAGCTGGCCAGGCGTCTTTTCTGCATCAGTGTAATGACCAGCCGCTTGTTGAGAATCAACAAGCCAATTGCCGATACAAATAACATCAGTCCCATAGCACTGATCCAAAAAACACTGCTTTCCGTTTCATCAAGACTGGTTTGTGCATTCAGCATCAGCTGCTGATTGAGCTGATAGGTCAGTTTCAAACTTAATTGATCTAACTGTTGTGCAATGGGCTCAAAATCAGCCATTATCTGGCGTGCACAATCCCAATCTATTGGTTGCTGCATTGCCAGCGAAAATACGCCGACCATACTTTCAAGCTGATCAATGTTTTTATGTATGAGTTGCAGTGTCTTACTCTCAAAAAAAGTAGCTTCCAGCGGTTGTAATGCTATTTTTAACTCTGCTTTATTGGCTTGATAATCTGCCTGAAAGCCGGGATACGTGCCATCCAGGTAGTATTGATAAAATGCCAGTTGTTGGTTATTGAGCAGATTACGAACCATCTGAATATTTTCGTATAAAATTAAATCTTCATTCACCAACTGACGACTGGTCAGCTCTAACTGTTTAACGGTTTGCCATGCTTGTGAAATAACAACCAACAGCGCTGAGAACACGACCAGAGTAATAAAAAGTGTCTTGAGCGTTGCTCTCACTTTAATGGCTTTAGTAGTACAGGAAAATCACTTAGTCAGCTCACTTACTTGTAGTAAAAAGCGTGTCATCATCACGCAGTAAGTAGAGGCTGATGCAGGCAGCCAACATCGGCCAGGCGGCGAAAAATAACAGGCTGTTAAACGGATCCAGATATTGCTGAAAAGAAGAAAAGGTCGAAATGCCATGAATAAGCAACACAACCCCATAGGTGAATCGTTTGTAGATCCCGGCCAGGAAAGCTAGGATCAGCAGTAATTCAACCAGGCCGATAACCATAAAAATCGTACTGCCCAAGCCCGCCAGACCATAAAAATTTTCAAACACCTTATCTGAATGTTCTGGCTGGATAAGTTTATCCAACGTCCACATCAGCATGACAATAAAAACACCCACTCTCAGTGACAATAATGACCACTGTAACCTTGTTGTCTGGCGCATAATACTCTCCTGATTAAAAGGTTTAATTAAGGTTCAGATGTTCTGGCTGAAGACGGGATAAGTCCTCAGGATCATCAATATCAAATAATGGTTCAATTTCGAATAAACGCCACCCCAGGGCAACAATGCGCTGGCGCGTTACCTCAGCCACCTCACGGGTACTCCAAGGCATATCAGTAAACAACGCAGCTGCATATTGATTTAAACCTATCAGACAGTAGCCGCCATCATCTACCGGGATCAGACTGGCATCTCCCTGTTCAAGCCATTTTGCAGCTTGCTGTATATGTGTCGAGGTTAATCCGGGACAGTCAGTACCTAATAAAATGACCGACTCGCCCTCGTCGATCACCCGGCTCACGATCGCCGCCATTTTCATGCCTAAATCCCCGTCAACCTGTTTGCTCCAAATGACTTCGGGGGGATAATTTGTCACTGAACCGGGCAAAAAAACTGGTGATGGCGTCATACAACATTCAACACTACCCGCAGCAGATTTTATGGCGATGTTGATAGTGTAGTTTAGCATTTGCATAGCCAACGCCGCTGCACCGGCTTCTCCAAGAACAGGGATCAGTCGGGTTTTACAGAATCCGGGAAGAGGTGCTTTCGCCATAATCACGATTCGCACAGGCTTCATCGGTAATACTTTGTCAATGCAGTTGCCGGCACACCCCGCCAATAGGCAAACCTGAGCCACCACATCAGAATGATGGTTTTCCAGATCCCATGTTTTTGCCAGCGTCGCCCCGACGTGATGACCTTTTCAGATAAACACGCGGGTCGGCTGATTTTTTTCAGGCGTTTACTGATTTCAATATCTTCCATCAGCGGTTGTTCCGGAAAACCACCCAAATCATTAAATAGCTCACGCTGAATGAATATCACCTGATCGCCGGTAGCAATGCCGGTTAAGCGTGAACGCCAATTCATGAACAATGCAATAACTTTTAACATTGGACGCGCACCAGAAATAATGACATTAAACCTTCCCCAGCCGGCACCCTCAGCGACCACTTTTCGAATCAAAGCTAAAGCATTTTCTGGCAGTTGGGTATCCGCATGAAGAAACACCAGAATATCGGCATCACTGTGCAGTGCGCCGGCATTCATCTGACTGGCACGGCCCTTGTGTGCTGATAGTATTTGCAGATTCATATCAGCAAGTATTTCCAGCGTTTCATCAGTACTGCCGCCATCTACAATGACAACCTCATCTTGAGGTTGACTGAGTTTTGAGAATTGCGCAATAAGTGCCGGTAGATTTTCAGCTTCATTAAGCACCGGCACGATGATGGCTATTGATTTCATTGGGTATCGTTTAATTGCCAGTCATAGTCAAGGAAATCAATGGCTATCTCACCTTGTCGTAATTTTTTTTGCTGGGTCGCATCCAAAACCAAAGCATCGGCATACAATGCTAGAAAGGCTGCCAGTGAATCGGTATTTCGCCAGCCCTGTTCAAAATCTTCGCGATACCATTTAAAAATTGCTGAAACTTGTAAACGATTGCCATCAAGCCGATTACGACTTCTGTCCTGCAGGAAAAGCTGTGTTTGTTGCGCTAACTGAGCATCCAGCAGCTCAGCCGTATAGGCTTCGTTTCTGAGTGCAGGACAGCCAATACTGGCGCAATTGACGGTAAAATGAATACGTGGTTCGTTATAAAGCCCAGACCCACGAATTAAGTCATGTTCAATATGATCCAGTGACACATCCCGGCCAAACAGCGGAATAAAGTCTCTTTTCCATGGCGAACTCAAAAAACTACCTAAATCTTTAATCGAATTTACATCAGGGTATTGGGTCAGGATTAATTCAATCGTCCAGGCATTGTAGGCATTGATAAGAAACGCCAGCTGTTTCTGCTTGGACCATTTATCAAACGCAGCCCGACTGACTGCCGACATCATATCTAGGTAACGTTTTAAGTCCTGCCGCTGATTTTGAAAGCCAGTATAGTCTGTCTGCGTAAATTGACCGCCATCAATGACCACCACATTGCGCTGCAAAAGCTCATCCCAGATTTGATGATCAAATGCCTGTGCAGCCGGAACCCCCACAAACATAATCCCCATAAACAGCAGTACCTTATGAAACATCCTATGAACCTCTTTGCCAACGAAATAATCGCTCCAAAAACTTAAATGCCCACTGCGGTGCATGGGATCGCTTCCACTCTCCCGCCGCATATTTGTTGGCTTCTGCCCAGGTTGGGTAAGTATGAATCGTGCCCAGAATTTTGTTCAGCCCAAGACCGTGCTTCATCGCCAGCACAAATTCAGCCAGCAATTCACCGGCATGTTCGCTGACAATCGTCACGCCCAGGATTTTGTCTTTACCGGGCACGGTGAGCACTTTAACAAAACCATGGGCGGCACTATCGGCGATGGCCCTATCCAAATCGTCTATGCCATAGCGGGTCACTTCATAATCAATGTTCTGCTCAAGCGCTTCCTGCTCGTTGATCCCGACACGGGCGACCTCCGGATCAATAAAGGTCGTCCACGGAATCACCCGGTAATCGGCCTTAAACTTTTTGAATTGGCCAAACAACGCATTGACCGATGCATACCAAGCCTGATGCGCGGCGGTATGGGTAAACTGATAGGGGCCTGCCACATCACCCGCAGTTAAAATATTAGGAAACCGGGTTTGTAAAAACGCATTGTTTTGAATCGTGCGTTCACTCTCAATACCCAGGTTTTCAAGGCCGTAACCCTGTAGACGTGATTTTCTGCCAATGGCACAAAGCAATTCATCAAAGACAATGCGCTGCTCACCAGCAGCACTGTTGACAACAACGATTTTTTCATCGTCTTGCCGCTCAAAACGCACGGCTTCATGTTTTGTTAAAACCCGAACGCCGTTGTCGGCCAGCGCTGCTTCAGCCAGTTCAGAAACCTCTTTATCTTCACGGCTCATAAACCGCTCACCACGCTCAACCTGCGTCACTTCAGCTCCCAATCTGGCAAATGCTTGGGACAATTCGCAACCAATTGGTCCGCCACCCAACACCACCAATCGCTTGGGTATAACATCTAATTCAGCAAATTTTTGCCAAACGGTATCACTGGTGACATAACCCACTTCCTCAATACCGGGTAAATCCGGCACGACTGGTTCAGCACCGGTGGCAATGATAATACTGCGGGTAGTCAGCGATTGCGTTTGGCCATCATGAAGTTTTATTTCCACAGTCCACGGATCAATAATCGTTGCATAACCCTCCAGCACCTCCACGCCTAGTTTGGTATAACGCTCAACGCTGTCATGCGGCTCAACTTGTTTGATGATGTCATGCACTCTTTGCATCACCGACTTAAAAGAAAACTCCGGCTGTGTTGTATTCAGACCATATTTCGAGCCGTCGCGCATATGCTGGGCGAGTTTTGCCGAACGGATAATCGCCTTGCTGGGCACACAACCATAATTCAGGCAATCGCCGCCCATTTTATGGGCTTCGACCAAGGTGACTTTTGCTTTAACCGTCGCTGCAATATAAGAAGACACCAGTCCTGCGGCACCGGCA
>JAVVFF010000119.1:0-6745 GCA_032250995.1 Methylophaga sp. | reverse complement strand
ACTTTTTTATCGAATCATCGTTGCAAAATAGGGGGAGTCCATATACGGGATGACTATTAATTAAAAGGCGCATCAAGCGCCTTTTTGTACATTTGCTTATCAACGACTGCGGCACCAACGGTATCACCCCAGACATTCACCACAGTGCGAAATCGATCCAAAAACCAGTCGACAGAAAGCAACAAGGCAATCCCTTCAAGCGGTAAGCCGACAGCGGATAACACAATGACCATGGTGACAAGTCCCGCTTCGGGAATACCGGCAGCGCCAATGGCAGCTAATGTTGCAGTTATAAAGACAATACATTGCTGGGCAAAACTCAACTCAATGCCATAAGCCTGGGCAATAAACAAGACGGCGGCAGCTTCGTAGAGCGCCGTGCCGTTCATATTAACGGTACTGCCCAGCGGCAGCACAAACTTTACTGATTTATCGCTAACGCCTTGTTGACGGGTATTTTCCATGGTCAGGGGCAAGGTGGCCGTAGAACTTGCAGTACCAAACGCGGTGACCAGTGCCTGACTCAAGCCTTTTAAATAGGCTAAACCGCGACCGCTCAGTAATTTCAGGATCAGACAAAGCACCAGAAAATGCACGAACAAGCCGGATAATACGGTCAGTACATGCAAACCGACTGCTTTGATTTCGGCAAAAAATTCCGGCCCGCCTCCAGCCTGACCCAGACGTGCAGCAATTAACGCAAAGATGCCGATGGGTGCTAAAAACATGATCCAAACCACCAGTTTCATCATCGCTTCATTAATGCCATCAAATAAGCTAAATATTGGCTGGCCACGACTGCCCAGCGTAGTTAATGCCAGCGCAAAAATAATGGCAAAGACGATCAAGGGCAGTAATTGCATATCGGCGGCCGAGGCCACCAGATTAGGCGACACCATCGACAGCACAATATCGGCAAGACCAGTATCTTGTTTTGCCAGAATATGTGCTGGCACCTCCGGGGCACCGAGACTGATGCCGCTACCCGGCGAAATCCAATTGACCATCAAAAGACCAATAAATACCGCCAGTGCACTGGTGACAAGATAATAAGTCACTGTTAAGCCGCCCAGACGGCCCATTTGCCGGACATCTCCCAGTGAGCCGATGCCACTAATAACTGCCGCGACAATCAGCGGTACGATGGTCATTTTTAGCGCATTCAGAAATAAGGTCCCCAGCCAACTGATTTGTTGACTGAAATCGGCAAAAAACCAGCCGGTCAACACCCCACCGACAGCGCCAATAATGATGCCAATCAATAACCGGGTCGCGAGTTTGGGTGACATGAAAGATCCTTAAATGCTGAATACAAAACAGGGCACCGAAATGCCCTGTAAAATCTCAAATTGCTATAGCGAACTTATTTATCGCCGATACCGACGATATTGTAGCCACCATCAACATAAGTGATTTCACCGGTAATGCCTGATGCCAGATCTGAACATAAAAACGCACCGACATTACCGACTTCTTCAATGGTAACATTGCGGCGTAATGGCGAATTGCGTTCACCGTAAGCCAGCATTTTGCCGAAGTCACCAATACCGGCAGCGGCCAGGGTTTTAATCGGCCCGGCAGACACGGCATTAACGCGAATACCGTCAGGGCCCATGGAATAAGCCATATAACGCACGGTGGCTTCCAATGCTGCTTTGGCAACGCCCATTACATTGTAATTATCAATGGCCCGTTCAGCGCCCAGATAACTCAAGGTCAGCAGGGAGCCATTACGGCCGGCCAGCATGGTTTTACCGGCTTTGGCTAGTGCAGCAAAACTATAGGCGCTGATATCGTTGGCTGCAGCAAAACCGTCGCGGGTAACGCTGTCAATAAAGCTGCCTTGTAATTGTTCGCGTGGTGCAAAGGCGACGGAATGTACAATACTGTCAAGGCCATCCCAATGTTTGGCCAATTGGTCAAAAACGCTGCTGATCTGCTCATCCGAACTGACATCGCAAGAGAACAACAGATCCGGATTGGCGCCACACTGCTCGGCGATTTTTTCAACGCGGGATTTGAGTTTGTCATTTTGATAAGTAAACGCCAGTTCGGCGCCTTCGCGGGCCATGGCCTGGGCGATACCGGCGGCGATAGAGCGATTGCTGGCCACGCCGACAATCAATACGCGTTTGCCCTGTAAAAATCCCATGGGTGTCTCCTGAGGTGATAAAGCCGATTAACTTACCCGATTTTGTGAGTAACGGGAAGAGGCAACGCCGGCCGAATCTGGCTATAATCAAGCCTTGATCAGCCGAACACGGAGCATCATGCGTAACACAGTTCTGATCCTGATGACTTGCCTGCTGTGGCTCAGTGGCTGTGATCAACAAGCAATTAATTCACCTTATCCGTCGGCAGAGGCTGATGAAACGGTGCTTTATACCTCGTTTAATCTGCGGCCAAAACACCTGGATCCCGCGCGTTCCTACAGTGCCAATGAAACATTGATCACAGGTCAGGTTTATGAGCCGCCATTGCAATATCATTATTTAAAACGGCCTTACCAACTGGAACCGCTAACCGCTGAAAAAATGCCGGAATTAGTGTTTCTGAATAGTCAGGGTGAGCCGCTCCCGGCCGATGCCGATAGCGACGACATTGCCTTTAGTCAGTACACCATTACCATTCGTCCCGGAATTGCTTATCAGCCGCATCCAGCGTTTGCCCGTGATGAAGCGAGGGATTTTCGCTATCACCAGCTAACCGATGATGAACTGGACAAAATCTACACCCTCACTGATTTTACCGAGCACAGTAGCCGTGAATTACAGGCACAGGATTATGTATATCAAATCAAACGCTTAGCGCATCCCCGGGTGCATTCGCCGATCTTTGGTTTAATGAGCGAATATATCGTTGGCTTACGCGAATTTAATGAAACTTTAACTGAGCAACTGGTTGTTAATGATGCCATTGATATACGTGACTTTCGGTTAAGCGGGGTTAAAGCCTTAGATAAATACCGCTATCAAATCACCGTTTATGGCCAGTATCCGCAATTAAAATATTGGTTAGCGATGCCGTTCTTTGCGCCAATTGCCTGGGAGGTTGCAAATTTTTATCAGCAACCTGGCTTACAACGCAAAAATATTACCCTCGACTGGTATCCGGTGGGCACCGGTCCCTATTATCTGCTGGAAAATAATCCAAACCGGCGTATGACCTTGGTGCGTAATCCGCTGTTTCATGGTGAGCGTTACCCCAGCGAAGGTGAGTCCGGTGACGAGACGGCAGGTCTGCTGACCGATGCCGGTAAAACCATGCCGTTTATTGATCGGATTGTGTTTACCCTCGAAAAAGAAAGCACCGCTTATTGGAATAAATTTTTGCAGGGTTATTACGATCTGAGCGCCCTGACCTCCGACAGTTTTGACCAGGCGATTAATATTTCCGCATCCGGCGATTTCGGGCTCAGTGACAACATGAAGCAATTGGGTGTCGCGCTACAATCGACGGTCGGTACCACTACTTTTTATATGGGCTTTAATATGTTGGATTCGGTGGTCGGTGGTGATACCGATCGGGCCCGCAAATTGCGCCATGCCATTGCCATTGCAGTTGACCAGGAAGAAAATATCAGCATTTTTGCCAATGGCCAGGGGATCCCGGCGCAGGGGCCGATCCCGCCGGGTATTTTTGGTTATCGTGATGACGAAACAGGCATTGATAATACTGTTTATGATTGGAACGATGGTGCGCCGCGCACCAAACCCATCAGCGAGGCAAAACAATTACTGGCCGAAGCCGGCTATCCCAATGGTCGTGATGCCAAAACCGGTGAGCCCTTAGTATTGTATTTTGATGTCACCAGTCGGGGCCCGGATAGCAAAGCGCAATTTGACTGGGTGCGTAAACAGTTTCGCAAATTAAATATTCAATTAGTGGTGCGCAGTACCGACTACAATCGTTTTCAGGAAAAAATGCGTACCGGCACGTCGCAGATCTTCCAGTGGGGCTGGAATGCTGATTATCCGGATCCGGAAAACTTCCTGTTTTTATTGTATGGCCCTAATGGGAAAAGTTTATACAGTGGCGAAAACGCCGCTAATTACCAGAATCCTGAATTTGATGCTCTGTTTGAACAAGTGCGGGTGTTACCGGATGGAGAGCAACGGCAACAGGTGATTGACCAGATGGTGACGATTGCCCGCTATGATGCACCTTGGATTTGGGGCTTTCATCCGAAGCGATTTACACTGTTTCATGCTTGGAATAAAAATATCAAAACCCATCTGATGGCTAATAACACCATGAAATATCAGCGTATTGATGTCGCGCTCCGCGATAAATTACAAGCGCAATGGAACTCGCCCATGTGTTGGCCATTGTGGTTAATCGGATTCATATTATTGTTGGCGTTATTACCTGCATGGCGTTTATATTTGTGCCGCAAATATCAATTGCATTAAAGCGACTGGCAAGCCTGTTGGTTTGGGGCTTCATTGGTTAGAATGAAACTTCTGTGCCGTGGTCTCATTAAGGGAGTTATGTACTGTGGATTTAGCAACACTACTGGGTTTTTTGATTGCATGGTCATTGATAGTTGCCACCATTGCCTTTGGTGCAGCTGCCAGTACTTTTCTCAACATGCCATCATTTATTATTGTAGTTGGTGGCACTTTTGCGGTGGTAATGATGCGTTTTACCCTGAAGCAGTTCATTAACTCTATCAAAACCACGACCAAGGCCTTTTTACATCGCAGTGTGCAGCCTGATGAAATTATTGCTGAAGTAGTCCGGCTGGCCGCTATTGCTCGCAAAGAAGGTCTGTTGGCACTGGAGCGTCAAGAAGTTAATGTCCCTGCTTTATCACTTGGCATACGTATGCTAGTTGATGGTCACGAACCTGCTGTGGTTCGTAAGGCACTGGTAACCGAAATGAACGAGACCATTAACCGGCATCGGATCGGTCAGCAGATTTTTCAACAAATTGGTGACGCGGCGCCGGCAATGGGGTTGATCGGCACGCTTATAGGTCTGGTGCAAATGCTGTCGAATATGTCCGATCCTAAAGCGATTGGCCCGGCCATGGCGATTGCGTTGTTAACGACGCTTTATGGGGCGATGATTGCCAATATGTTTGCACTGCCGATTGCCGACAAATTGTCATTACGCAGTGGCGAAGAACTGATGAGTAAAAACATCATTATTGAAAGTGTCATCGGGATTCAAGAAGGCCAAAATCCCAAAGTACTTGAAGAGTTACTAAAAAATTATCTACCGGCATCGATGCGAGAAAATGATCAATCTGAACAGCCAGCTGTAGCTTAACCTAGGTGATGTAAACGGTTATGGAGGCAACCAATACTCCCACTGCACAACAGGCGAAACGCGGTCTGCCTGCCTACATTGCCACGTTTGCAGACTTGATGTCATTGTTGATGACTTTTTTTGTGTTATTACTGTCCTTTTCGGAAATCGATGCCATGAAGTTTAAACAAGTGGTGGAATCCATGGAAAAGGCTTTCGGTGTACAGCGTGAAATCGCCGCCGAAGCGATCCCGATGGGGACCAGTATTATTGCCCAGGAATTCAGTCCCGGTGAGCCGAAACCCACCCCTTTAAAGATTGTTCAGCAGCAAACAATCGAGGACACGCGTGAAGTGCTGAAAGTCACCATGGATGCTGAAGCAGCCGCTCAGGAAATGGCCCGACAGACCGCAGAAGAGGCGGAAAAGTTTAAAAAAGCGTTGAAAACTGAAATTGAAGCAGGGCTGATCGAGATTGAAAATCAGCAAAACCGGATTGTTATCCGGATCCGTGAAAAGGGTTCATTTCCATCGGGTGATGCGACCTTAAACCCGGCCTTTAAACCCATTGTTAAAACCATTCATGATGTGTTGATTGAAACAGATGGCTTGATCGCAGTTGCCGGACACACGGATAATATACCAATTGAAACCGCGCGTTACCGTTCCAATTGGGAATTATCCACTTCACGGGCGACTTCAGTCGTCCACGAATTATTAGCTTATGACGAAATGCCGGCCGAACGTTTTATGCTCGAAGGTTATGCTGATACCCGGCCGTTATTACCGAATGACAGTGCTGCCAATCGTGCGCAGAATCGGCGCGTTGAAATTGTGCTGTTGAAATCGACACAGGATGATGTGACATCGCGATCCATTGACCAACTTCGCCAGCAATACCAAGAAGTGGATAGTGACATTCAACCATCCAGGCAGTAAGTATCTGCCAGAAATTTGAGGAAAACATGCAAAAAATCTCTGTAGAAACCGGTACGGTCATCCCACTGGATCGGCCCAATGTCGATACCGATGCAATTATTCCCAAGCAGTTTTTGAAGTCGATCAAGCGTACGGGGTTTGGCCCGAACCTGTTTGATGAATGGCGTTATTTGGATCACGGCGAGCCGGGTCAGGATTGTCGTGATCGACCCAAAAACCCGGAATTTGTTCTTAATCAGCCGCGCTATCAGGGCGGTACGATTTTGCTGGCACGAGAAAACTTTGGTTGTGGCTCGAGCCGTGAACATGCGGTGTGGGCATTGGCCGATTTCGGTATTAAAGTGATTATTGCCACCAGCTTTGCCGATATCTTTTTTAGCAATAGCAGTAAAAATGGCATCTTGGCGATTCCGCTGGATGAAGCCATTGTTGATAAATTATTTGCTATTGTTGAAGCCAACCTAGGCTATCAGCTAACCGTTGATTTGCACGCGCAGGAAATTCGTTTGGCAGATGGTGACAAGATCCCGTTTATTATCGACAGTTTCAAAAAG
>JAVVFF010000118.1:0-6767 GCA_032250995.1 Methylophaga sp. | reverse complement strand
GGTATCACTTGGTGTGGATGGCTGAATCGGTGCGGCGCAGTGATATTAGAATCCAGGCTTTAATGAAAAAAGGCCAGTTTTTTACCTTCCATGACCGGCGTCAGCTGATGACGGTGATTGGTGAAATTTTAAATGATTTAATCCCGCGCTATAAACGATTGGCAGAATCTGGTCGCATTGAATTATCAGTAACGCCTTATGCCCATCCCATTTTACCATTGATGCTTGATATTAATTCAACGCTGGAAGCAATGCCGGATGCACCGTTACCAGAAATTACCGATTATCCGGGTGGTGCAGCGCGTGCTGATTGGCATATGCAAGAAGGTTTACGGGTATTTGAATCGTTTTTCGGATTTCGGCCCAAAGGCTGTTGGCCATCAGAAGGCGCCATTTCTGCGGAAACTATGCCACTCATTGCCAAACATGGTTTTAGCTGGACGGCGACCGGTGAAAATGTTTTACGTAATAGCCTCAATAAATCTGAAATGCCCGATGCCAATATTCATAAGCCCTATCGCCTGCAAGGGCAGCCACCGGCTTGTTTTTTTCGTGATGATGGTTTGTCGGATTTGATTGGTTTTACTTATACCAAATGGGGTGCTGAAGACGCTGTCAACGACTTTATTCATCATTTGATGAATATCAAAGCCAATACTGAAGACGATGAAGATCGTGTGGTATCGGTGATACTCGATGGTGAAAATGCCTGGGAATATTATTCTTACAATGGCTATTACTTCTTACATAATCTCTACAAAAAATTGGTGGCGCATCCAGAAGTTGAGTTATGCACATTCTCAGATTGTTTAGATGCAGGTATTGAACCGGGTAATCTGCCGGAAATGGTCGCTGGTAGCTGGGTTTACGGCAGTTTTTCAACATGGATTGGAGATGCTGATAAAAACCGTGGTTGGGATCTGCTTAGTGAAGCCAAGCGTGTTTATGACCAAGTGATGGCTGACAGTGAGTTTGATGAAGAAACGCAACAGGCCATTGACAGACAGTTAGCGATTTGTGAAGGCTCTGACTGGTTTTGGTGGTTTGGCGATTATAACTCAGCTGAAAGTGTCAGTGATTTTGAGCGTTTATATCGCCTGCATTTATCGAATTTATATCAAATGTTGGGTCAGGAAGTGCCGCAAAAATTATCCGAAGTAGTGTCTTTGGGTGGTGGCATGGTAGAGCAGGGCGGAACTATGCGTCGTGGCGGTTGAATATGCAGCAAGCAAAGATTTTTGACCAGCGCCGCTGTGGAATTTTATTGCATATCACCAGTTTACCATCTGCCAATTTAGGTAAAGATGCCTACCGCTTTGTCGATTTTTTACAGCAGGCCGGGGTGACGGTTTGGCAAATGTTGCCTTTAGGACCGACACACAATGATGGCTCACCTTATCAATGCCTCTCAGCCCATGCTGGTAATATCCGGCTTATCAGCATTGAAAAAATCCGCAATCAGCCCTGGTGTAATGCTGAAGAACTGCTAGGTGGCAAAATCTCCACCCAGATCGCTTTGGCATATCGCCAGTTTGTAGCCAATGCTGTTGAGGTGTTGCAGCAGGATTTTGCTGACTTTTGTCAGCAGCAAGCCTATTGGCTCGATGATTATGTGTTGTTTCGGGAAATTCGCCAATTGCAGCATTCCACGGCATGGTTTGACTGGCCGGTAACATTGCGTGACCGGCAACCAGCGGCGCTGGCTGAAATTCGTCAACAACGTCAAGAATCACTGCAGATCCGCTGTTTTGAGCAATATATGTTTTACAGTCAGTGGCATGCGCTAAAAGCCTATGCCTACCAGCGGAATGTGCAATTATTTGGTGATATGCCGATTTTTGTTGCCCATGACAGTGCCGATGTCTGGGCGGATCCGCAATTATTTACGCTGGATAAAACCGGCCAGCCGGAAAAAGTAGCCGGTGTGCCGCCGGATTATTTTTCGGATACCGGCCAGCGCTGGGGCAATCCGTTATATCGCTGGCAAGAACATACTGACAGCGATTTTGAATGGTGGATTAAACGCTTACAAACACAATTAAATTTGTTTGATTTGATCCGTATTGATCATTTTCGTGGTTTTGATGCTTGCTGGGAAATTCCGGCCAGTTGCGATACCGCCATTGAAGGACAATGGGTAAAAGCGCCAGGGGCGGCATTATTTAATGCTTTGTTAAGTCACTTTAATGAATTGCCATTGGTTGCAGAAGATTTAGGCATTATTACCGATGAGGTCAATGCTTTACGTGAGCAGTTTGCCATGCCCGGTATGAAAATTTTGCAATTCGCTTTTGGTGGTGATGCCAGTAATCCTTATTTACCGCATCAGCATAGCCATGACAGCGTCGTTTACACCGGCACTCACGATAACAACACGACGCTGGGCTGGTATCAGGCGCTGGATGAAGGCGCTAAAAATCATTTGCATCAATATGCCGGACCCAGCAATGAAATGATGCCATGGTTGTTGAATCGTATGGCGTTACAGTCTGTCTCGTCACTGGCAGTATTGCCAATGCAAGATGTGCTGGCGTTGGATGGCTCACATCGGATGAATGTGCCGGGGACAACTGAGGATAATTGGCGCTGGCGTTTTCAGTGGGATATATTGCCGGCCGACTGTGCTGAGAAATTACATTATTTGAATGAGCTTTATGGACGCTTGCCTAAAATTTGATATGGTGCTGTTATACTTTCAGCTATATCAGCGTTATTATGCGGACCAGTAAATGCCGCCCAGAATGCTGGCCCGTTCGGCACCGGTAACCGACGGAATACTGCCTGTTTGCCGGTTTATTGTCCGGGAGGCTAACCAGGCAAAGGCACAAGATTCCACAAAATCAACATCAAGCCCATTGTCACTGGACGTATCGACGATCATGGGTTGTAAACGCTCGCTTAAAGCCCGCATTAAACTAACATTATGGGCACCGCCACCGCAAATAATGACGCGCTGACAATCGGCGGCATATTGTTGTATTGCATCAGCAATAGTGTTGACTGTCAGCGTTAATAAAGTGGCCTGAATATCCTCGGCGGCATAAGACTGCTCACATTTTGCTAGGCATTGTTGTAGCCAATTGAGATGGAATAATTCCCGGCCACTACTTTTCGGCACTGGCAGTGAAAAATAGGCTTCATCCATAAGCTTTTCCAACAGCTCAGTTTTATTGTTGCCAGAGGCTGCCCAGTCACCATTAGCATCAAAAGTGTTGCCCAGCTGGTGTTCGATCCAGGCATCCATCAATGTGTTGCCGGGACCGGTATCGAACCCCAAAATGGGTTTGCTTTTATCGACGGGTAATACGGTGATATTGGCAATGCCACCGATATTGACGATCACCCGGTTTTCCGTTTTATCTCGAAACATCACTTCATGAAAACCCGGCACCATCGGTGCACCTTGACCGCCACAGACCATATCGCGTTGACGCATATCAGTGACTGTAGTGATACCAGTTAATTCGGCGATCAGGTTGGCATTGCCGATCTGCATGCTGAAAGGATAGACGGCATTAGGTGCATGGTAAATCGTCTGGCCATGACAGCCGATTGCTGATATATCGGTAGGCTGACAATTGGCTATCAGCAGCAGATTTAAAATAGCCTCGGCATAAACTTTGCCCAGCACCATATCCAGTTCACCCAGCGCTTGTAAACTGCACTGGGGCTGTTTGATAAGCTGATGGATAGCTGATTGAACTGTCGCCGGGTAAGCAAAGGTCTTTGCTGCCACCAAGTGCGGCGTTTGATTGGCTGTAATATCCAGTAAAGCGGTATCAATACCATCAACACTGGTGCCAGAAATGACACCAATAAATAAAGCCATTAGTCGGTATTTAAAGCGAGGGTCGGGATCCGCACATTATCTAGTCTGGCCATCATTAGTTGCGCCACATTGGCAAACTGTTGACGATATTGCTCTGGCAGCGCTTCTGCCTTTGGCAGCTCAACGGTTAACGGGTTTTTATGTACACCATTCACCCGAAACTCATAATGTAGATGAGGGCCGGTGGCCAGACCGCTGCTGCCGATGTAACCAATCACATCACCTTGACTGACACGTTGACCAGGTTTGATGCCAGATTTGTAGCGAGACATATGGGCAAACAACGTTGTGTAACGACCACCGTGCGATAGAATCACCGTACGACCATAACCGCTTTTGTTGCCGACAAAACTGACTTTACCATCACCTGTGGCCAGAATAGGTGTGCCTGTTGATGCGGCATAATCAACGCCGCGATGTGGTCGATTGGTTTTTAAAACAGGATGTTTGCGATTCGGATTAAAACCTGAGCTAATACGGGAAATTGGCACCGGTGTGCGGGTAAAGGCTTTTCGCATACTGGCGCCGTCAGGGGTAAAATATTGGCTGCGGCCTTCGCTATCAGTAAAACGCATTGCACGAAATGATTTACCACGATTGGTGAATTCAGCAGCGAGAATTTCGCCATCGTCAATTTTGTCACCATCCAAATAATTTTCGTTATAAATCACTTTAAAACTATCGCCTTGGCGCAGATCTAAAGCGAAGTCGATATCCCAGCCGAAAATATGGGCCATCTCCATGATTAACTTATCCGACATGCCAGCTTTTTGGCCATCAACAAACAATGAGCTTTGGATTTCACCTGCCAGAATTTGCTGACGTTTATCAATTTCACGTTCGTGGGTTTCAGCAACAAATCCTTGATCAACAGCATTCAATACAAGTGTTTTAATAGGGTCGAGTTGTAACTCAAGGGCTATCAGATTTGCTGAATCATCACCATCAGCCGGTTCGACACCAACGCGCAGCAGTTGACCGGGTTTTAAGTTTAATAAGGGCTTGGCATCTTCGGTTTGGGCAACATTAAATACATCGCTGGCGGTTAAGCCAAGCCGAGGGAAAATCAATGACAAATTATCACCAGGAATAATTTCAACTTCCCGCCAATCAAGGTTTTCTTCCACAGAAACGCTGGCTTGCACCTTATTGTTATTACTGTCTTCGATATGGTCGCTGAGCAAATGTAGTTTTTCGGCAGCGACAATATCATGATGCAAAATAATATCATTTGCAGGCAACGTATCATCAGGTTTTCCTGCCCGTTGCGTATCGGTTTCTACGCTGAACTTACTGTCATCAGCCGGCGTAGTGAGGACGGGTTTGGTAACCGGCATTGCCAGTTGATGCATTTCCTGATCAAGTTCAGGCAGCTTAATGATCTTACTTTGACTGGTGGCTGCCGGCTTATTGGTGGCCAGAACTATCGTTGTCAGGAAGATACCGACTACTGCCAGAACTGAAACAAAAATAAAGTGTCGATTTTTATGCGGTGTCATCCGCTCGGACTTGAAGAGTCGTGTCTGCTGTGAAGGGCTCAGAAGTCTGTTGCGTTTCTTCATGGGCAGTCTCTGCTGGTGATAAATTTTCTCAATTCTCTCAGCATTTGATAAGAATTGAAACCCCTATGATTATTATGCTTGTGGTAACATCTGCGGCCAAATTAAACCCTGGAGAGCAGTCATGATCCCTGTGCAAGAGGCAATGGCCGAAATTCGTCGCGGCGCTGAAGAAATTTTGGTCGAGAAAGAGCTTGTTGAAAAACTCGAAAAAGGCAAGCCACTTCGTATTAAAGCGGGTTTTGATCCGACAGCACCGGATTTGCATCTTGGTCACACAGTGTTGCTGAACAAGCTAAGACAATTCCAGGAAATGGGTCACGAAATTTTGTTTTTGATCGGTGATTTTACCGGCATGATTGGTGACCCCACCGGCAAAAATGTGACCCGACAGCCGCTAACGCCGCAAAAAGTCAAAGAAAATGCTGAAACCTATCAGCGGCAAGTGTTCAAAATTCTAGACCCGGAAAAAACTCAGGTGGTGTTTAATTCCCACTGGATGAACGATATGACCGCTGCGGATATGATCCGGCTGGCATCAAATCACACCGTAGCGCGGATGCTGGAGCGGGATGATTTTCATAAGCGTTACACCAGCAATCAGCCAATTGCTATTCATGAATTTCTTTATCCTTTAATACAAGGTTATGACTCAGTCGTTCTGGATTCCGATGTTGAACTCGGCGGTACCGATCAGAAATTCAATTTATTGATGGGCCGTGAATTGCAAAAAGCGTACGGTAAACCGCAGCAATGTATTCTGACGATGCCTTTATTGGTCGGGCTGGATGGCGTGCAGAAAATGTCCAAATCGCTGGGGAATTACATTGGTATCGATGAAAGCCCGAAGGATATTTTTGGCAAGTTAATGTCAATTTCTGATGAATTGATGTGGCGTTATATTGACTTGCTCAGTTTTCAAACTGTCACTGAAATTGCTGAGCTTAAACAGCAAGTTGCTGCTGGTCTTAACCCAATGGTAGTCAAAAAGGATTTTGCTGTCGAAATTGTTGCCCGCTTTCATAATGACGAGATTGCGAACGAAGCGCGTCAGGGGTTTGAAAATCAATTCAAAAAAGGCGAATTGCCTGACGACATTCCTGAACTTACCATACAAGCAGGTGCAGCAGGTTTGCTGATTGCCAATTTATTGAAGGATGCCGGGCTAACAGCCAGCACTTCTGAAGCACTGCGTATGCTAAAACAGGGCGCAGTTAAGATCGATAACGAAAAATGCGATGACAAAGACCGGCTGTTTCACGCTGGTGCCGAACATATTATTCAAGTTGGCAAACGAAAATTTGCCAAGATTTCAATCACCTGAAGCAGGCAAGCTGTTTTCGGGATATTTCCCCTGTTGACGTGGGCTTTTTTGGCTG
>JAVVFF010000117.1:0-6771 GCA_032250995.1 Methylophaga sp. | reverse complement strand
ATTGCAAATCGTCAAAAACTTTGGCTATCAAGACTTTAAAGAGCGTTTATCATGAATACTGAATTAAATGAACAATTCCCGATTTTTTTGGGCTCAGAAATCGATCAGGCCGATCCCAAGCAGGCGATGTTTCATGTGCTGCCGGTGCCGTATGAAAAAACCGTCTCTTACGGTGGCGGTACCAATCTGGGTCCATCATCAATATTGAATGCCTCCTGGCAACTGGAAAAATGGGATGGTAAATCCAGTCCCTGTGATTTGGGTATTCATACCTGTGCACCAATTGATTGCAGCGTAACGCCAGAACAGGTGATGGAAAATATTGCCCACGCGACGGCTGAAATCGTAAACAACGGTGGTATTCCGGTGGTGTTAGGTGGCGAGCACTCAGTGACTTACGGTGTGCTGTTGGGTTTAAAAGCGGCCGGTATTGAGGATTTTGGTATTGTGCAAATCGATGCGCATTGCGATCTGCGCCATGCCTATGAAGGTGATATTTTAAGTCATGCGTCGGTAATGAAACGGGCGGTGGATATGGGCATTCCTTTGTATCAGTTAGGTATCCGGGCCTATTGCGAAGAAGAAATGCAGGCGCGCGAGCAGTTTGGTGTTTATTATCAGGATGGTGATGAGCTGGTGCCAAATAACATTAACAGCATCACCTTACCCGATGATTTCCCTGATAAAGTATTTTTTACGTTAGATATTGATGGTATGGATCCCAGCGTATTTCCATCGACTGGTACACCGGTTCCCGGCGGTCTTGGCTGGTATCAAACTTTAAATTTGTTCGAGTCAGTTGCCAAGCAAAGACAAATTATCGGCTTTGATGTGATGGAGTTTGCGCCCATCGAAGGCTTTCATGCCTATGATTTTGCCGCGTCGTTGCTGACCTATAAGTTGATGGGGATCACTGCGCGCAGCCTTAAAGCTTGATTTAAAAATAACCACCGAGGCACATAGGCCTCAGAGTTTTTTTAAGTTATCCGCTGATTACGCAGAGTTACATATATTAAATAATCCAATGTGATTTACAGGTTGGGTTTCATTAAGTTCATCCCAACTGATCACTATCGTCTTTGCGAGTTTAGCGAAGCAATCTATCGGCCTGCTTTAATTGCATGGATTGCTTCGGCGATAAAGCTACCTCGCAAAGACTGTATTTATGATACTCCGTGCCCTCTGTGACTCTGTGATTAATATCTGCACTGGATTGTGGATAAATAAACTACGTTTTCCGGAATGAATAAAAAAGATCTTTTACGTTGATGTCATGCCGACCGAAGTGGAGGCATCTCCGCACGGTCGATGAGATTCCTCCACTTCGGTCGGAATGACGGCTTCGTATAATCTGCGGCTATCTGCGTAATCTGCGGATTTATTTATCTCTGTGGCACTGTGGTCAATAAACAATTTTTGCTTTTCTTTGAAGCGTTTACGCGCTAAAATTCGCCGTTTTTTTAATCCACGGGAACTGCACCATGAACCAAGCTACTGTGACCCTGTTGCAAAACTACTACGATGCCTTTAATCGCCAGGATATGGCTGCATTTCTGGATATGTTGACCGATGATGTCATTCATGACGTTAATCAGACTGGCCGGGAAGTTGGCAAGGAAAAATTTGCTAAATTCATGGATCGCATGAATGCCCATTACAAAGAGCAAATCATTGATATTTCTATCACCACCAATGATGCCGGTGATCGTGCTGCCGTTGAATTTACCGTTTTAGGTGAATACCTGAGCACCGATGAAGGTCTGCCAGAAGCCGATGGTCAAAAATACAATCTGCCAGCCGGTGCTTTTTTTGTGATTCGTGATGGCAAAGTTGCCCGCATTACCAATTACTACAACCTGGAAGACTGGATCAAACAAGTCGTCGGTTGATTAATTGCAAGCAGCGGCGTCGGTTTATCCCCGGCGCCGTGTTTCTCGTCACAAACCCCAATCGAGTTTTATGATGCTGGAACTGAAACGTCTGTCAGGCGCTGCCTTAAAACAATATATTCCGGAGCTGGCCAGTTTGCGGATTCAGGTTTTCCGGGATTTTCCGTATTTGTATGATGGTGATAGCGAATACGAAGCGAAATATCTGCAAACCTATATTCAATGCCCGGAAAGCGTCATTGTCCTGGCTTTTGATGGCGATAAAGTGGTTGGCGCTTCTACAGGCATTCCACTGAAATTTGAAACCGACGAAGTCAAAGCGCCGTTTCTTAAAGCCGGTTTGGACATTGATAGGATTTTTTACTGTGGTGAGTCGGTGCTTATTTCTAAATACCGCGGCAAAGGCGCCGGTGTGGCGTTTTTTGAGCATCGCGAAGATCATGCCCGTGAGCTCAGTGGTTATGAGTTCATTTGTTTTTGTGGGGTACAACGTCCAGAAGATCATCCACGGCGGCCGTTGGGCTTTAAGCCTTTGGATAATTTCTGGCGTAAACGCGGCTATGAAAAACATCCGGAGCTGCATACGACATTTAGTTGGAAAGAAATTGGCGAAGATCATGAATCTCCAAAGCCAATGACCTTTTGGATGAAACCACTGTAAGCGTTGGTTTGATTGATAAAGCATCGTCGCTGGATTGCCACCTGCGTGGCAATGACCTGTTTTTGTTATCAGCAATTATTGGTTTCGGCGATGGTTGATCAAAGCCATGCAAATAAAGTGTCATCCCCGCGCAGGCGGGGATCCAGTGCGGCGTTGTATTCCCTTGTTGAAACGTTGATTGTCATCCCCGCGCAGGCGGGGATCCAGTCGGAACGAACCGGCTATTCCAATTTAGTATTTTGGATTTTTATAGATGAGCAAAGTTAAAGTCGCTGCGGCGCAATACGATATTGGTTTTTTTGACCAGTGGGATGATTTTGCCGATAAATTAACGCAATGGGTCAAAGAAGCGGCTGAGGTTAAAGCCAAATTATTGGTTTTTCCGGAATACGGCAGTATGGAACTGGCATCATTGTTTGGCGAAACAGTCTATCAAGATCTCGGTAAACAACTGCACGCCATGCAGGATGTCTATGCACAGTGGCAGGATCTGCATCGGCAGTTAGCCAAGCAATATGATGTCATGATGCTGGCTAGCACCTTTCCAGTTATGCAGGACAATGGCACTTTTCGCAATCGTGCCAATCTGTTTGCGCCGGATGGCCTGGTTGGTTTTCAGGACAAGCTGATCATGACCCGCTTTGAAAACGAGCAGTGGCTGATCCATGCCGGCAGTGATATCAACGTGATAGTAACTGATATCGGCAAAATCGCCGTTAATGTTTGTTATGACAGTGAATTTCCGATGATCGCCTATCAGCAGGTCAAGGCCGGCGCTGATTTGATTCTGGCGCCGAGCTGTACTGATACCGAAGCCGGTTTTTATCGGGTACGTATTGGCTGTCAGGCGCGGGCGTTGGAAAATCAATGTTATGTGGTGCAATCACCGACCTTTGGTAAAGCTGCCTGGTCGGAAGCCGTTGATGTCAATACCGGGCGTGCCAGCATTTATACCCCAGTTGATTATGGTTTTCCGGATAACGGGATTTTGGTTGAAGGTGTCGGCGATAAACCGGGCTGGGTCTATGCCGATTTGGATTTGGCGGAAATTGCCCGCGTTCGGCAGCAGGGTCAGGTGTTTAATTACCGTGACTGGCCCAAACAAAACAGCCTTAACCCACCGAAATAAGTCTCTTAACACCGCATTTTTGCGGTGTTTTTTTGTCTGACTGATTTATAACCTCACAAGCCATGTGGATGCAGGCTTCTGTGGCAGCGCGTAAAATGCGCATCATTAAGATCATTAGTTTCTTCAGGAGTCCGCATGACCAATTCCACGCAAATCGAACAACTGTTTAAAGACTTTATTGATCCATCGACACAAATGTCGCTGGGTGACAGCAAGGCCATTATTAAAGCCGAGGGCGAAAAAGTCACGGTGACGCTGGGTTATCCCTGTAAAGGTTATCAGGCAGAGTTGGAAAAACTACTGACGACTTTACTGGCCGGCAATGATATTAAAGCTGATGTCAGCGTCGGCTTTAAAATTATCAAACATAAAGTCCAGCAGGGCGTGCCGGCGTTGGAAAATGTCAAAAATATTATTGCCGTGGCCTCCGGCAAGGGCGGGGTCGGTAAATCCACCACGTCAGTGAATCTGGCATTGGCACTGGCTGCTGAAGGCGCCACAGTGGGTATTTTGGATGCTGATATTTATGGCCCCAGCCAGCCTCGCATGCTCGGCACGTCGCAGCGTCCGGAATCAGCAGATGGTAAATCCATTGAGCCGATTCAAAGTTATGGCATTCAAAGCATGTCAATTGGTTATCTGATTGATGAAGAAGAACCGATGATTTGGCGCGGGCCGATGGTGACCCAGGCTTTGCAACAAATGCTCAGTGATACCAACTGGCAATCATTGGATTATCTGGTCATCGATCTGCCGCCGGGCACCGGTGATATCCAGCTGACCTTATCGCAAAAAGTACCGGTCAGTGGCGCCGTGATTGTGACAACACCGCAGGATATTTCGCTGTTAGATGCCCGCAAAGCATTAAAAATGTTTGAAAAAGTCAAAGTGCCGGTGCTGGGTGTGGTTGAAAATATGAGCACGCATATTTGCAGTCAGTGCGGTCATGAAGAACATATCTTTGGCGCCGGCGGTGGTCAGTCGATGGCCGATCAATATGGCGTCAATATGTTGGGTAGTCTGCCATTGGATATCAATATTCGTGAAGATGCCGATAATGGTCAGCCGACCGTGGTGAAAGATCCAGACGGTGATATTGCCATGGCGTATCGGACCATTGCCCGCCGTATTGCTGCGAATCTGGCGAAACAAAGCAAGGATTATGCGTCTGCGTTTCCGAATATTGTGATTAAGAATGATTGACAGCTATGATAAACGCTTTTGCGCAAGGCTTTGTGACCGTTTATGAGTATTAAGTCAGACAAGTGGATCCGCCGGATGGCGGAACAGGGCATGATTTCACCATTTGAACCGGGTCAGGTTCGTGAGCGTGAAGGTAACCGGATTATTTCTTACGGGACCTCCAGTTATGGTTACGATGTGCGTTGTTCGAATGAGTTTAAAATTTTTACTAATATCAATTCAGCGATCGTCGATCCGAAAAACTTCGACGACAACAGCTTTATCGATGTGACCTCCGATGTCTGTATTATCCCGCCTAATTCATTTGCGCTGGCGCGGACTGTGGAAACCTTTCGGATCCCTCGTAATGTGTTGACCATTTGCCTCGGTAAATCAACTTATGCCCGTTGCGGCATCATTGTTAATGTCACGCCGTTGGAACCCGAATGGGAAGGCCAGGTGACGTTGGAGTTTTCCAATACCACGACTTTACCGGCAAAAATTTATGCCAATGAAGGCGTTGCGCAAATGTTATTTTTTGAGTCTGATGAAGTTTGTGAAACGTCTTATGCTGACCGCGGTGGCAAATACCAAGGCCAGCAGGGCGTGACCTTACCGAGATCCTGAGTTTTATCAGCATGCAAGCACCGGGTTTAAAGACAATTTTTGTGACCGGCCTGGTTTGTTTGCTTAGTGCATGTGAAACACCGCCACCGGATAGCGCGCATTGGCGGCACAGCGAAAGCAGTTATGCCGCAGAATTTTCTGATAATGGCCAGTATTTATTATCAGCCAGTACTACAGCGGCAGCTCGTTTATGGGATATCACCACCAATACTCTGAAATATGCTTGGCAGAATGCCGCTGCAGGTGATGTTGGTAGCCAGGCGGTGGCGTTTGCGGATAATAGTGAGCGGGCAGCAACCATTGAATACGATACGGTACTGATCTGGGATATTAACACCGGCAAACCGCTGCATCGATTGACGTTGCCGATGCGCGTCAAAGACGTTGCGTTATCGCCGGATGGTCGTTTTGTGTTGCTGGCGTTGGCTGATCGCAGCGCCGTGTATTTTGATATTGAAGCCAATCAGGTACGGCAGCGGTTTGTTCATGACGGCAGTCCGATTAATTCAGCGGTTAATCAGCCGGTAAATACGGTAGAAATTTCACCCGACGGTACCATGGCGCTGACCGGTGGTGATGATTTTATGGCGCGTTTATGGAATATTGACAGTGGCGAGCAAATCCACGCATGGCATCATAATAACCGCGTAAATCTGGTTGCGTTCGAACCACAGGGTCGGTTTGTGGTGACCGCCGGTGACAGCGATCAAACCCATTTGTGGGCCTTGCCTGACGGCGATTTACAGGCCAGTTTAAGAAGTTCGCCGTGGCCTAAACGATGGCCGTTGCCCGATTTTCCGATTTTTGATTACACCACGACGGCAATCGATTTTTCTGCAGACGGCACCCTGCTGGTGACAGGCCACAGTAATGAGCGGGTCTGTTTATGGCAATTGCCGGATGGCCAAAAGCAGCAATGCTGGAAAGTCGCCCGGCAAAATCCGCTCAGTCCGGGCATTATTATCCAGGCAGTAAGCTTTACCAATAACGATAACAGCGTCCTGGCAATCGGTGGTGACGGCGTTGCCCAGCGCTGGCAATGGCGGTGATGACAATGCATAAACTGGTTTTTTTTGTTCCTGAAACCCATAAAGAACGCGTCAAACAAGCGGTATTTGAAGCTGGCGCCGGCTGGTTTGATGGTTATGATTGCTGCAGTTGGGAAACGCTGGGCAATGGTCAATTCCGACCCTTGGAGGGTAGCCAGCCGTTTATTGGTGCGCAAGGGCAAATTGAACAAGTCAGTGAATACCGTGTCGAAGTCATTTGTGCCGATGATCAGT
>JAVVFF010000116.1:0-6808 GCA_032250995.1 Methylophaga sp. | reverse complement strand
ACCAAAGCGGCATGGGATATCTGTTTCACGGAAATGCTCCAGCATGATACCGGCCAGAGTTCGCAAAGCCATATCACCGGCATCATGGCCATAGCGATCATTAAACGCTTTGAAATAATCGATATCACAGATCAACAAAGCCAAAGGTGTGTTGTTACGCATGGCAATATGTTGCTCACGTTGTAATGCTTCGTCGAAAAATCTCCGATTTTTCAGGCCGGTTAGTGCATCTTCAAAAGACATTTTTTGCAGGCTTTCACGCAGCTTAATGTTACTTAACGTGACCCGCAATCGCGCCAGTACCCGACTGATAAATTCATCCATCAGTGATTGTGATAAGTCGTCTTCATGGTTTTCAAAACAATCAACGACAATAAACGGCATCTCCCGTCCCTGAATATCTTCGACTTCAATCAGGTGGCGATTTGCCGCATCGTTAACTGACAGAGCGCTGTTATCGGCCAGTTGAATATGCATACGCCGCGGGGCAAAAATCTTGGGGATCTGCTCGCAAACCAAATCCCCGGCCGTTGCTAAATCAGCCGTTTTTTGTAACTGACTGATCAGCTCTTCAAGGCCGAGACTATATGAATTAATTTGCGCTAACTGCTGAGAACGCGCGACTTCTTGATCAGCGTAGGCCTGCAGACTTTCGGTGCGCTCAGTAACCCGCTGTTCCAATTGCAGATTCATCTGCCGTAATCTATCTTGCAACTGTTTGTAATGATGCAGCGATACCGCTGCCACAATCAGTGTAAACAGCAAAGCGCCCAGCGACATTGGGAAATCTATCCACGGTAGTAATCCGTGTGCAATCAGCATGTCGACAAATAAAAATCCAGCAAATAACACCAGCGCCAGCATCACTAATTTTTGTTCACCAGCAAGTTGCGGGTAATGACGGCGGGCTACCAATAGCATAATAACGGCGCTAACTAATAACAACACATCAAAAATTGGATAGAAAACAACCAGATTCACCAGCCCCAATAGTGACAAGCTCAGCGCTGTCAGCCAGTAAATGCTGAGAAATCCTGCTAATACCAAAAACCAACGCCGGTCGCTTTGCTGACACCAGTAACTTAACAACATCGCCAAAAAAACAGGCATGGCAAAATAAGATAATGCCGCGATATAGCGTTTTACTAATGGCGCATCAATCAATAACTGCACCGACAAGTTTTCACCAATCAGGGTACCGGTAGTAGCCAAGGCAAATAAACCAAGATACAAAAAATCATGACTGTTGCGACGCATAGTCGAGAATAACAATGCCAACAACGCTAGCAACAGGCAGAAAGCAGCAATAATTAATTCATCAATGCCATTTTTCAGCAAAGTAAGTTGTAACACACTGCGATCAATCAGCCAGATATCGCCCCACAAACCAATATCAACATAGTCAGAGAAAACTTTCAGGGTCAGAGTTTTGCCAGCGTAATCCGTTGGTAATGGTATCGAATGCCAGGGCCAACCACGAAAAACAGGTTGTTTTTCGGCCGTTACCTCACCGAATTGATAGATTTTCTGACCCTCCAGATAGGCTGCAACAGTCAGATCAACACTGGTAATAAATATTACTGGATTTTGAGCATTGGCCGCGGGCAAGGTGGTTTTAAACCAGATAAATTGACGATTCTGACGATCTGCCGGATTTGCTGGGAAGTCGATTGGCTGCCAGTTATTAGCATTATCAAAAGCCGGCGAATTAACAGCAAAATCACCCCACTGATATTGCCAGTCGGATTTTGTCAAATCCACAGCTTGTTCTGGCGCCGCTGCCCAGCCAGCACTGTAAATTAACAGCAACAGACTTAACCACCAGTGAGCAGTCAATAGAAGACATCGCCTCTATCTATCCGTAGTCGAGGCGACAAAAACATTAGCCGACCCAGCGCCGCGCGTTATGGAATAAACGCAACCATGGACTGTCTTTGCCCCAATTATCCGGATGCCAGGAATGCTGCACACTGCGAATCACCCGCTCCGGATGCGGCATCATAATCGTCACTCGGCCATCAATCGTGGTAAAACCCGTTTGGCTTGCGGCTGAACCATTGGGATTAAAGGGATAAGCCTCGGTGGCATGACCGTAATGATCCACATAGCGCAGAGCCATTAAGACTTTGTCAGCATCACCGTTTTCAGTAAAATCAGCCCGGCCTTCTCCATGGGCAACGGCAATCGGCATGATTGAACCGGCCATATCCTGTAACAAAATCGACGGCGATTCAGTGACTTCGACTAGTGAAAAACGCGCTTCAAATTGCTCGGATAAATTGCGTTCAAACCGCGGCCAGTGTTCACTGCCCGGAATCAGCTCGGTCAGTTGTGACAGCATTTGACAACCATTACAAACGCCTAGCGAGAAGGTATCTTCGCGCGCAAAAAATGCGGCAAATTGATCACGGGCCCGAGCATTAAATAATACCGTACTGGCCCAGCCACGACCGGCACCCAACACGTCACCGTAAGAAAAACCACCGCAGGCAATCAGACCCTTGAAGTCAGCCATACTGACACGGCCTTCGACGATATCACTCATATGCACATCAACCGCAGTAAAACCGGCATGGTCAAATGCCGCCGCCATTTCCAGCTGACCGTTTACGCCCTGCTCACGCAAAATGGCAATTTTCGGCCGCTGACCACTGATAATAAATGGCGCTGCCACCTGCTCGCTCAGATCAAAACTCAGCTTGGCAAACAAACCCGGATCATTTTCATCATTTAAGCTGGCAAATTCCTGCTCAGCACAATCCGGATTATCGCGCAGCGCCTGCATCCGATAGCTGGTCTCGCTCCAGAAACGTTGCAAGGTCACACGGTTTTGCTGTAATACCTGCTCACCATTAACGCTGACAACAATTTTCTGCTCATCAGTAGGCACGCCAATTAAATGGCTGTGTTTTGCCAGACCATATTGCTGCAGAATTTCGAATACTGCATCTTGATGCGCTGCACGAATTTGCACCACCGCGCCCAATTCTTCATTAAACAAAACGGGCAAGGCTTCACCTATACCATCCAGTTCAATATCGAGGCCACAACGGCCGGCAAAAGCCATTTCAGACAACGTGGTTATCAGGCCGCCATCACTGCGATCATGGTAAGCCAGTAGCAAATTATCTTGTTTCAGCAATTGCATAGCGGTAAAGAAGTTTTTCAATGTCCGCGCATCATCAACATCTGGGCCGCGATGCCCGGTTTGCTGATACACCTGTGCTAACGCTGAAGCCGCCAGCCGGTTATGGCCATGGCCCAGATCAATGTAAAGCAGCTGGGTTTCACCGACATCGGTACGCAGTTGCGGGGTTAATGTTTTGCTGGCATCGGTCACCGGTGCAAAGGCACTGATGATTAATGATAACGGTGAAGTCACCGCTTTGGTTTCACCATTTACCTGCCAGACGGTTTTCATCGACAATGAATCTTTACCGACCGGAATGGCAATTCCCAGTTGCGGGCACAACTCCATCCCTACCGCTTTAACGGTGTCATACAACAATGCATCTTCACCGCTGTGGCCACAGGCCGCCATCCAGTTAGCTGATAATTTAATATCACTGAGTTTGTTAATATCAGCAGCAGCAATATTGGTTAAGGCCTCACCAATCGCCATACGTCCCGATGCCGGTGCATCAATCACCGCTAATGGTGTGCGCTCACCCATCGCCATGGCTTCACCCAGCAAACCATGATGGTCGGCCAACGTGACCGCACAATCGGCGACCGGCACCTGCCAGGGACCAACCATTTGATCACGGGCCACCAAACCAGTGACGCTGCGATCACCGATGGTAATTAAAAAGCTTTTGCTACCCACCGTCGGCAGCTTTAACACCCGCTCAACCGCAGCTGGCACAGTAATACCATCAAGGTTTAATTCCGGTTTGGGTTTGCTGTGATGTTTGACATCACGCAGCATTTTGGGTGGTTTGCCAAGCAACAGCGACAGCGGCATATCGATCGGCTGATTGTCGAATTCAGCATCACCAAGCAGCAAATGCTGATCAGCAGTGGTTTCCCCGACAATCGCCCACGGGCAGCGTTCGCGCTCACAAATAGCCTGGAAGGTTTCAACATCTTCCGGATTCACCCCCAGCACATAACGTTCCTGGGATTCGTTACACCAGATCTCCATCGGTGACATGCCCGGCTCGTCATTGGGGATCACTCGCAGCTCAAACCGACCACCACGACCACTGTCATCAATCAGTTCCGGGAAAGCATTCGACAAGCCGCCGGCGCCGACATCATGAATCGAGACAATCGGGTTGTGAGCATCCAGTGCCACACAGCGATCTATCACTTCCTGACAACGGCGTTCCATTTCCGGGTTACCCCGTTGTACCGAAGCAAAATCCAATCCTTCTTCACTGGTACCGGAAGTCACCGATGACGCCGCGCTGCCCCCCAAACCAATCAGCATGGCCGGACCACCGAGCACAATCAGCTGCGTATCCGGTTTCATAATATGTTTTTCAACATGCTGTGGACGAATACTGCCTAAACCACCGGCAACCATGATCGGCTTGTGATAACCACGCACTTCGAAGCCATTATCAGACGGCACATTGGCTTCATATGTGCGGAAATAACCACACAGATTGGGCCGACCAAATTCATTATTAAAGGCCGCACCACCTAATGGCCCGTCGAGCATGATTTGCAGCGCTGAAGCCATTCGGGCCGGTTTGCCGTAAGGCGTTTCCCACGGTTGTTGAAAGCCCGGAATATGCAGATTGGAAACCGAAAACCCAGTCATCCCGGCTTTGGGTTTAGAACCGCGTCCGGTAGCACCTTCATCACGAATTTCACCACCGGCACCGGTCGCCGCACCGGGAAATGGCGAGATCGCCGTTGGATGGTTGTGGGTTTCGACCTTCATCAGAATATGTTGCTGCTCACCTTCGTAGCAGTAATGATTGTCAGCCATGTTGACCTGAAAACGATGGCTGCGCGGACCTTCAATGACTGAGGAATTATCGCTGTATGCTTTGACCACGCCTTCCGGATGTTGCTCGTGAGTGTAGCGAATCATGTCAAACAGGCTGCGATCCTGTTGTTTGCCATCAATGACCCAATCGGCACGGAAAATCTTGTGCCGGCAATGCTCGGAGTTGGCCTGGGCAAACATCATCAGTTCGATGTCATTCGGATTACGGTTTAACGCCGAAAAGTTATCAAACAGATAATCAATTTCATCATCTGCCAGTGCCAGACCCATATCAATATTGGCATTGACCAGTGCCTGCCGGCCACCACCGAGCATATCGACTGACAATAAAGGCCGCGGCGCACTGTGCATAAACAATTGCTCAGCATCATCGACATTATCGAAGACGCTCTCGATCATACGATCATGTAATTGGCTGGCAATATGTCGTTGCTGCGCATCGGTTAACGGTGTTGCTGATTGCACAAAAAAAGCAATACCGCGTTCAACTCTTTGAATCTGCGTCAGACCGCTGTTATAAACAATATCGGTAGCCTTGCTCGACCAAGGAGAAATGGTGCCCGGACGCGGTGTCACCAGCAGCAGGGTTTCATCGGCTTGCTGTGCACTGCCAGATTGTCTGGCAACCAATAAGGTTTTTAAAACATTCAGATCGGCCGGCGATAACTGACCACCGCCATCGACTTCAGCAAAATAATGGTATTCACTGCGCAGTCCGGTGATCTCAGGTAATTCTGTACGCAGGGCGCGCAATAATTTTTCAATACGAAAAGCAGAAAAAGCCGGCTGACCAATCAGATGCAACATTTGATACCCGATTCACTGAAAACTAAAGCGAATATGATACTTTATAGGCCATTTTTAGCCCAATTAAATTGAGCCTTGCTATGTCCGCAACACCTGCACCAACCAATCGTCCCGGGGTACTTCGCCTGCTCGGCATTTTGTTGTACGACAGTTTGCTGTTGTTATCCGCGCTGCTGGTCGCTGCTGGTTTAGCGGTGGCATTCAATGGCGGTGAGGCCATCGGTGCGCATAATCCGTTCTTTTTTGTTTATATTCTCGGTGTGGCGTTTGTGTTTTATGGCTGGTTCTGGACCCATGGCGGCCAGACACTCGGCATGCGTGCCTGGCAGGTGTATCTCATCAGCGGCAACCAGACCGGCATTAGTTGGCAACAAGCGGCGCTGCGTTTTGCGGTGGCGATTTTTTCATGGTTGCCCGTAGGGCTGGGATTTTGGTGGCAATGGTTGAGCCCGGATAAACTCAGCTGGCATGATATTGCTTCGGGTAGTGAACTGGTTTTAATCAAGCGCGATAAAAAAGCCAAACCTTAGCCGATCTTTTCAATCGACTTAAGCTTATTATTGGCATCAAAGATTATTTGGAAACGACCGTTAATGCCCTGCTGATCGATAAATCGCCGGATATGTAACGCCGGAAACTGCAGGGTCTGACCAGTCTCAGTAACGACCCGTATCGCCAGTGCTTCGCCCCGGTAATAGCGCATCGCCTCATCACGTTCAACGTGAAGTCTAAAGGTTAACTTTCTGTCCACTCACCAGAAAACCTGCAAATAAATCCTGTAAATCCGCCACTGCTTTCTGTTGCTCTTTTTGTGGGTAGTTAATGGTTTTACCGAAACCCCACACCGGTGCCGGCCAGGCAGCATCATCCTGAAAACGGGCAATGACATGAATATGCAGCTGCGGCACTTGATTGCCTAAGGTCGCCAAATTCATCTTATCAGCGCCGGTTAAGTTTTTAAGCTTTTCGGCGACTAACGCTGCTTCCTGCCACAGCAGTTGTTGATCATTCATAGACAAATCAAATGGCTCGCTCGCCGAT
>JAVVFF010000115.1:0-6835 GCA_032250995.1 Methylophaga sp. | reverse complement strand
GGCAAAAACGTCACGCAGATCCATTATGCCCGTCAGGGCATCATCACCCCGGAAATGGAATATATCGCCATCCGTGAAAGCATGGGCCGTGCTGCAATGGAAGCCAACGGCGAATTGCCGGATGGTGCTGCCAATCACATCACTGCTGAATTTGTCCGCAAAGAAGTCGCGGAAGGCCGGGCGATTATCCCAGCCAATATCAATCATCCTGAAGCCGAGCCAATGATTATCGGCCGCAATTTTCTGGTCAAAATTAACGCCAATATCGGCAACTCTGCGACCACATCGTCGATTGCAGAAGAAGTCGAAAAAATGGTCTGGAGCACCCGCTGGGGTGGCGATACCGTGATGGATTTATCGACCGGTAAACATATTCACCAGACCCGCGAATGGATTATCCGTAACTCGCCAGTGCCAATTGGCACCGTGCCGTTGTATCAGGCGCTCGAAAAAGTGAATGGCGTTGCCGAAGACTTAAGCTGGGAAGTATTCCGCGATACCTTAATTGAGCAAGCCGAGCAGGGCGTCAGCTATTTCACTATTCATGCCGGTGTCCGATTGGCGCATATTCCGTTGTCTGTGGATCGGGTCACCGGGATTGTCTCGCGGGGCGGTTCGATTATGGCGGCCTGGTGTTTAGCGCATCATCAGGAAAGTTTCTTGTATACGCATTTCGAAGAAATCTGCGAGATCATGAAAGCCTACGATGTGTCGTTTTCACTGGGTGATGGTTTGCGTCCAGGTTGTCAGGCCGATGCCAATGATGCCGCGCAATTTGCTGAATTGCGTACCTTGGGTGAATTGACCCAAATCGCCTGGCAGCATGATGTGCAGGTCATGGTGGAAGGCCCGGGCCATGTGCCGATGCATAAGATTAAAGAAAATATGGATCTGCAACTTGAGGTCTGCAAAGAAGCACCGTTCTATACCCTGGGGCCGCTGGTTACGGATATTGCACCGGGTTATGACCATATTACCTCGGGTATTGGTGCGGCGATGATTGGCTGGTTTGGCACCGCCATGCTTTGCTACGTGACACCCAAAGAACATCTGGGGCTGCCTAATAAAGATGACGTTAAAATCGGCATTATTACCTACAAAATTGCTGCCCATGCCGCGGATTTAGCCAAAGCCCATCCGGGTGCGCAGATTCGTGATGATGCGATTTCCAAAGCACGTTTTGAATTTCGCTGGGAAGATCAGTTTAACCTCGGTTTAGATCCGGATACGGCGCGGGCTTTCCATGATGAAACCTTGCCAAAGCCCAGTGCCAAAGTGGCACATTTTTGCTCCATGTGCGGGCCAAAATTCTGCTCAATGAAAATTTCGCATGATGTCAAAGCGGCTTTTGCCGAAAAATCGGAGGAATTTAAGGCCGGTGGCAGCAAAATTTACCGGCAGGTTTGATTCTCTGGCTTGGGTGCAATGAGACGTTATCTAATTATCGGCAGTGGCTTGATTGGCCGGTTAACTGCGTGGCGGTTGCTGGCTGCAGGTCACAATGTGACGATTTTATCCAGCGATGATATGACTGGTACCGACAGTGCCGGTTATATTGCGGCATCGATGATTGCGCCGTTTACCGAAGCGGTCAGCGATGAGCGGGCATTGAGGGATTTGGGGCTGCAAAGTATGGCTTTGTGGCAACGCTGGCTGGCGGAATTACCAGAGCCGGTTTATTTCCCTCAAACTGGCACGCTGGTCGTTGCCCATGCCGGCGACAAGGCTGAGTTTCAGCGTTATCAGCGCCGCGCTTTGCATGTGTTAGATGACGGTGATTTTAAGTTATTGGATCAAGTTGCTTTGCAGCAACAGTCGCCAGCATTGTCTGCCAATTTCACCGAGGCTTTGTGGTTTGAGGATGAGGCCTGTCTGGATAACCGGCAGCTGTTTAAATTGCTTGGTGAGTTGCTGCAACAAAACGCGGATTGGCGACAGATAATGCCACTTGAACATATCGATGAGAGCTCGCTGGATGAAGTTTGCCAGCAGACATTGGGGCATGGCTTTTCGCAGTTTGATTTGGCCATAGATTGCCGGGGCAATGGTAGTCGTCAGGATATCGAGGATTTACGCAGCGTGCGTGGTGAAGTGGTGCGGGTGCATGCACCGGAAGTTGATATTCAACATTGTGTACGCTTGTTACACCCGCGTTATCCATTGTATCTGGCGCCTCGACCTAATCATGAGTATGTGATTGGCGCGACGGTGATTGAGTCGGCGGATCGCAGTCCGGTCAGTGTCCGTAGCGCCATGGAATTATTGTCGGCGCTGTACACCATTGATAAAGGTTTTGCCGAGGCCCGGATATTGGAAATGTGCGCCCATTGCCGGCCGGCGTTGCCGGATCATTTACCGGCATTACGCCGGCAATCCTGGGGCTTTCAATTAAATGGTTTTTATCGTCACGGTTATTTATTGGGGCCGGTGATGATTGATAAATTGCTGTTGCAGTTAAATGTGCAGCAGGAGGCAATTGCTTATGCAAACTGAAATGCAGATTTGGATCAACGATCAATCTGTTGCCCTAAACGCCAGCTTGAATCTGGCCGAAATACTGGCGCAACAGGGTCTTGATCAGGGCTGTTTTGTGACAGTGGTTAATGACACGGTGGTGCCTAAAACCATGTTAGATCAATGTCGGATTCAGGCGGGTGATCGGATCGAAATCCTGTCACCGATTAGTGGAGGCTGATATGCAGACAAGTACTTGGAATGTATACGGACAGACATTAAACAGCCGCCTGTTTATCGGCACGGCGTTGTATCCGTCACCGAAAGTTATGTGTGATGCCATTCGCGCTTCAGGTGCTGAAGTTATTACCGTTTCTTTGCGCCGGCAAACCGCCAGTGATGCCGGTAATGGACAACAATTCTGGCAAATGATTACCGATTTAAACTGCCATTTGTTGCCAAACACTGCCGGTTGTTACAGTGCCGACGAAGCTGTGAAAACAGCAAATATGGCTCGGGAATTATTTGCAACTGACTGGGTAAAACTGGAAGTGCTCGGTGATAGCTTTAATTTGCAACCAGATCCATTTGCTTTGCTGGAAGCCACCCAAACGCTGATTAAAGACGGTTTTAAAGTGTTTCCGTATTGCACCGATGATTTGGTGCTTTGCCAGAAATTGGCCGATTTGGGCTGTGAAGTGCTGATGCCCTGGGGCGCGCCGATTGGCACCGGGCAGGGATTACTGAATCCCTATGCCTTAACCATGTTACGGGAGCGATTGCCAGAACTGAATTTATTGGTGGATGCCGGTATTGGTAAACCGTCTGATGCGGTGCAGGCAATGGAGCTGGGCTATGACGGTATTTTGCTGAATACTGCTGTTGCTGAAGCGCTGGAACCAGCAGTGATGGCGCAGGCGTTTAAACAAGCGATTAATGCCGGTCGCTTAGCCTATGAAGCCGGCATTATGCCAAAACGTTTACAGGCCAAACCGAGTACACCGACACTAGATCAACCTTTATGGCAGCAACATGACTAAACCGGCTGTTTTATTAATTGGCGGTTTGGATCCGCAAGGCGCTGCGGGCTTAACTACCGATATTCAAACTGTCAGCCAGTTAGGAGGACATCCGGTACCGTTGGTTACTTGTCTGACTGAGCAAACGGTTGATGGTCTGCGGGCGCTTAATCCATTATCAGAAAACGAGTTTATTAATCAATTACACTGTTGCACGGCTGATTTTAAAATCGCTGCCGTAAAAATTGGTCTGTTACCTAATGCGCAAATTGCCAGAATCGTTGTCGATTATTTGCAGCAAAATACATTACCGGTGGTGCTCGATCCGGTACGGTCGGCAAGCAGTGGCGGACAAGCTGTGGATCACGCTGTAATTGATGTGATTACTGAGCAGTTATTGCCCTATATTGATTTGCTGACACCAAACCGCCCGGAATTACAGTGCTTAGCGGGCAGTTCCGACAATCAGGGTATGACTAATCTGCTGGCAAAAGGCGTAAAAGCCTGCCTGCTTAAAGATGGTCATGGCAGCGGTCAGCAAAGCAGCGATTTTTATCAGGATGCCAACGAGCAGTTTTATTTATCGACGCGCCGTTATGAGTATTCTGTGCGGGGTACAGGCTGTGTACTGGCATCGGCTGTTGCTACTTATTTAGCCCGGCAATTTGTAATGCGTGAAGCGGTGGTGCTGGCCCGTAGTTATTTAAATCAGGGCTATCTGGCAGCACCAACCGTTGGCCCATATCAGTTATTTCAGCACCAGCCATTACAGTTGAATAAGATGATTTTGCCAGCAGTACACACCACCACAACCGTAACAACCGCTGAAAAAAATCAATTTCCGGATTGTCCAAAGCAGCTGGGCATTTATCCGGTGGTGGATTCGATAGCCTGGCTGGCTAAATGCTTTACCGAAGGCATTCGCACTATTCAGCTACGCCTGAAAACTGAGGATAAACAATTGGCCCAGACTGAAATTAATAAAGCGGTCGCCATTGCTGCGCAATATCCGGATAGCCGTTTGTTTATTAATGATCACTGGCAGCAGGCGATTGATGCCGGGGCGTATGGTGTGCATCTGGGTCAGGAAGATTTATGTCAGGCGGATCTTGGCGCAATTGCCAAAGCGGGTTTACGACTCGGCATTTCCACACATTGCTATTGGGAACTGGCCCGGGCCTTAACGTTTAATCCAAGCTATATTGCGCTTGGACCAATTTATCAGACCGATAGTAAACAAATGCCCTGGCAGCCGCAGGGACATGCCAAAATTGTCGAGTGGTTACAAATTTTAGGCAAAACACCGTTGGTGGCCATTGGCGGCATTGATGTGTCACGGGCAAAGGCGCTAAAAAAAACAGGTGTCGGTAGTGTGGCAATGATTTCAGCGATTACCAAAGCGGCCGATTATCGGGCTGTTTGTCGTGAACTATTGGCTTTGTGGCCCGAGGCTGATAAAGCTAAATCAACTCTGAATCAGACTGTGCAACGCGTAAGCATGTAATTTTTGCCGGCCTTGTAGCGCATTAATCTCTAATAAAAATACACAACCCGCAATATTGCCACCGAGTTTTTCAATTAAATGGCAGCTTGCCAGTGCCGTGCCGCCAGTTGCCAGAATATCATCGACAATCAATATCCGGTCTCCGGCCGTAATGGCGTCACGATGGATTTCTAAACTTGCGCTGCCATATTCCAAATCATAATGAATACTGTGGGTGTCATGGGGTAATTTGCCGGGTTTGCGCAGCGGGATAAAGCCAACATTGAGTTCGCGGGCCGCCAGCGCGCCAAATACAAAACCTCGGGCTTCCATACCGGCCACTGCGGTCACCGGATGATCCTGAAAAGGCTGTATCATAGCTTGCACGGCCAGGCGCATTGCCTGTGGGTCTCGCAATAATGGGGTGATGTCTTTAAAGATGATCCCCGGTGTTGGGAAGTCGGGAATATCACGGATATGGGCAGTAATTGCGTGCACGGTTATTCCTGATTATTGAGGTCGGTAATGGCTGCCAGCTATTATAGTGGTTGTGATTTGAAATCCTGCTTTATCCAGTTATTTTTATAGGAGTTGTGCTGTCTGTGCGTAACCACTCACAAAAAATATTTTTATTGATTTTAACTATATTGTTGGCCGGATGTTTTAGTTTTGGTGGTGGTGAAGGCGACGACTTCGATTCTCAGCCACGACTTTATATTGTTGAGGCGGATCGTGGCAATGTGGCACCGCAATTTGCCAAAGATCGAGTGCTGCTGGTCAAGCCTATTCGCGTGGCACCTTATTTTCGCGAACCGACCATCATGTTCCGGGTGGGTGACAATCAATATGAACCGCAACCGCCGCATGAATTGTTAACCAGTCCGCAGGCCATGTTTACCGCACAATTACAACGCTGGCTGTCAAAAAGTGGCTTGTTCAGCAAAGTGGTGACCGACGAAACTGAGCCGTATGAATTGGTGCTAGAAACCGGTTTAACCAAGCTATATGGTGATGCACGGCCGGCTTATCCGCCGCTGGCCGTGCTGGAAATGCAGTTTTTCTTAAGCCCGGCAGGCGTCGATGCTGAAAGTAAGATGTTGTTTCAAACTGGCTTTCGGGTCGATGCTGACATCGATGAAACCCGGCCATCAGAAGTGGTAACTGGTTGGAAAAATGGTCTGGAAGAGATTCTCGCCACGCTGGAGATGGATTTAAGCGATTATTTTGGCAAAGCAGGGTCACCCTAGCCGCCGTCTAAGTCGTGCAGTAAATCGGCAAGAGTGGTAATATTCATTCTTTTGTAACAATTGCCCGCGACCCCAATTTTTAGGAAGAAAACTGCATGTCTGAGATTGCTCTGGAACTGGACACAATCGGCATTGAGGAGGAGATGAAGCAGTCTTACCTCGATTATGCAATGAGTGTAATTGTGGGTCGGGCGCTGCCGGATGTCCGGGACGGTTTGAAGCCGGTGCATCGCCGTGTTCTGTTTGCTATGCGCGAACTGGGTAATAACTGGAATAGTTCTTATAAAAAATCGGCACGTATCGTCGGTGACGTCATTGGTAAATATCATCCGCATGGTGATACTGCGGTTTACGACACCATGGTGCGTATGGCGCAGCCATTTTCGATGCGCTATATGCTGGTCGATGGCCAGGGTAACTTTGGTTCAGTCGATGGTGATCCACCGGCGGCAATGCGTTATACTGAAGTACGCATGGCCAAAATTGCCCATGAAATGCTGGCCGATCTTGATAAAGAAACCGTCGATTATGTTGCTAACTACGACGAGTCGGAATCCGAGCCATCAGTTCTGCCGGCCAAAATCCCTGCCTTACTGGTTAACGGTTCTTCCGGTATTGCGGTGGGGATGGCG
>JAVVFF010000003.1:0-36715 GCA_032250995.1 Methylophaga sp. | reverse complement strand
ACCGAGTCATCATGCTGCTCAAAAAATAACCACCAAAGATCAACAGCCCCTAGTGACACTTTCACAATTCCAAGCAGATCAGAATAAACAAAAACAAAACGATCAACAGGCAAGCTCAATGAAATGGCTAACTACTGCTCTTGTAGCTTTCGGTATAGCCCAGGTGTTTGTAGCATTTTATGGTGTTTTCACCTCAATTTTTTAAGCCAGCTCTTAGAATCAAAGAGTCAGATAACTTGATTTTTTATGTGTGAACTACGACCCATTGTTCATTTTTTGCGTAGCCAAAAAATGAACCAAAAAAGGCCAGCCCATGCTTGCCCTGCGGGTTCCCTGCGCTTCTCGATCTGCTCGGGCATAACGGTGAACTGATTCGAGGCATCCATGCCTCTCACCCTGCGGGCGCCTTCAGCGTCCAAATTCATTCCTGATGAATTTGTGGGCAAACAAAGAAAATGAACGCCCCCGCGGCAACGGCCAAAGCAGATCAAGGCAAGCAAGATCATAACTTCATGGCGACCCCATCACTGAGCAAGTTGAGATGCATACAATTCTATCGACATCACAACTGAGTGGTTTAGGTTGAATCTTGAAGATTCCCAAAAAGTGAACTATAGTTCCTAAAAAGTGAACTATAGGCAATTTATTATGAGCCAATTAAGCGAAGCCCTGTTTACAGAAACCCAGCAACGAGTACTGGGCCTGTTGTTCGGTCAATCACAAAGAAGTTTTTATACCAACGAAATATTGCGTTTAACCGGCATGGGTGTTGCCACCATCAAGCGCGAGTTGGATCGCATGCACAAAGCCGGTATTCTGACTTTGCAAAAAATTGGTAATCAACATCACTATCAAGCCAATCCGCAGTGTCCGATTTATCACGAATTAATTGGCATTATTAAAAAGACGGTGGGCTTGGTTGATCTGCTACGGCTGGCTTTAACACCGTTGGTTGAAAAAATTGACTATGCTTTTGTATATGGCTCTGTTGCCGGCGGCAAAGAAACTGCTGACAGCGATATAGACCTGATGATTGTCGGCGAGGTCGGTTTTGCTGAAATTATCAGTCTGTTGTACCCAATTCAGGAAAGTGCTGGCCGAGAAATTAACCCTAAAATTTATCATCCTGATGAATGGCAAAATCTTATCAAAAAACAAGATTCATTTATCAAAGATGTTATGAACAAACCACACATGGATGTCATAGGAACATGGAATGAGTCTGGATAATTTGCTTGGTATCAGCCTGGAGCGCATTACGCCGGATGAGACAAGTATTCAACGTCTGCTGGATGCCGCCAATCGTAATTTACAGGATGCTAAAGTTGACACTATCAGCGCTGAAAATCGCTTTGATGCTGCCTATAAAGCAATTATGCAGCTCGCTAATGCTGCTCTTCAGACCAATGGCTATCGGACATTAACGAGTAAGCCCGGCCATCATATGACCATGTTGCAAAGTCTCACCCTGACGGTTGCGGTCGATAAACAAACGGTGATTGTGCTTGATGCGCTCAGAAAGCAGCGAAATGTTGCTGATTACTCAGGTGATATTGTGCCAGAAAGCGCTGTTAAAACTTGTATCGATCAAGCTGAATCTTTGCAAAATCTGGTCCGGGAATGGCTTCGGTAAGATAGCTGAGCCGGCGAAGCTCAACAATCTCATTCGCCCCAGCCCTGGATAATATTCTCGATCCTCAATTTTAATTTATCTGCAAATAGAGATACGTCGGTGCAGATATCTTGTTTGGTCATTGTGTCTTGTCTCCCTTACCCCCATCTATTGATTATGTGCTTAAATAAAGCTGTGAAGTCAGTCAGTTGGAGATTGTTATGGCTGGAGGATGGTCCCGTGACGGGGCAGTACAAGATCAAATCGATGCCAGTGTCGAAGACGCCATTAGTCAGGCGCGTTCACGCTTGCCCAAAGGTGAAAGCCTGACCCATTGTGAAGAATGCGATAAGCCAATCCCACAAGCACGGCGAGAGGCGATTCCCGGCGTACGCCTGTGTGTGAAGTGTCAGGAAATTATCGATAAAGAAAATAAGAACGCTAGCTTGTTTAACCGACGCGGCAGTAAGGATAGTCAGCTGCGTTAAATGCAATCAGTGTTTGCAAAATCACCCCAAGGGCACTTTTGTGCCCTTTTTGCTTTCTGATATGCCTGAATGCTTAAAAGCCAGCCTTGATTGGCGCCGCTGGATTCATTCTGGTTTTACAGTTACAGTTCGAGAGCATTTTATTTGCCGCAGATTGCGGATTGCCTCATTCGCCTGAGTTTTCATCAGGCCACCATAATAAAGAGAGAGAACATGGAAAAATTATTAGTGATGTTGCCTTTTATTCTCAGCGCGCCGCTGGCAATGGCCATTGATACGCAAGATGAAGAAAATTACAAACTGAACTACAGCAAACAATTACACCCGATTGTTATCCAAAAACTCAGCGCTGACCGGCCAGAGATGACTGCTCCGGCACTGAAAGCTGAGGCCAATGCCTATGTCACCAAAATGGCCGCTTGTCAGTTGAAAGGTCTGGCTGATTTTCCTGAAGAATATCGTGAACAAGCCATTTTGCCGGTGGCTCAGGGCGCCAATATTGCCGAAACCACCCAAGCATTAAATCAGCAAATGATGGCAGATATCGAAGCGGGTAAGCTTAATAAAGATCAGGCGATGACGATGATCGGCAACGCACAGGAAACTGTGCAAATGTGCCTGAATTCATAAATTTATGATGCTGATATCTATAAAAAAAGGGCTTTTCGGCCCTTTTTTTATTTAAGCGGCAATCCCTGAATGCCGAAGCAACGCATCAATCTGCGGTTCACGGCCACGAAATTCGATAAATAATTCCATCGGCTCACGACTACCGCCCTGCTCCAATATGGCTTGCAGAAACTCCAGACCAGTTTGCCGATCGAAAATGCCATTTTCTTCAAACTTAGAAAACGCATCGGCGGACAGCACTTCGGCCCATTTGTAGCTGTAGTAACCGGCAGCGTAACCACCGGCAAAAATATGCCCAAAGCTGTTGGCAAAACGATTAAATTTCGGCGGTTTAACCACAGACACTTCATCACGCACTTGCTCGAGAATTTTATCAACTTGGTGGGCTTCATTTGGATTGAATTCCAGATGCAGGCGGAAATCAAACAGTGAGAATTCCAGCTGACGCAGCATCATCATTGCCGATTGGAAGTTGCGTGCCGCGATCATTTTTTCGTACAGATCATCAGGCAGTTTTTCACCGGTCTCATAATGGCCGGAAATCAAATCCAGTGCTTCACGTTCCCAGCACCAGTTTTCCATAAACTGACTCGGTAATTCGACTGCATCCCAGGCTACACCATTGATGCCCGATACACCGGCCGCATCAATTTTAGTCAGCATATGGTGCAGACCATGACCAAATTCATGGAACAACGTGGTGACTTCATCATGGGTAAACAGCGCCGGTTTATCGCCGACCGGCTCTGAGAAATTACAGGTCAGAAAGGCCACCGGGATCTGAATGCCATCGCGGGTTTTGCGGCGCACTTTACATTCATCCATCCAGGCACCGCCGCGTTTGTGCTGACGGGCATACATATCTAAATAGAATTGGGCGCGGACGTTGCCATCATCACCGACGATCTCAAAAAAGCGCACATCCGGATGCCAGACATCAACGTCTTTATTTTCACGGATATCCAAACCATATAAACGATTGACCACCGCAAAAAGACCATTGACCACTTTGTCTTGCGGAAAATACGGCTTCAGTTCTTCTTGCGAAATCGAGTAGCGTTGTTGGCGTAATTTTTCGGCAAAGTAAGTGACATCCCAGGCTTCAAGATTTTCCAACCCCGATTCTTGTTTGGCGTAGACGCATAATTCGGCATATTCCTTTTCAGCAATTGGTTTGCTGCGCGCCGCTAAATCACTCAAGAAATCCAGCACTTGCTGAGGTGTTTTGGCCATTTTGGTGGCCAGCGAACGCTCGGCATGATTGGCAAAACCCAGCAAATGCGCCAGTTCATGACGTAACTGCAGAATATCCTGCATTACCTCGGTGTTATCCCATTGGCCAGCGTGCGGGCCTTGATCAGAGGCTTTGGTGGCAAAAGCGGTATACATTTCTTCACGAAACTCGCGATTATCGGCGTAGCTCATCACCGGCATATAGGACGGGAAATCCAGGGTAAACAACCAGCCTTCCAGACCTTCACGTTTGGCCATCTGCTCGACCATACCAATCGTAGATGGCGGCAGGCCCGACAACAGACTTTCATCGGTAATGTGCTTTTTCCAGGCATGGGTGGCATCAAGCAGGTTTTCTTCAAACTTGGCGCAGCGCTCGGTCATTTGTTGCGACAATTCTTTATACCGCTGACGATCGGCGGCATTTAATTCGACACCCGATAACCGGAAATCACGGACTGCATTGTCGATCACTTTTTTCTGCGCGGTATCAAGCTGATCATATTCGGCGCTTTGCTGCAGCATTTTATAGGCTTTATATAAATCCTCGTTCTGGCCTAATTCAGTACCAAAATCGCTGAGTTTAGGCAGGCAGGCGTTGTAGGCTTTGCGTAATTCTTCTGAATTCATCACCGAATTTAAATGGCTGACCGGCGACCAGACTTTGTCGATCAACACATCCAGTTCTTCCATCGGTACCACCAACGTTTCCCAGGTCGGCTGCTGTAATCCATCCAGCGTATCAATGACCATTTGCCGCGCCTGGGCTAAAGCATGATCCACCGCAGGTTCGACGTGTTCCGCCTTGATCCTGGAAAAAGGCGGTAAAAATTGATGATCTAATAATGGGTTACTCATAGCCATTTAATTCCTGTATTGAGTCATATTGCCGGTGATAACAGGTTGCCGCGTCATATTTCTGCAACCAAAAGGTCACATCGCTGCAATAGTCTTTCGTTAGTGTGCGCTAAGGTTAAAGATAGGGGCGCATTATGCAAACACAAGTAAGTCCGAAACAAAAACTGAAAGTTCGCAGCGTCTGGATCTCAGACATTCATTTAGGATTTCGGGGCTGCAGCGCCGAATTGCTGCTGGATTTTTTACATCATACCGAATGCGAATATTTGTATCTGGTCGGCGATATTATCGACGTCTGGGAAATGAAAAAACGCATGTTCTGGCCGCAACAGCATAATAACGTTATCCGCACTTTGCTGGGTAAGGCCAAACACAATACTAAGGTCGTTTATATACCGGGTAATCATGATGAAGTGTTTCGTGATTATGACGGCATGATATTTGGTAATATTGAAATAAAACATGAAGCCATTCACACCACCGCTGATAATCGCAAGCTATTGATTCTGCATGGTGATGAATTTGACAGTGTGGTTAAAATCTCGCCGATGCTGGCTAAAATTGGCAGCCGTCTTTACGAGTTTTTGTTACGTGCCAATCGTTACGTCAATTACCTGCGCCGGAAAATGGGCTTTTCCTACTGGTCGCTGGCCGCGTTTTTAAAGCACAAAGTCAAAAATGCTGTGCAATACATCAGTAATTTTGAAGAAGCCGTTGCCCATGAAGCAGCACGGCAAGGTGTAGATGGTGTGGTTTGTGGTCACATTCACCGCGCTGAAATCACTCAGTTGCATAGCATCGATTATTTTAATTGCGGTGACTGGGTAGAAAGCTGCACGGCTTTGGTTGAACATCCGGACGGTCAAATGGAAATTTTGACCTGGACTGAAATGGTTGCAGAAACCAACGCCATCGCCCAGGCAGCCTGATGAAAATCGTTATTGTCACAGATGCCTGGGAGCCGCAAGTCAATGGCGTTGTGCGTACATTGGGAAAAACCCGTGATTATTTGCAAAGCTTCGGCCATGAAGTCTGCATGATCTCACCGCTGGATTTTAAGACCGTGCCCTGCCCGTCTTATCCGAGTATTCGTCTGGCGTTGTTTCCCTATCGTGGCATTGCCCGCAGGCTGCGTGAATTCAATGCCAATGCTATCCATATTGCCACCGAAGGTCCACTGGGTCAGGCCGCGCGACGCTGGTGTTTACGCTACAAAGTACAGTTCACCACCTCTTATCACACTCAGTTTCCAGAATATTTACGCCTGCGGGCACCGATTCCGCTGCGCTGGAGTTATGCATTTTTAAGACGTTTTCATAAACCTGCAGTGCGCACATTAGTGCCCACTGGTTCTCAGCGACAGCGTCTTATCGAGCGCGGTTTTCAGGGCGTCGAAGTCTGGGGTCGTGGTGTTGATACGGCTATTTTTAAAGCTGATAATCCAGTTAAACTGGATTTACCCAGGCCCATATTCGTCAATATGGGCCGTGTTGCCGTTGAGAAAAATATCGAAGCTTTTCTGAATCTTGATTTACCCGGCAGCAAACTGGTGATTGGTGATGGTCCGGATCTGACGATGTTAAAAAAACGTTATCCGCAGGTAACGTTTGCCGGTGCCAGATTTGGCGAAGAACTGGCCAGTTGGTTAGCCGCTGGGGATGTGTTTGTATTTCCCAGCAAAACCGATACCTTCGGATTAGTGATTTTAGAAGCGATGGCCTGCGGTTTGCCGGTAGCGGCTTATCCGGTTACTGGTCCGCTGGATATTATCGAAAATGGCAGCACCGGCATTATTGATAATGATTTACAAAATGCCGCACAGCAAGCTTTAACGCTCAATAAAGCCGATTGTATTCATTTTGCCAGTCTCAATAGCTGGACTGCATGCAGCCGCGTGTTTGAGTCGATGGTTTTTGATAATGTGCCGCAAACCACTGATACAATGATTACTGACCTGTCAAACTGAGACTGTCACATTGTTGCAATTACGCCACATTGGCACCTCACTTATGACTTCAATACAACAGATCACTTGATCGGCGCTGAGCCCGCGTGAGATTATTTGTCGGACACTGTGAATTTTTTCAGGGATCGGCCTAATGACTTACTTTAATTTTGTGCGCGGTATGACAATGATTGTCATGTTGGCTTTTCTGAGCGGCTGCGCCAGCACTTACAATAACCCGCAGGATCCATATGAAGGCTACAACCGGGCAATGTATACCTTTAATGACACGCTGGATAAAGCGGTTATCAAACCGGTAGCACAAGGTTATGACTTTATCGTGCCTGAGCCTATCAGCTGGGGTATCAGTAATTTCTTCAGCAACCTGAATGAAATCACGGTGATAATTAATGATTTATTGCAGGGTAAGTTCGAACAAGCCGCGCATGATGCTGGCCGTTTCGGCCTGAACAGCACCGTTGGTGTATTTGGTATTTTTGATGTTGCCGGTCACGCCGGTTATAAGAAAAATAATGAAGACTTCGGTCAGACCTTAGGTGTTTGGGGTGCTGAACCTGGTGCCTATATAGTATTGCCGTTGTTTGGACCGCATACTGTCCGCGACACATTTGGTCTGGTCGGCGATATGTTTACTGATCCGGTCATGTATGTTGAAGGTGATGATGCCCGTCTGGCATTGGCGGCTACCCGTCTGATTGATGCTCGGGCTAAATATCTGAAAACCGGCAAAGTGCTAGATGCCGCCACTGACGATGAATATTCTTATGTACGCGAAGCTTACCTGCAACGCCGTCAAAATCTGGTTTATGACGGTAACCCGCCCAATCCAGATGATAGTAACGAAGACTTTGATCTGTTTGACGATTTGCAATAAATTGCCGGACGTTGTCATCAAAAAAACCGGACCCCGTCCGGTTTTTTTATGTTCCGCGATCAGTCGTTGTCAGCCAGTAATGGCCTATGTTGATGGCGCTCAGGTATACTGCACTTTTACATCTTGAGTTGATACTTTGCCCCGGAAATGACACTGGACGCTGCTAAATTAACTTCGCTGGCAATTGCCGTTATTGATACTGAAATCATTGCGGTGCAAGCGTTGCGTACGCGTATAGATGCGACGTTTGTTAAAGCTTGCGAATATTTAATGGCTTGTCAGGGCCGTATTGTGGTTATCGGTATGGGTAAATCCGGGCATATCGGTGGTAAACTGGCAGCGACATTAGCCAGCACCGGCAGTCCGGCGTTTTTTGTGCATCCTGGCGAAGCGAGTCATGGCGATTTAGGCATGATCACCCGTCATGATGTGGTGATTGCATTATCAAATTCCGGTGAAACCAGCGAAATTTTAACCATTTTGCCACTGATAAAAAGACTAGGGGTGCCGCTGATTGCCATGACTGGTCGGCCCCATTCGACCCTGGCGCAATGTGCCAGCGCGCATTTGGATGTCAGTGTCGAAAAAGAAGCCTGCCCACTGGGCCTCGCGCCGACGTCCAGCACCACGGCAACCTTGGTCATGGGCGATGCTTTGGCGATTGCGTTATTGGAAGCGCGCGGTTTTACTGCCGAAGATTTTGCTTTGTCACATCCGGGTGGCAATCTCGGCCGGCGTTTGTTATTGCGTGTCAGCGATATCATGCATAAAGATGCTGCAATCCCTCAGATCCACGAACACGCCCTGCTCGGCGATGCCTTAATCGAAATGAGCAATAAAAGCCTGGGCATGACCGCAGCAGTCAATGATATCGGCGAATTAACGGGAATTTTTACTGATGGTGATTTACGGCGGGTGCTGGCACAAACCGTTGATATCCGCACCGCCAAATTGCATGATCATATGACCCGCAACTGTAAAACCGGCCGGCCGGACATGCTCGCTGCCGAAGCACTGGCTTTGATGGATCAACATAAAATCAACGCGCTGCTTATTATTAATCCACAGCAACAACTAGTTGGCGCCATCAATATGCATGATCTGCTGCGCGCCGGAGTTGTTTAACCAGGAAAACCGATGCAAGACATTCTGGCCCGCGCCAAACAGATAAAACTACTAATATTTGATGTTGACGGTGTCCTCACCGATGGTCGCATCATCATTAGCGACGATGGGCAGGAATATAAGGCGTTTCACTCGCGTGACGGTCATGGCATGAAACTGCTGCAATATACCGGAGTCGAAATAGCCGTTATCACCGGCCGCACTTCAAAAACCGTTGAACACCGGATGAATGGCTTAGGTATTAAGCATGTCTATCAAGGTCAGCGCATTAAATTGCCGGCTTATGAAGATTTACTGCATAAATTGGATATACAACCCGAGCAATGTGCTTATGTTGGTGATGACTGGGTGGATCTGGCGATTATGGGCCGTGTCGGTCTGGCTATTGCTGTCCAAGATGCGGATGCTAGGGTCAAACAACATGCCCATTGGATTACACCCTCGTGTGGTGGACAGGGCGCGGCACGTGAGGTTTGCGAATTGATTATGGAAGGACAAGGCAACTTACAGGATCAAATTGAACGCCATTTTTAATTTACCCTGGCTACTGCGACTGCTGCTAATCGCAGCAGTTTTACTCACATTATGGCTGTTATTTACTAACCAGCATGCGCCTGAATCGCAACAACAAGGTGATGCGCTAGTCGAGCGCAGCAGTGATTACGGCATGACTGATTTCACCATGACCGTTATGAATCTGGATGGTCAGCCGCAACGCATCATCAAAGGCAGCGAAGCATCGCATTATCCTAAGGGTGATCGCACAGAGATTATCAATCCCGACGCACTGCATATCGCCATCGACGATGATGACTGGATCCTGCAGGCAGATCGCGCCGACACCAGCGGCAAAGCGGAACACATTGTATTAACAGGCAATGTTATTATCACCAATAAAGATCAGCCGGACATACAATTACTGACCGAGTTGTTGCATCTTGATACGGTCAACAACACGGCCTATACCGACCGGCCAGTATTAATGCGCTCGCCCAATGGCGATACCCATTCAGTGGGTTTCCATGCGGCGTTGCAAGAAGAAACTATAAACCTGCACTCCAGGGTAAGAGGACAATATGATGCGCCTGCTGCAAACTAGTCTGCTGTTATTTTGGCTGCCGATATCGGCCTGGGCCTTGCCAAGTGATCGCGAAAAACCCATTAATATCGAAGCCGATCATGCGCAGATGGATGATGCCGCAGGTATTGCGCAATACAAAGGCGATGCTATTTTGACCCAGGGTACTCTGCGTATTGAAGGTGACATCATCACCTTTTATTACGATGAAAATAAACAACTGAAAAAAGCCGTTGCCGAAGGCAAGCTGGCCACCTATAAACAAGTCCACAAACCCGGCGAATCACCGGTTCGCGCCAAGGCCCTGCGTATGGATTATATGGCTGCTGACGAAAAGATCTTTTTGATTGGGCAAGGTTATGTCTGGCAAAACGGCGATGAATTCAAAGGCAATCACATTGAATACGATATTGCCAAAAATGTGGTATTTGCCAACTCCGGCCCGGTGAAAATCGACGGCGAAAGCCAGACCAGCGGCCGGGTGCATGTCACCATACAGCCTCCTGGCCAACGTGAAAAAAACAAAGCACCCGCAACGGCACGAACCCCGGTTGAGCCGATTGCTGCTCCCACGCAAACCAGTGATACCCAATACCCCACCGGTTTGATTACCACAGCATTGAATGTCCGTACCGGCCCCGGCGTCAACTACGAAAAACTGTCGACCTTTGCCGCCAATACTGAAGTATTAATCCTGACCCGGCAAAATCAATGGGCACAGGTTAAAGGTTTGATAAACGGTGAGTCGGTGATTGGTTGGGTTAGCCAGCGCTACATCAAAACCAACTAAGCCTGATTGTATATGAGTAAACTCTCTGCACAGCAGCTTGCCAAGCGTTTCGGCGATCGGCAAGTCGTCAAAAATATTTCGCTGGAAGTTAATAGCGGTGAAATTGTCGGCCTTTTAGGCCCTAATGGTGCCGGCAAAACCACTTGTTTTTATATGATTGTTGGACTGATTCCGGTAGATCGAGGCCATATTTTTCTTGATCAGCAAGAATTGACTCATGACCCTATCCATCAGCGGGCGCAACTGGGCATTGGTTATTTGCCGCAAGAAGCCTCCGTATTTCGTAAACTCAGCGTCGAAGACAATTTAAAAGCGATCATTGAAACCCGAAAAGATCTGACTGCCAATGCCCGGGATGATCTTCTGGAGCGGCTGCTGGATGATTTTCATATCGGTCATATCCGCAGTTCAATGGGCATGGCGCTGTCCGGTGGCGAACGTCGTCGCGTCGAAATCGCCCGGGCTTTGGCGATGGAGCCGCAGTTTATTTTACTGGATGAACCATTTGCCGGCGTCGATCCGATTTCGGTATTGGATATTCAGGGCATTATTAAAGAATTGGCCGAGCGCGGTATCGGCATTTTGATAACTGATCATAATGTTCGTGAAACACTCAGTGTTTGCGAGCGGGCGTATATTTTCAACGAAGGTGAAGTGATTGCCCGCGGTACACCCGACGACATCCTCCAGGATGAAAAAGTACTCAATGTTTATCTGGGCCGTGAGTTCAGGCTCTAACAGTATTAACGCTGGCAGCATGCGCGCCGCTAAGGTTAAGATGCTCTAAATCTGCCAACAAGAGTATTTATGGTCGGCCACTCACTATTCGCCCTGCTGTTTCTGTTAATGCTCCCCATTAACATAGCCCATGCTGATCTGCCGTTACAGCATGCTGGACAATACCTTTGGCAATTACTGGCGGGTTTATTGATCATTATCGCCATATTGCTGATCATTGGTCTTAGCCTGAAACGCCGCCATGCCTCGCAACTCAATGCGCTGGTAAAGTCTAAAACTGCTGAACTGGAAGCCGAGCTGCAACGCAGAAAAACGCTGGAACTCCATGCCAAACACGAAAGTGACCGTTTACAAACTCTGCTGGATCACACATTGGAAAGCGTGATTACGATTGATGCGACCGGTAATATCCAGCATTTCAACCAGGCTTCAACCCAGCTTTACGGCTATCAGCCCGAAGAAATTATCGGCCACAATATCACCCAGTTAATGCCCGCTAAGTACCGGCCGATGCATGAACAAGGCATGGCCCGGTTTTTAAGTACCGAACAATCAAAAATTATCGGCCAGGCAGTGCAACTTGAGGCACTGCATAAAAGTGGGCAGATCATTCCGATTGAGCTGACATTGAGCGCTTTTCATTGGCAAGATCGCTATTTTTTCACGGGCATCGCCCGCGATATTTCACTGCGCAAAGCCGAGCATCAGGCGCTGATCGCCGCTAAAGAAGAAGCCGAAAAAGCCAATCAGGCTAAATCGGAATTTTTATCATCCATGAGTCATGAACTGCGCACGCCGCTGAATGCCATCCTCGGCTTTGCCCAGTTGCTAAAAAGTGATCCAAATGCGCCGCTTAGTGATGAGCAACTCAGCAATGTCAGCATTATTCATCAAAGTGGCGAGCATTTATTGAAGCTGATTAATGATGTGCTGGAATTATCAAAAATCGAGGCAGGCAATATTGAAGTGTCGCTGGAGCCCGTGGATATCAGTCAGGTCATCAACAATTGTCTGCCACTGCTGCAATCACAGGCCGATAATAACGAAATCCGTGTCGATATCGCGCCACAGACTGCCCAGTGGGTGATGGCCGATGTTACCCGGCTGAAACAAGTACTGATAAATTTACTCAGCAATGCGATTAAATATAATCGCCGCCGCGGTATGGTCAGTATCAGCACTGAGGTGATTCACGGCCTGCAAAGGCTGCGGATAACGGTTGCTGACAGCGGTATCGGCATCCCCATGAACCGCCAGTCAAAGATATTTACTGCTTTTGACCGCTTAGGACAGGAAAATTCAGGTATTGAAGGCTCTGGCGTCGGGCTGGTAGTCACTGAAAAACTGCTAAGAGCCATGCATGGCTTTATTGGTTTTGACAGCCGTCAAGGAGAAGGCAGCCGATTCTGGATTGAATTACCGCTGGCCGCCTGCCCAACAGACCTTGCTGCAGGTCATCAAGATGCCACAGACAATCTCCGCCAGCAACTGACCGGCGGGTCTATCCGTAAAGTACTGTATATCGAAGATAATCCGGCCAATATTAAATTAATGCAGGCCTATTTCCGCCAGCAACCGCAGTTTGAACTGCACAGCTGCAAAATGGCAGAAACCGGCTTGAAAGTCATTCAATCGCTGCAACCGGATCTGATTCTGATGGATATCAATCTGCCCGGTATCAGCGGCCTGGAAGCCACCCGTCAGATCCGCCAGTTACCGGATATGCAAAATATCCCGGTGATAGCCATTACCGCTGCTGCAATGCCTTATGACCAGCAACGCACCAAAGATTTATTTAATGCTTATCTGACCAAACCATTGGATTTTGCTGAGCTCGATAAACAGCTCAGTTTGTTGATTTAGTTATTCTGTCAGCAACGGCTGGTCAGGCAAATCCGGCATCAATAATCGCGGTTCGATCATAGTGCCATTGAGGCTGATACCCAAATGCAAATGCGGTCCGGTGACGCGGCCAGTAGCACCGACCGTACCAATCCGGCTGCCCTGACTAAGCATTTCACCCGCTTCGACATTTATCTCATTTAAATGGCAGTAAACACTGACAAGACCTTGACCGTGATCAATAAAAATCGTCTTGCCATTAAAGAAATAATCTCCGGTATCAACAACTTTGCCAGCGGCTGGCGCCATAATTACCGTGCCGGTTTTGGCGGCAATATCAATACCGCCGTGCGGTTTACGCGGCTCGCCATTAAATACCCGGCGCCGGCCAAATAAACCACTAATACGGCCTTCCACCGGCCAGACCATTTGCCAGTCTGCCTGTTGGCTGTCATCAAAGTTATTTAAAACGGCCTGGATGCGTTCGGTTTCCCGGTAAATCCGTTGTAAAGATTCGGGATCCGGCGTCACCTGATTATGATCTTTTATATTGATGTGCTGTGTTGGGTATTGTTTATCGGCGATATCAAATATTTGACTGCTGCGGCTTGTACCATCATCAACCGTTATTCGCTGCACGCCCGGCTTGGCATCCAGCGGAATCCCGACCAGGGCATACCAGCGCTGCTGATGCTGTGTCACCAATACCGGTTTTTGTTGATAATATACCTTAGGCGCTGGTGCGCTGGTTGTCGCCGCGATATCTATCACTACTAATCCACCCGGCACCGCCAGCGTTGGTGGTAATGCCATTGCCAGCATCGGCAAACTGGTAAGCAATAAAAAACATAAAGCTTTAAACATCGTGTTTATGGGTGACCTGACAATCCAGCTGGCCCTGATGTAAACGAATTTTCAGCGTCTGATTAACTGACACCTCGGCACTGTTAGTAATCACCGCGCCACTGCTGGCATCAGTGGTAATACTATAACCGCGATCTAATGTATTTAAAGGGCTAACCGCTGATAAGGTGCGAATTTGCTGCGCCAGATATTGCCGGTTGCTATGTAACTTGGCACGCATATTTTTTTGTAACAATAGCTGTAAGTCCTGCACCCGCTGTTGGCACAGTGCGAGCTGTCCGCTGTGTTGTTGCAAAACCCGCTGCCAGGTCCCTTGTAACTGCCGCTGACGTTCCACAAGCCGCTGTTTTTGCCGATCAATTTGCGCTTGTGGATGTTGCAGCCGTGCGGTTAAATAATCGGTTTGCTGTTGTCTGGCCTGCAAAAACCGTTGCATCGCTGCCTGTTGTTGACTGCTGAGGCGACGGATCAATTGTTGCTGCATACGCAGTTGCTGTTGGGGTTTGGGTAGCCGCTGCTGCAAATAGCGAACCTGCTTTTGTTGTTGACTTAGCCAACCTGTCAATCGCAGATGCAAGCGTTGATATAGCTGCACCACATGCCGGCTTAATTGACTGGCATCAGGCACCGCTAATTCGGCAGCCGCCGACGGCGTTGGTGCTCGGACATCAGCAACAAAATCGGCAATGCTAAAATCAATTTCATGACCCACAGCGCTAATCACCGGCAAACCACAGGCAAAAATCGCCCGTGCCACCCGCTCGTCATTAAATGACCATAAATCTTCCAGCGAACCACCGCCCCGACCAACAATCAATACATCACATTCCTGACGCTGATCAGCGATTTTTATTGCTTCAGCAATCAATGCCGGCGCCGTTTCACCCTGTACTGGCACTGGATATAAAATAATTTTAATGGCTGGGAATCGGCGTTTTAAAACGCTCAAAATATCGTGTACTGCCGCGCCATCAGCCGACGATACAATACCAATCGATTGTGGCAATGTCGGTAATAATTTTTTATGGGCAGTATCAAACAAGCCTTCCTGACCCAGCCGCGCTTTTAATGCTTCATAAGCCCGCTGCAGCGCACCGCTGCCCGCCGGCTCCATATGCTCGACCACCAGCTGAAATTCGCCGCGGCCTTCATACATCGTGACTTTGACGCGCAGCAAAACCTGCATGCCGTTTTCCGGGGTAAAGCGCAGTTGCTGATTGCGACCACGAAACATTGCGCAGCGCACTTGCGCAGCAGCATCTTTCAAAGTGAAATAAATATGTCCGGAGCCGGGCATCGCCAGATTAGAAATTTCGCCCTCCACCCATAACAGCGGAAACGAACCATCCAGCAACAGCCGGACTTCTTTGACCAGCCGGGACACCGGATAAATATCTTTGACGCTGCGCTGGGCTAATTTTGACTGCGGATCAGATGAGACAAGTGCTGCCATAAGTCCCCGAGTTCCTGATATAATTTGCTGATCATACTACAGGAAATTCAGGAACCCACCCCATGAGAATTGCGCAAGAAGCCCTGACATTTGATGACGTGCTGTTATTGCCAGCCTACTCAAATGTGCTGCCGCGTGATGTCAGCCTGACCACACAGCTTACCCGCGACATCAGCATCAATATCCCTCTGATCTCATCCGCTATGGACACTGTTACCGAAAGCCGTTTGGCTATCGCCATGGCGCAGGAAGGTGGTCTGGGTATTTTGCATAAAAACATGACCATTGAACAACAAGCCGATGAAGTTCGCCGGGTCAAAAAATTCGAAAGTGGCGTGGTCCGTGACCCCATCAGCGTTAGTCCTGACACCACTATTGGTGAAGTGATGAGCTTGACGCGTGCTCACTCTATTTCCGGTGTCCCGGTGGTCGATGGGGATGATCTGGTGGGTATTGTAACCAGTCGTGATTTGCGCTTTGAAACCCATTTTGACAATCCGGTGTCATCGATCATGACTGGCAAAAGCAAACTGGTCACCGTTGGTGAAGATGCCAGTCGTGATGAAGTACTGCATTTACTGCACAGCAACCGCATTGAAAAAGTACTGGTGGTCGATGATAAATTCCACCTGCAAGGCATGATTACCGTTAAAGATATTCAGAAACAATCGGATAACCCGTTTGCCTCTAAGGATGCTCAGGAACGGCTACGTGTTGGTGCCGCTGTCGGTATCGGTGCCGAAAGCCAAATTCGGGTGGCAGCATTAGCCGCGGCTGGTGTAGATGTTATTGTCGTTGATACCGCTCATGGTCATTCGCAGGGCGTTCTCGATATGGTCCGCTGGATCAAACAAAACCATCCGGAATTACAGGTTATTGGCGGTAATATTGCTACCGCTGCTGCCGCGAAGGCCTTGATTGAAGCCGGCGCTGATGCGGTAAAAGTAGGTATTGGCCCGGGTTCTATTTGCACCACACGTATTGTTGCTGGTGTTGGTGTACCGCAGATTTCTGCCATTAGTAATGTTGCCGAAGCAATACAAGGCACCGGCGTGCCACTGATTGCCGATGGTGGTGTGCGTTTCTCAGGTGATATTGCCAAAGCGATTGCCGCCGGCGCCCATGTGGTGATGGTCGGCGGTATGTTTGCCGGTACCGAGGAAGCACCGGGTGAAGTTGAGCTTTATCAGGGCCGGGCTTATAAAGCCTACCGTGGTATGGGCTCACTGGGCGCAATGGCCCAAAAACAAGGCTCCAGCGATCGTTATTTCCAGGAATCCAGCGAAGCTGACAAACTGGTACCGGAAGGCATTGAAGGCCGTGTACCTTTCAAAGGCAATTTGAGCCCGCTGATTCATCAATTGATGGGGGGGCTGCGCGCCAGTATGGGTTATACCGGCAGCGCTACTATTGATGAAATGCGCAACAAACCGGAATTTGTCCGCGTGACGGCTGCCGGTATGAATGAAAGTCATGTTCATGATGTGACTATCACCAAAGAAGCGCCGAACTACCGGGTGAGCTAAACCTGTTCCGGCCCCGTTAAGGGGCCGTTTTTATTGTCAGCAAGAGAACATCATGAGCAGCCTTATTCACGATCACCGCATTTTAATCCTCGATTTCGGATCGCAGTACAGCCAACTGATTGCCCGTCGTATTCGCGAAGCCGGCGTGTTTTGTGAATTGCGTAATCCCGAGATCAGCGTTGACGAGATCCGTGAATTTAACCCCAAAGGCATTATTCTCTCTGGCGGCCCCGATTCGACCATCGGCGAAGCCGCACCAGCAGCACCACAATGTGTTTTTGAAATGGGCGTGCCCGTTTTAGGCATTTGTTACGGCATGCAAACCATGGCCATGCAACTCGGTGGCAAAGTGGAGTCGTCTTCACATCGTGAATTTGGTTATGCGCAAATTCGCGCCCGTGGCCATTCCAATCTGCTGCGTGATATTGAAGATCATGCCACTGAACAAGGTTTTGGCATGCTGGATGTCTGGATGAGCCATGGCGATCGGGTCATGCAAATGCCAGAAGGCTTTAAAGTCATTGCCAGCACCGACAGCGCGCCGATAGCCGGGATGGCCGATGAAGATCGCGGCTTTTATGGTGTGCAATTCCATCCGGAAGTCACCCACACCACTCAGGGTCAACGCATGATCGAGCGGTTTTTGACCGAGATCTGTGGCTGTGAATGTTTGTGGACGGCTGCCAATATTATCGAAGACAGCATCGAAACCATCCGCCAGCAAGTCGGTGATGATGAGGTGTTGCTGGGTTTATCCGGCGGTGTCGATTCCTCGGTGGTTGCCGCATTACTGCATAAAGCCATTGGCGATCAATTAACCTGCGTGTTTGTTGATAATGGTCTGCTGCGTGAGCAGGAAGGCGATCAAGTGATGGCGATGTTTGCCAAACATATGGGCATTCGTGTCATTCGCGTTGATGCTGAAGATCGCTTTCTGGATGCGCTGGCCGGTGAAAGTGATCCGGAAGCCAAACGTAAAGTCATCGGCCGGGAATTTATCGCCGTATTTGATGAACAGGCCAGTAAACTGAAAAATGTTAACTGGTTAGCGCAAGGCACCATTTATCCCGATGTAATTGAATCGGCGGCGGCCAAAACCGGCAAAGCGCAGATCATCAAAACCCATCATAATGTTGGCGGCCTGCCCGAGCATATGAAGCTCAAACTGATTGAGCCTTTACGTGAATTATTTAAAGACGAAGTCCGCAAACTGGGTGTCGAACTTGGCCTGCCGCGCGATATGGTTTATCGCCATCCATTTCCAGGCCCGGGTCTGGGCGTGCGCATCCTCGGCGAAGTCAAAAAACACTATGCCGACATCTTGCGTAAAGCCGACCATATATTTATTGAAGAACTGCGTAAACACGATTTATACGACAAAACCAGCCAGGCTTTTGTGGTGTTTTTACCGGTGAAATCAGTCGGTGTGATGGGTGACGGCCGCCGTTATGATTATGTGGTGTCGCTGCGCGCTGTAGAAACCATCGACTTTATGACCGCCCGCTGGGCACATTTACCGTATGACTTTTTAGATTTGGTATCGCGGCGCATTATCAATGAAATCGAAGGCATTTCCCGCGTGACTTACGATATTTCCGGTAAACCGCCAGCGACGATTGAATGGGAATAACGGAAATTCGCAGCCTATTAAAATATAGGGATGGCAATAATATAATCTGCATTATCAATGGTATCTTTCACAGTATTCGTTGCGTGTAGCAAGGCAGAAGGCAGTGATTCTATAAGAGACATGTTATGGCATGTTAACAGAGCTGTATCAGCTAGCGTTGGGAAGCAATCTTGAATCTAGCTATACCACTACGAACTCAAATTACTTTACCTTATCCGCGCTGGCTGATTCATTCGAGAATACGATGGTGTAACTCATTGCCTTGTAGCTTTTTTCGCGTTTCTTGAACATACGCTGGAGCATGGGGAGGCCGCTGTCGACATAGTCGTGAATCATCACGCGTAATTTACCATCTGATTCCCGGTGAATTCTTCCCGCATACTGTGCCAGTGTGCCTTTCCAGGCAATGGGCATGGCGAGAAACAAGGTGTCCAGCCTGGGCAGGTCAAAACCCTCGCCCACGTACTTTCCGGTGGCGACTACAACCTGCGCCGAATGCAAGTGTTCGTCGACATGTTTACGTTCAGTGGCTTTCATTGCGCCTTTTAATATGATGGGATCGATACCGTTTTCTTTGAGAAGGTTGTTGATCATTTCGGCGTGTTCGCGTCTTTCAGTGAGGACGATTGGGTGCCTTCCTTCGCGAATACTTCCAATCACATCTGACACAAGTAACTGTGTTCGCTTTTCATTTTCCATTATCCATCGGTAGGCATCGGTAATTTTTGGCCGTTCCTCGGATCGATTAAGATGTAGCGGTGGGGTATCACCGAGCTGGTGGATTTGAACTTCTTGCTCAAACTTTTTGCCTCCTGAGGTTTTCACTTTGTGCCGAATGGGGCCGACAGCCATAAAGATGATCTTCTGATGGCCGTCCTGTCTTTCCGGAGTGGCAGTAAGGCCGAGTACATATTTGGCTCTAACTTCGTTCAATACCATTTCAAAGCGCGGCGCAGATACGTGGTGACATTCATCAACTATCACATGCCCGTAATCCTGAGCAATGGGAGAAATGGTATTGTCTTTCTTGTTAATCAGGCTTTGATACGTCGCCACATCAATGATGCCGGTGGGCCTTTTCTTTCCACCACCGATAACGCCGACCTCAATATTCGGCAAGAACGAACGTAGTCTTTCCTGCCATTGATCAAGCAGTTGACGGCTATGTACCAGAATAAGCGTGTTGGCTCTGCGTTTGGCAATCATTCCAATTGCGGTCACTGTTTTCCCAAACGCTGTAGGTGCATGCAATATTCCTGCGTCGTGTTTGCTCATTTCTTTAACGGCGGCCTGCTGATTTTTTCTAAGCGTTAGCAGAGGTTTTGTCGTGGAAATCTTTATTCCCAACTCACGCTTGTCATCAATTTTTACGTCGATCTTGTTTTCATGCAATAAAATGAGGACAGCATCCAGACATCCGCGTGGCAATGCTAAATAGCCCTGCTCAATACGTGCGCAAGAAATGAATCTCGGGATGCCGTGCGTAGAAAATCGAAGCGCCTGAGTTTTAAAGAAAACCGGATTCGAAAAGCTGGCTAAACGCCTTAATCTTGCTGAAAGAGCGCTTGGCAGCGCCTTTATCTCGAAATAGATATGATTAGCGAGCGTTATCATTATCTGTTGAGGCGGGTTTTCCAGAATCAGTGGCTTGGGTTTGGCTGTTATCTCCCAGGGCAAGCGGTTGTCGGTAACTCCCTGCTCAGAAATCAGGCTGGCATTGGAGGAAAGCTCTGAAAGTAGCTTACTTAGGTCTCCGCTGGAAAGTTGCTTTGTTTGAACGAGGTGACGCCATTGGTCGTCAATGACATTCAATTCTGAATCCACGAATAAACTATTGCCTGCGAGTCTGGCCTCACGCTGTAGCGGTAATGCGATCAAGTTGCCGAAGCCTCTTTCAGGCAGAAGGTCCTGATTAGGAAACAATCTGTCATAGGAATCGAAAGACAGGTTAGGATAAATCTCCATCGCTTTATCAAGGAGCCCAAAGCCCAGCAAGCGCGCCTCGTTGGCAGGAACCTTATCATCGAAAAATATCCATAAGTGGGCGCCATTTCCTGAGCGTGAAATCTCTATGGCATGGGGCACGCCATATTCCGTGCAGGCTCGGGACATCGCTTTCACTTCTTCTTGCCAGTTTCCTTTATCGAAATCAGCGGCCAGCAAATAGCAGGTATTGTCGTGGAGCAATGGATACAGGCCCACAACCTGTTGTCCCGCTAAGTGACGATAGATGACCTGATCGTTTAAGTCGCTAAACTGGCGGTGATTGCACTCCTGACATTTAATTCGCGGCTTATTGCAGACCCCTGGTACCCACTCGTTGTTGCAGGCCACAGCATAGCCACTGCGTCCTTGCTGGTTTTGCCAGCGATTGGCAAAAATATCGGAGCGGCCACGGAACAGATTTCTGAAAATTGCTATCTTTTGTTCTGGAGAAAAGGAATCAGAAATAGGAGATACTGGCTTCGATTTTTGCAGCGCTGCTTTGAGCGTGAGGAGCCGCTGCTTTTCCCGTTCAAGATCAGCTAGTCTCGAATTGATAGCGGAGATATCATGAAATTTACCTCCACTGCCGCGAAGTTTATCTTCTGCTGAAGGGTGATTAGGCATGAGCCTGAGGTGGTTTGATCAGCGATTCAGCAGGAATACCCAACCCCTCGTGGAGCTTCCAGATCATCTTCAAAGTCAACGAACGCTTGTGATTAAGGATCTCGTAAACACGATTACTTTTGCCGATCATCGGTTCCAGGTCTTTTACGGTTAAGCCCTTGCGTTCCATTTCGAACTTGATCGCCGCAACAGGATCAGGCAAATCCATAGGGAAATGCCTGGCTTCATAAGCCTCAATAAGCGTGACCAACACATCCAACTTTTCGCCTTCTGGTGTGTCTGGCCCAGCCATCATCAGGATTTCAATGTCTTTTAATGCCACGCGATAGTCGGCATCAGTTTTAATCGGTTTGATGTCCATGGTTAATCCTCCGGCATTTAAATGGTTTGCACATCAATCTTGTCGTACTGCACATGAGTGCCGATAAAGCGGACGTATATAATCCTGTAGGCATAGTTGATCCACACGACAAGTCGATACTTATTCCCCGCAATATTGAATACCACACGTCCAACTTTAAGGATGCTGGCATTTCTGAAGTCCTGCTTGACCTCAACTGGTGAGCTCCAGTCAGCATGAAAGGCATGGCGATACCAGGCCAATGTCGGCTCCCTGGCATCCTGATATTCGGGGTTCTCTTCCCAAAAGGCTTTCAGTGTCGACAGTGCGATGATTCTCATGTAATAGTATATTAGTCCCAAAACGGGACTCCGGCAACAGCTTTGTTGGTCATACGCAGATTTAGTTAACATTATCAATCTATGTATGTTCTCGAAATAGAGCTCAGATGAGAGATTCAGTTCTTACCGATTTGGATTTGAGGGAGAAAACTTTTTGAAGAAATTACAAAGCATTGTATTTTAATCAATTTATATGCTGAACAATTAGTCCACGTATCTATAGATTTAGGCAAATCACCATAAAATACAAAGCGATTTTTCGCAAAATAGCTCTATAAAATGCTGCTTTCATCTTTTTGTACTAGAATACGCCATCAATGTCGTATATTCACTGCAATACTAAATTCAGCAAAAGTTAAATTTGAATAGAGTACTCAGAAAAATTCAGACTAAGCACCACGACTAAGCCAGTCATTTTTTGACTTGGTAAACCAAGTCACGTCACTAAATTTAAAGCATTTACTAAACACGGTTCAATTTATGACGAATTACCATCAGTTAAAAGACTAGCCTTTTCCGGTTTACTAGAAATGAGAATAAGCTGTCGACATTTTCTGATTTATGGCAATGTTCAGGGCGTGGGCTTTCGCGCTGCCACTGAACAGCAGGCTAAAAAATTGCAGCTCAGCGGCTGGGTGCGTAATCTGCCTGATGGCCGGGTCGAAATTCTGGCGCAGGGTGAAGATAGCGCTTTGCAAACATTGCAGGACTGGGCAGCACAAGGGCCGCGTTTTGCGTCAGTGCATAATGTAATGGCACAACCGGTGGCGATTAAAGCTGATATAACCCGTTTTGAGATCCGCTGAATAATGGAGCACACCGATGGCCCAACAATTTAATAGTCAGGGATTTTTACTGCGCTTTATCTTTGCGCTGATTCTGGTCTTTGTTACTTACAATCCGAGCGGCTTGAGTTACTACCATTGGGCCAGTCAGATTTTTGCCAGTTCAGAATTAACCATCACGCCGCCGTTTGCCCTGATAAGTGTCATTTTGCTGATTGGCTGGACCGTGTATTTACGGGCAACATTACGATCGCTGGGCGGCTTTGGCCTGATCCTGGCATTTGCGTTTTTTGCCATTATTATCTGGTGGCTGGTGGATCTGGGCCTGCTGGGTATTGATCGTTTTTCGGTGCTGACCTATATCATTTTGCTGCTGACATCGGCAGTGCTGGCTGTGGGCATGTCTTGGTCACATATCCGTCGCCGTCTGGCCGGCCAGACCGATGTGGATGACGTCGACGAATAAATGATCGTCAAATCTACTCTGCAGTTTTGGCTAATAATTTGCCATGGATTACCTGCTTGAGTGACGGTTGCCGCCGATTTAAGGCCGCCCATTGACCGGTAAACTCTAAAACCGCCACGGTTGCCGGCCACATAATATCCGGTGCGACCCTGAATTTGCTCAATTGAGCGCCAGCGAGCTTTATTAATAATTCGCTAAGCCCCGGATTATGCCCCACCAGTGCAGTGCAATCAGCCGATTCTGGCAGCGCTTGCAAGGTTGCCAGCAGATGATCGGCTTCGGCCAGATATAAACCAGCAGAGACATTTTGCACCGTATCTTGTTGCCCTAAACGCAGCCGCACAATATCCGCCGTTTGTACAGTACGACGAGCGGCAGACACCAACCAGCAATCCGGCAATAACGCCGCTTGTTTTAACCAATCAGCAATACAGCGGGATTGCGCTTCACCGGTACTGGTTAATGGCCGGTCAAAATCTTTAAACTGTGGCTGCCAACTGGCTTTGCCGTGACGTATTAATAATAATTGTTTGGCCTCAGCCATCGTCTTATCCCGTCAAATCCAACCCAAAGGTGCCGTAGCAGCTTTTCATTTCCTATTGATTGTTACACGTCATAGTTTGATGCCGATACATCACCGCCGCGACCGGTCCAGTTGGTATGGAAAAATTCACCACGGGGTTTATCGAGCCGCTCATAAGTATGGGCGCCGAAATAATCACGTTGCGCCTGCAATAAATTGGCCGGTAACCGTTCGCTGCGGTAACCATCATAAAATGATAAAGCGCTGCTGAAAGTCGGTACTGGCACGCCTAAACTGACCGCCATACCCACGGCCTTGCGCCAGCCCGGCAAGGTATTGGTGATAGCATCAATAAAGAAATCATCAAGCAACAGATTCTCAAGCTCCGGATTTCGGACAAAGGCATCACGAATATTGCCCAGGAATCGGCTGCGGATAATACAGCCGCCTCGCCACATCAGAGCAATACCACCATAATTCAGTTGCCAGCCATAAGTTGATGCGGCTTCACGCATCAGCATATAACCCTGCGCATAAGAGATGATTTTTGACGCGTATAGCGCATCGCGGATGGCATCGACCATTTGTTGCGTGTCGCCATCAAATTTGCCGGCCAGCGCTGGCAATTTTTGCGAAGCCAGTACCCGTTCGTCTTTACGCGCTGACAGACAACGAGCGAATACTGCTTCACCGATCAATGTCAGCGGGATCCCCAGATCCAGGGCATTCATGCCGGTCCATTTACCGGTGCCTTTCTGACCGGCGGTGTCGAGAATATGGTCAATCAATAAACTGCCGTCAGGCTCTTTGACTGAAAGAATATCGCGGGTAATTTCAATCAGATATGAATCCAGTACGCCTTCATTCCATTCGGAAAATACCTGCTGAATGGCATCACCGGACATACCTAAACCTTCACGCATCATCTGATATGCTTCGCAAATCAATTGCATATCACCATATTCGATGCCGTTATGCACCATTTTGACATAATGCCCGGCGCCATCATTACCCACCCAATCACAGCAGGGCTCACCATCCACTTGGGCGGCAATCCTTTGAAAAATCGGTTTTATTGCCGGCCATGCCGCGAAGTTACCACCGGGCATTAATGAGGGTCCAAAACGGGCACCCTCTTCACCGCCAGACACACCGCTGCCGATAAATAAAATGCCTTTTTTATGCAGCTCATGGGTGCGGCGATCACTGTCATTAAATAACGAATTACCGCCATCAATAATGATGTCGCCTTTTTCCAGATACAGCACCAGTTGCTCAATAAACTGATCCACCACCGGCCCAGCCTTAACCATCAGCATCACCCGCCGCGGTGCTTTTAAGCATTCGACAAACTGTTTGAGATCATGATGGCCGATGATTTTAGTGTCTTTAGCAGGGCCTTTAATAAATTCATCAACTTTACTGGTGGTGCGGTTATAAACGGCGACAGTAAACCCTTTATCGTTCATATTCAGCACCAGATTCTGGCCCATCACCGCGAGACCCACCAGGCCGATATCTGCTTGTCGTTTTTCGATTGTTGTCATGATTAGTTACACACCTTTATATATTCACCAATGGCTTCACGAGACGAACCCACCACAATTCTGCAGGAACCGGCATTGTCACATTCGATGGCGCCGGCCACTTCGATTAATTCCCCCCGATACGCTTGGCCCACATAGGTATGGGTAAAGCAAATAATTTCCGGGGTGCGCGGGTGATCAATCAAATAGCGCGCCGGAAAATCAAAGGCATATCGATCGTCGATCACTCGGGCTTTGGTGAGCTGACTGCCTTTTTTCATAAAATGCCGGTGATCAATTTCTAGCTCATTGGCTAAACAGACCATGCCGATATCAAATTTGCTGCCATCAATGATAGCTTTATTGAATTTTCGCTGTTCATGCCAAGCAAAACTGTCAAAATCCAGCGCACTACTGCGACGTTGATAATTGTCCTGCATGAATCTCGCATCGAGGGGTTGTAGCTGCCCAGCAAACACGGCTTGTTTAACCACCTGACGGACTGCGTGAAATGGCTGGCGGCCGTAAACCACCAGATCAATATCGGAATGAATACCTTGCTGGTTGATCAGCATGGAGCCAGTAATACCCAGTTGCTGGCTGTCAATGCCGGCAGCCTTCAATAATGCAATCAGCTTATGCAGCTTTTCGGTCAGAGAATCTGTAGGCGGTGTTGCCAGCAACTGTTGTAATTGCTGTTCTGGCCGATGATGGGCGATGATAGCAGCCAGTGGTACCGCGTGAAATGCGGCGTCAAACTGGTCTGAGTGATACAAATATTTTGGATAATGGCGGGTTAACAGACGATTGGCAGTATCAGTGTCGACTTTTTGCCAATGACCCTCACTATTCATATAACGCAGGAACGCGCCAACTTTCTGTTGATGCGGGTGATAAGAAATCACCGCAAAAATTAAGCCTTCAGCGGTTTCGATAAAGTCTTTGGGCTTATAGGGAAAATCAGCAGCGCGCAAGGTTTCCTCCTGAATGCGTTATATCATGCCACAATCGCGCTATTGTGACTTGCCTGTTATTCCAAAGATCCCGCGGATCGCCACAATCAACAACACTATCAGCCAAATATCTAAAATCCAGCGACTGTAGCCGCCCAGTAAACGGCCATTTTGTAAATCTCGCAACACCTGACTGACCGAGACACCATCACCATAAAGCTGAACTTCCATTGCTTTACGGCTGGCTGGCGGCATCGATTCAGACTGACTCCAGCTAACGCCTTGTAAAGACATCAGCTCCCAGCGGTCCAATAAAAAATTACCACGCCACATGCCATTACGGGTTTGCAAAACTGGTGCATTATAATGCACCCCGATATTCTGAATTTGCGGCGGAATACCGGCTGCAGCACCTAAAGTGTCAATATAGTCACCGTCTTTGCTGAGCAAAATCAATGCATCATCCGTAGCCAGTACCAACATATTTTCAAGTGCCACGGCACCAATCAATGGTCTTGGCAAGTTCAGCAATGGTTCGGCATTAACATATAACTGTTGCTCCACCGCGACAATCACATGGCCTACCAGCAAAAAAGCCTGATCAGTTTGTAATTCACCCATCTGATAATGCCGTTTCAGCCACCCAGAATTGACTTTAAGCTTATCCAGACCCAGTACTTTATCGTGATTCACCAATATCGCACTGCCCAGCCAAAGCAACAGCAGGGTACCCAGTAAAATTTGCAGTAGTTTTATTACCAGCAGTTTCATTTAAAAGTGACTTACCCCAACATTACAATGGTGAAAGCTTATCGGATCCAGACATATAAAAAGGGGAGCTAACTCCCCTTTTTTATCAATTATTATTAGAATTTTTAAAAATCGATGATCACACTCGCATAGATGGTCCACGCAATATTTGGCCGAGTTGGGTTAACGTCGTTTAATCCATATCCAAAGGCCAGTCAAAGAAAGCATTAAAAATATGATGCTAAGAAAATCTGTCAACCAAACACCCAAAGATCCCAAAATACGGCCATTGTGAATATCTATTATCAGTTGTTCAATGGTGATCCCTTTGTCGTAAAAGAAAGTTTTAAGCTCTTCAGCTACATCCTCTGGCAATTGACCAGGCTGACTCCAGGATATATTTTGCAATGAGATCGGCTTCCATATGTCGAGCATAGAATTACTGCTCCAGACGCCGCTTAGTGTCTGGATAACTGGCTCGCCTTTAAATGTACCAATATTTTGTATTGGAACAGGTACACCTGCTTCCTCCCCCATTCTTTCCACAAACTCCCCTTCAGGAGTTAACAGTATCAATGTTTTCTCTGTAGCGAGGACTAAGAGGTGCTCAAGAACAATGGCACCGACTAATGGATTATCAAGGTGAGTAACCGGCCGGGCATCGATAAAAAGCTGCGTATCGAATTGTGAGATGGTTTTATTATCAACAAGGAAAGAAATATCCGCTTTAGCTTTACCAATACCATAGTGGACCATCAACCAGTCCGCGTTAACATAGTGTTGATCCAGTTTGAATTGAGCCGAGTGATTAAGAATAATGCCGGTTAAGGCAAATACTAGGAGAAATACTGCAACTGCCGCGCCCATAGTACGGTGTAGACTTCGCATTTTGCGATTCATAAAATTAACTCAGCGTGCTGACAAAATCATCTAAATATAATGCCAACGTAACGACGGCAGTCATCGCCCTGACTGACAATGTCGCGCCAGTAATGCCATCAATATTGCGATCCAGCGCTTGATTTTTCAGTTTGGCATCATTGAACTGTTGCGTAAATGCAGGATGTTTAACCTCCCAGCCACGACTTTCACGATAGGCAAGTACTTTAACTTTCTCCACACTGTCGCCGTTAATTACAATTCCAAACGTAATCGGCTCCTCTTTGCCAATTTCCTCAAGAATCCAAGTGCTACGGTTATTTTGCTTCCAGTATCGAATACGCAAACCGTTATAGTTGTGTCCAAGAATTTTTTTAACTTGCTCCCGAACCTCTCCTTTCAACCAGATAACATCACTTTTAGGAACGGTTTGATCGTAGACTTCATTCAAAAATGCTTCATTAGTCTGGTAAACGCCCCGAGCACTAACATTTGTGGTAACGACAAACAACAACAAAGCTGTCAGCAATGAAACCAGACCCTGTCTATTTACGCTATTCGTCATTACCACACCTAAATCTTTAAACGATAATTAGAATTGATAACCTAAACCAACATTGAAACCATCAAATTCGTCATTTTTGTTTTCAGCGTCCTGCTCTTGGTAATCGAACTTAATCGCTACCTGTGGATCCAGCCACCAATTCACACCCAAATCCCATTGTTTTATTTCTGAATCTGATGAATTACCAGCTTGATTATCATACATGCTGTAACGCGTGAACACGCCTACACTGTCGGTCAATTTGTAGGAAGGCTCGATATACCAACCAGTTTGCTCATCGGCACCAACTGATTCAGGTCCATCACCATCCAAATCCCAGGTTGCATAAAGAGTGCGTAAACCAAAGTCACCTCTTTGAATGGCAGCATGAACCTCCCACAAGAAAGCACTACCAGCATTAGTATCCAAACTCTGGGTAATATCTTCTTGGTACTGAACCGATGAAGCCAGTTCTACACCAGGGATACCCGTCCATTTCAGACGCGCAGTGTATGCAAAATCGTCTGCCACAGATTCAGATACTTTTTGACGGCCACTACGAACCGCATAGTTACTCCCAGCATCGGTTTTTAATCCACCGGTCGCTGCAACATCGTAAGAAAAGCCCTTCGACAATTCGCCACTTAACATCGCACCAGCTTCCCACCACGTGGTTGGAATGATACGATTTTCTACATTGTTACGCTCAACGCCGTAGAAAGTATTTGGTTCATGGGTTTCATTAAGCAAGCCAATAGGCAATAGGAATAAACCAGCGTTTACACGATGCTTGTCGTTCAGGTCGTACTGAATAAAAGCTTGTTCCAGCTCAACTTCACCCTCTTTGCCCTTACCGGCCAATGCATGTTCCAGTTCCAGTTCTGAGAAAAAGCGCAGCCGATCATTAAATTCATGATTGAAAAATAGAACAAAACGGTGAAAATCCAACTCATCTTTGTCTTCTGCATTACCTTTATTTTCTAAGTTATTGTAATGCAACTCACCATAACCGCCGATGGACGTTTTACTATCTTTCGCAGCGACATTTTTAATCGCTTCCTCACTAGCTACCGCCATAGCTTCCGCCGTTTCAGTGGCTTCTTGCACTTTAACTTCAGTCGCTTGCATTTGCTGCTTCAGATCTTCGTTTTGTGCTTTCAGCGTATCATTTTGTTGTTTAACTGAGTTCAATTCTTGCTTCATTTCTTGCAACAGTTGCCAAATTTCTTCATTTGTTGGTGCCGCCTGAGTAGCAGACATCGCCGCCATTAATGTCGTTGCCAGTATTGTGCGTTTGAAATTCACCTTATGCTCCCTCTTTAATCATAAAAATGGGTAATAATAACTGAACAAAACACAACATGCGAATCATTATCATTACTATTAGCTATAGAATTGTTGTTTGTTGTTTTTTTACTACATCATTACCCGCATGTTGCTCCGGCCCGCTTCGCGCTGGCGCAGATGAAACATCGCTTTGCTGATATCAATGGCATAGCTGGCAAACTGCTGCTCGGTCATACGCAACGTTAAAGCACCCATATTGATATGAATCATCTGGCAATCCGGGCAAAATTGGATATCACAGTCAGGTGAACTGAAAATGGTTTCCGGCTGGCAGGTATTATTGGTCTGTTGCATAACGCGCTCCTGTTATAAAAAATCACTGACATCACAATGGGCCAAATGGCCACGATGCAGCTGATAAATCAGCCACCAGCGTCTCGCCAGTGATTGCCAGAGTTGTTGTTTTAAGGGGTGTCCATCTTGCTCGGTCAGCAAGCGATAATTGCGGGCAATTTGCAGCGCCAGACAAGCACTAGCCTGTTGCCGGTAATGACTTTCAAGATGCGCATTGGCACTGAGCAATAACTGAGCGGCCCAAGTTTCTTGTTGGCGATGATTCATCATTGATTTTTCAAGCGACTGGCGGCGGCCGTCAGCAGCATGCTCCATACACTTCGTTTGGAAGAAGGATCGAGACAATTGAAATCGGCAGCGTGCAATTTGCCTTGACGGATCAGCATTTCCAGCCGCTCTTGGCGAAACGCCAGACGGATGGTCTGGCGTTCAGAGGAAGGTTTATTGAACTGCATCGGGCGTCACTTCAACGGTCAGCAATCAGCTGAGATGCAGTATAAATATCTATAGATCTAAATGCAAATCGTTTTTATTTAGATATTTTATATCCTGTAATGTAGCGGGTTTCAGGGCGTATAAGAACCGGTACCGTAGTAACCATAACCAATAAACGGCGCATCATGTTTGGGATTATAAGGTCCCTCGCGATCAGTATATTGCTCAGGCCATACTTGATTGTCGGTCATGCTGACCACCGGCATACGCAATGTTTTCTGATCGACTTTACCGGTTTGCTCACCGCTTAAGGTGCCAACAACGGTGACCAAAGCACCTTTTTCATAAATCAGCGGATCCAGAAAACCGTCGCTTTGCACAATAAACCGGCCGGCACTATTTGCCGTGGTGATCGGTTTGCCATAACGGGTCAACGGAAACTGCACCAGCGTCAATTCTGACTGATTTTCAAGGTTACTGACTTCAGCGACGACACCGCCCCAACGCACCACTTCACCCTGATATTGGCTAATATTGGGTGACACCTGCGCAAATTGCAGATCTCTGGCCGGTGGGTTTTCGATAGACGGATTCATTGCAACGCAGCCACTCAGCAGAACTGTAAATATAATGATCATGAATTTCATCTTATACATCCTTTATAGCCTTGTTGTATTGCATAGACTGCCGGTCAGCAAGCAAGTTCAGCTACGATCTAACGCGAATTTTTTTGCTTACGCTGCGCTTTTTTTTCAGCTTTTTCAGCGCGACTTTTGGCTAACAAAACCAACTCTTGCTGCATCATTTCTGGGGTTTCCAGCGTAACCGGTCCAAGCTTGCCGGCGCGTAATTCGGTTAGCATAATGTTGCTGATACGCTCTAAGTCAGGCACTCCGCCAGCGCGCAAGCAGCCACGTTTGACTGCCATTTCGGCAAGTTGCTCAGTTTCGTTTGCCGCCAGTTGTTGCAGATTAAATCTGGTCAGAAGTGTTTCGGAATAATGTTGCATTAGATAGGCCGCGGCATATAAAGCAATATCCTGGTTTTCAAAAGCCGTTTCTTTGATGGCGCCAGTTATTGCCAAGCGATAGCCGGTACCGGGATTTTCCAAATTACCCCAGAGCATGCCAGGGGTGTCGTGCAGCACCATCACATCGTCAATCTTGATGCGTTGCTGCATTTTAGTAATCGCCGGTTCATTCCCGGTTTTGGCGATTTGCCGACCAGCCAGCGTGTTAATCAATGTCGATTTACCGACATTGGGAATGCCCATAATCATCGCCTGAATTTTCTGCACACTGCGGGCTTTATCAGGCAACATTTGGCTGACCAGTTGTAGCAACAACTGCCGGCAATCCTGCTGCTGGGCATTGATAGCCAGAGTTTTTACGCCCTGCTCTTGTTCTAAAAAGTCCTGCCATATTTGTATTTGGACCGGATCGGCAAGATCGGTTTTATTGAGTAATTTGATGCAAGGTTTGTCGCCGCGTAATTTGCTAAGCATGGGGTTGGCGCTGCTGAACGGGATACGGGCATCCAGTACCTCAATGACCAGATCAATGTCCGGCAATATTTTTTTTATCTCCAGTCCAGCTTTGTGCATATGACCGGGAAACCATTGAATTGCCATGCGTTAACCTATTAAAAGTAATTCGTTGGTTATTATACGTTTATGCCGGTTAGCTGCCTAAATACTGTGAGATATCGACTTCGTCAATTTGTTCTGGTGGTAAAAAGCGTTGAGCATATTGCAGATAAACACCACTGCGTAAAAACAGCTCAAAGACATCCCGATCGACATGCTGTCGCTCGACCATTCTGTGCAAAATATCAACAGCGCTGCTGACCGGTTTGGCTTTTTTGTAGGGCCGGTCAGCGGCGGTTAGCGCTTCATAAATATCCGCCAGCACCATGATCCGCTCCGGAATCGACAAATCCTGGGCAGTCAAACCGCGTGGATAGCCAGTACCAATCATAGTTTCGTGATGGGTTGAGGCGTAACGCGGTACTCTAGATAACTCTGGTGGAAACGGCAGATTTTCCAGCATTTTGATGGTACTGATAATGTGCTCATTGATCTTGAAACGATCTTCCGGTGACAGTGTACCAGCGCGGACCGTCAGATTATGCAGTTCACCGAGATTATACAAATGCTCTGGCACTTGCATCTTGATGCCAAATTTCGGATCGAACGCAACATCGTGCTGATGCGGAATAATATGTTCGGCTTTATCGGCCAACAAATACTCCGTCGCCGGCAAACTGGGCGGCTCACCGATACAGCGATCTTCTTCTACCGGTGACAAACCGAGACGGTCATCAAAATAACGCTGCCAGCTAATATTGGCTAATGATTGCAAACAATCAATTTGGGCGTCATCCATTGATTCACTGCCGATATTGCAGTGGGCAACAAAAGCAAAGTCGGTCTGTAATTGCTGCTGCGCTGCATCACATTTGGCGCGAAACTGAGCTTGTTTCGCGGGTTCAGCCGCGCAGCATTTTAAGTAGGTAATTTCGGCATCACGCCACAGCACTTCAAAACGCATACGAATTTCATGAATTCGGTTATAAATGGTTTCCAGCTTGGTGCCTTTATCAACAATATGCTCAGGCGTGGTAATTTTGCCGCAGTCATGCAGCCAGGCACCGATCTTAAACTCGCGCCATTCTTTTTCATCACGAAAACGGAAGCTATTAAATGGCGCGTCATGGGTTTGCTCAGCTTTTTCCGCCAACATAAAGGCCAGTTCCGGCACCCGCGCGCAATGACCGGCGGTGTATGGTGACTTATCATCGATAGCCTGGGCGATTAACTCAATAAACGCTTCCATCAGCGCTTGCTGAGATTTTTCGTGTTCTTCAATGGAATGTGACATGGCCATCATCGAGGTCGCCAATTCGCTGATTTCGACAATACTACTGCGTACCTGCTCAACTTCATTAAAACGGCGTTGTTTAATGCGTTCACTGTCTAGTGCCAAGTTACGTACCGAGCGAACAATCGGTGAAGCAAACAACCAGCTCACCGGCAATAACAATAGCAAGATTGCTGCCGTTACCCAGATAGATTTTTTGACTTTATCAAGCGCTGGCGCAATAACACTGTCAACTGGCGTGATAATCGAAAAAAACTCGTTTTCCTCAGCTCTGTCACTCATTGGCTGAATATAAACAAAATACTCTTCGCCATTAAGCTGGAGGGTTTGCAGTGTTTTCTGGCTCAAATAAATATCTTCATCCAATAACTCTGCATAAGGAACAGCACCAGCTTTAAGGCCACTGCCATCGGCTGCCAGCCATTTGTCAGCCAGTGCCTGACGTTGTCCATCATTTAAATTAGCCAAGGCCAAATTAAAAATTTCTGCCAAGCCTTGTTTATCGCGATTAATTAAAAAATGCAGTTCGGTTGGTAAATTGGCGACGCTGTCATCAATGTCATCGTGTACCGTCAAATCGTCAAAAAAATACTGCTCTGCGGTGTACTTTAAAATCGCAGCACTATCCATACCGGCATCCGCTTGTCCATCACGCACAACCTTCAATACTTGCCGAACTGAGGGCACTTCGAGAATATTGATTTGTGGATAACTGTCGCGCAGATTGCTGATCAGCGACCAGCCCTGCGGAATGGCCACCGTTTTGCCGTTTAATTGTTCAAGACTGCTGATTTTTTTGTTATCACGGCTGACCACACCATATGGCAGTTCAATAAAAGCATCGGTCATCTGCCCCAATGCCCGCCGGTATTCATTGTCATACACCGGCTGAATCACATCCAATTCACCGCCAACAAACATCGCCGCCATTTCCCGCCAGCTCAGACCATTTAAATAGCGCAGCTGCAACCCGGTCATTTCAGCAATATAATTCAGCACATCGATGGCATAACCATAAGGCTGACCAGCCACCGCAAAATTCACTGGTGGCCAGTCAGTTTCATTGGAAACCAGCAGATATTTATTGGCTTCAATGATTTTTTGCTGGGCATCACTGAGCGGCAATGCTGGCGCTGGCGGCAAATCATTATTACCGGTTATGCCCTGATTTGAGGCAATGATTTCGCCACTTTTCTGATACAGATAAATTTCGCTATTTGCGCCTAGATCTTGGGTTTTAAAAAAATCTGATAATGAAGACAACGCAATATCCATGGCCAAAACCGCATTAGTGCCGGGAATTTTGGTCGAATAGGTCTGACCAGGCGACTGAATATGTTGAAATAAATACGGTTCGGTTTTATAGACTTCGCCATCTTTAGCATTGCTAAACCACTGACGGCTATCAGCATTGTAATCAGTCGGATGTTGCCGACTATCGCGTAAATTAAAATCTGCATCAAAATACTCAAAGCGCCGCATTCTCGCATCACCCCGGCCACCGACGGTAATCGTTACCCAGCGATCATCGGGCTTAGCACGAAGTTGTTCACGTAAGTTGTCATCGGCCGCTAAATTGACCAGCTCATAAAAATCACCATCACCATGGCCAACATAAATGGCGTAAAACTCGTGACTGCGCCGCATCACTTCGGCAAATAAACGCCGGGTTTCACTAGTAACCTTCTTACCATCCAATAGATTTGGGAATTGTGCTATCACCCGTGTGGCGGCTATCGCCCGGCTGTCGACCACAGCAATATAATCACGGGTACTGGTCGCCGTTTGCTGATAAACGGTCGCTGTGGCTTCTATGGCTAAGGTTTTATTGAAAAAATACTGTAAACCTATCGCCACACCGGCGATCAGCAAACTGGAAATCATAAAACCGGCGATCACCGTGGCGCGTATAGATATCCGTAAGCCTCGCCTTTTCATCGGTAATGCCATACCGGTCCTCGTCTGTCATTATCAGTACAAGCTCGATTAAACCGCGTTTCGGTATTCAATACAATGCTTGTGCGCTATCGAACATAGTCGCTAATATTGACTGCCCCAATTTACAATGAAGGCTCGGTTATCAGTGCCGGTCAATTTACCGCAACTGACAAGGTATAATACGACCTGTTTTAGCGTTATAAGCACAACAATTTATTCTGGATTGTACGTAGCAACGTTTTTTGCGAAAGATCGGACACAGCAGATGCGGGCCAAAATAAAACATTATTTGATTTTTAGCTGTGGCTGGCTGTGTGTCATTCTGGGTTTGGTAGGCGCATTACTACCCGTAGTGCCAACCACCCCATTTATGATTCTGGCACTGGCCTGTTTTGCCGAGACCTCACCGCGCTTCCATAAAATGCTGATCACCAATCGTTGGATAGGGCCACCATTAAAACAATGGGATCAGACCAAAACGGTACGCCGCCGTACCAAATATCAGGCCGTGGCCATGCTGGTGATCGCTTTTAGTGTTTCCATTAGTTTTCTGTGGGGACAATGGGCTTACGAATTAGCACTGCTGACCTTAGCTAGCATCATGATAGGCTTTGTGCTGTGTCTTAAAGAAGCAGAGCCCAAATATGACGATTAAAACCTTGCTGCAAGCACGGCACAGTACCCGTGCTTTTCTGGATAAACCGGTAACAATCGCCGATATTGAAGACTTACTGGATACCGCACGATTAGCAGCATCTGGCGCCAATACCCAACCCTGGCAAGTTGCCGTGTTAACGGGTGAAGCCAAACAACAACTGGCCGATACCATTCAACAGGCCTTTTCAAATGGTGCCGCAGCTAAACCTGATTACAATTATTACCCTACCCAGTGGCAATCACCATATCTGGAACGCCGCCGGGCTTGTGGTTTGCAGCTGTATCAAAGTTTGCAAATTGCTAGGGGTGATAAAGCTGCACAGCAAGCACAATGGGCGGCTAATTATCGGGCTTTTGATGCTCCAGTGATGTTGCTGTTTTTCTTAGACAGCACCATGCAAACTGGCTCTTACTTGGATTTGGGTCTGTTTTTACAATCATTAATGCTGGCCGCCACCGAGAAAGGCCTGGCCAGCTGTCCGCAAGCGGCTCTGGCCGAATACCCGGATATTGTTAAAACACAGCTGGGTTATCCCACCGACAGCCAATTGGTTTGCGGCATGGCACTGGGCTTTGAAGATACCTCCGCTGCCGTAAATCACTATCGCACTGAGCGCATCAAGGTCAGCGAATTTACCCGGTTTTTTAGTTAATTTTTCGGAGTTTTGATGAATTTAGCGACTTTTCTGGCAACTTTAAATGCCACACCGGCAGCAATCAGCTTTGCCGATACGATTGCTG
>JAVVFF010000114.1:0-7040 GCA_032250995.1 Methylophaga sp. | reverse complement strand
TTAGCCTATACGCCCTTAGCAGGGGCGCGCCTTCAGCCACTCGGCCAGCTCTCCATCAAAGCCGGTCATTATACCAGCTATGACGAGTTTGGCTAGTCAAAATGCCGATTATCCGGCGTTTGTCTGATCTTTTTCGGCTTGGATACGATCGTAAATTTCTTCACGATGAACGGTGACATCTTTGGGGGCATCGACACCGATGCGAACTTGATTGCCTTTGACACCCAGAACATTTACTACAACATCATCACCAATAATCAGTGATTCTCCAACGCGGCGTGTAAGTATTAACATGGTATTCCCCTTACTCTGTAATTTAGGCTCCGAGGGGAGGGAAATCGACTCCCTTCATTAAATGGCCTCGTGCCATGATTCCTGTTTGTAATCCTATCAGAGGTCTTATTGCCTCGTGCATTTTGTGACAGCTAATTAACGTAATAAATCCGTAACAGTTGATCAAAGTATAGCAGTAAGTTTTGTTGTGATCGACAGGAAATACTTCCTGATATCAATGATTTACTGACTCTGCTCAAGGTTAAAAGCCTTATGCAGCGCCCGCACACCCAGCTCTAAATATTTTTCATCAACAACCACTGAAATTTTAATTTCTGATGTTGAGATCATACTGATATTGATATTTTCGTGGGCCAGCGCTTCAAACATACTGCTGGCAATACCAGCATGCGACCGCATACCGACGCCAACCAGTGAAATTTTAGCGATATGTTCATCACCATTGACTTCGCGGGCATTCAATTCACTGGCGATTTGCTGAAGCATTTTTAATGCTGTCTGGTAATCATTACGGTGCACGGTAAAGGTGAAGTCGGTAGTGGCATCATGACCGGTATTCTGGATGATCATATCGACTTCGATATTTTGCTTGGCGATAGGGCCGAGAATTTTGTATGCGACACCCGGTTGATCCGGCACGCCCAAAATAGTCAGTTTGGCTTCATCGCGATTAAATGCAATACCGGAAATAAGTGCTTGTTCCATTTCTTGTTCCTCAGACGTTATCAGCGTGCCACCACCTTCGGTAAACGAAGACAGGACGCGTAACGGGACATTATATTTACTGGCAAATTCAACGGAGCGGAACTGCAAAACCTTGGCACCCAGGCTGGCCATTTCCAGCATTTCTTCAAAGGTAATGCGATCCAGGCGGCGGGCTTCAGGCACGACGCGCGGATCCGTTGTATAAACGCCATCGACATCGGTATAAATTTGACATTCGTCGGCTTTTAAGGCGGCTGCCAAAGCGACGGCTGTGGTATCACTGCCACCGCGACCCAAAGTTGTAATATTGCCGTGTTCGTCGCAACCCTGAAAACCGGCGACAACGACGACTTTGCCTTGTGCCAAATCAGTACGCATTTTGGCGTCATCAATTTCCATGATGCGGGCTTTATTATGTACATCATCAGTGAGGATACGTACTTGCGAGCCGGTGTAAGACTGCGCGGGCATGCCTTGTTCGGCCAGAGCCATACTGAGCAGGGCAATGGTTACCTGTTCACCGGTTGATAGCAATACATCCAGCTCCCGTCCACGGGGATCGGGGTTAATGTCTTTGGCCAGTGCTACTAAGCGATTGGTTTCACCACTCATCGCTGATACGACCACCACGATATCGTGACCGTCATTTCGATATTGAATAACTTTTTTTGCGACTTCTTTAATTCGCTCGATGGAGCCGACGGAGGTACCGCCGTATTTTTGTACGATAAGCGCCATGTTTAGTTTTCCAGCTTGCTGGCAACCCAATCGGCTACCGAATCAAGCGCTTTTGATAAATGTTCTGGTTGATTACCGCCGCCCTGAGCCATATCGGGACGACCGCCACCTTTACCACCGACTTGTGTTGCGACATGTGCAACCAAATCACCGGCGCGAATTTTAGCAGTCTGATCTTTGCTGACACCAGCAATTAACGTAATTTTGTCGTCTTCAACGGTCGATAAGACGATAGCTGCGCTCCCCAGTTTGTTTTTTAGTTGATCAACCGCATCACGCAGCGCTTTGGCATCCACGCCATCCAGTTTGGCAGCTAATACTTTAACGCCATTAATATCTTTGGCTTGCGCGGCCAAATCCTGACCGGCGCTGCTGGCCAACTTGCTCTTTAAAGTTTCCAACTCTTTTTCCAGCTGCCGGGTACGCTGCACCATTTGTGCAGTTTTATCTTCGACATTGTCGGCTTTGGCTTTGACCAAGTCGGAGATTTTCCGCAAGCGGTTTTCAGAGTCTTCAATATAGTTCAGCGCGATATCGCCAGTGACGGCTTCGATCCGCCGTACACCCGAGGCAATACCGACTTCGCCGATAATTTTGAAGATACCAATATCACCGGTTCGACCAACGTGCGTGCCGCCGCACAGCTCAATAGAAAAATCGCCCATGCTCAGGACGCGGACTTCATCGTCGTACTTTTCACCGAACAGGGCCATCGCGCCGCTTTCACGGGCTTTTTCAATCGGCATCAGCCGGGTTTCAACGGCATGATTAATACGGATTTGCTGGTTCACTAATCGTTCAATATCCCGCAGTTGATCGGCAGACATCGGCTCAAAATGTGAAAAGTCAAAACGCAGCCGTTGAGAATCCACCAGTGATCCTTTTTGGGTCACATGATCACCGAGGATTTGCCGTAAAGCTGCATGCAATAAATGAGTTGCTGAATGATTTAACGCGGTGGCCTGACGATTTTGTTCGTCAACATGCGCCAATACTTTCTGGCCGACTTCAAAGCTGCCGCGTTTGCATTCGCCGATATGGGTAAAGGCTTTGCCCTGTTTGCGGGTATCGGTAACCATAAAGTGCGCACCGGCAGAATTAATCTCGCCTAAATCGCCAACCTGACCACCGGATTCGGCATAAAACGGCGTATTATCCAAAACAATAATGCCCGCTTGACCGGCTTTTAAATGAGTAGCATTTTCGCCATCTACCAAAATGGCAATGATAGCCGCCTCATTACGCGTATAATCATAACCGCAGAAAACGGTTTCCCCATCAATCACCAGATTCTCTGATAAACTGCCACCAAACTGGCTAGCGCTGCGGGCACGATTACGTTGTGCTTCCATATGCCGTTCAAAGCCAGCGATATCAATAGTCAGACTACGTTCGCGGGCAATATCGGCGGTTAAATCAATCGGGAAACCGTAGGTGTCATACAGCAAAAACACCGTTTCACCGGGAATTTCTTTGTCGGCCATGGCTTCAATGGCCTGGTCGAGAATTTTCAAACCATGATCGAGGGTGTCGGCAAAGCGTTCTTCTTCAAGTTTCAGGGCACGTTCAACCAACGGTTGAGCTTTGGCAAGCTCGGGAAACGCTTCGCCCATTTCAGCAACCAGCGGCGCGACCAATTTATAGAAAAATGCTTCTTTTAATCCCAATTTATGACCATGACGGATCGCGCGGCGGATAATACGGCGCAACACATAACCACGGCCTTCATTGGAGGGTTGCACACCATCGGTGATCATAAAGGCACAAGAGCGAATATGATCGGCAACGACTCGCGCCGAGGTATGGCTGGCGTCGTCAATGCCAGCTAAATCGGTGATGGCCTTAATCAGATTCTGGAATAAATCAATATCGTAATTATTGTGTTGGTGCTGTAAAACCGCCGCTAATCGTTCCAATCCCATGCCGGTATCAACAGATGGTTTGGGCAATGGTGTCAGCGTGCCATCCGCAGCCCGGTTAAATTGCATAAATACCAGGTTCCAGATTTCGATATACCGATCGCCATCTTCTTCCGGGGTACCAGGCGGGCCTCCGGCAACATCGGCGCCATGGTCAAAGAAAATCTCCGAACAGGGGCCACAAGGACCGGTATCGCCCATCGACCAGAAGTTATCTTTAGCACCAATACGTGAAAAGCGCTGTGGATCAACGCCGATTTCTTTGAGCCAGATATCGGCTGCTTCCTGATCATCTTCAAATACCGTTATCCAGAGTTTTTCCGGCGGTAGGGCCAGAGTGACCGTTAGAAATTCCCAGGCATATTGAATCGCTTCACGCTTGAAATAATCACCAAAGCTGAAGTTACCCAGCATTTCAAAAAAGGTATGGTGGCGTGCGGTGTAACCAACGTTTTCCAGATCGTTGTGTTTACCACCTGCCCGCACGCAGCGCTGTGAACTGGTAGCACGCGTATATTTGCGGGTTTCTGAGCCCAGGAATAAATCCTTAAACTGCACCATGCCGGCATTGGTAAACAACAACGTCGGATCATTGGCCGGAACCAATGGGCTGCTGGCAACAATTTCGTGGCCTTTGCCAGCGAAATAGTCGAGGAACAATTTGCGGATCTCAGCGCTTGTCTTCATCTGTTGTGGTTAAAACTTTCTGTAATTTGTTCATGAGTAAAACCCCGATACTGTAAAAAGCGCAACTGCTTGGCACGCTCTTTAAAATCGGCGGGGACCTGCTCGCCAAAACGCTTGCATCGTACTGCAACTGCAAGCGCAAACCAATCAATTTCTGCCGCTTTAAAAGCCTCGGCAATCAAGGTGTCACTGACACCGCGTTGTTTCAATTCCTGCTTTATTCTGAGCTCACCACAACCCCGTTGACTACGATGTCGCAAATAACTCTGTGTAAAACGTTGGTCACTTTGCAGGTCATTTGTTTGCAGCCAGTGCAACGTCTTTTCGATCTGGTTTTCTTGATGATCGTATTGCTGCAATTTACTGCGTAGTTCACTGGCACTGTGCTCGCGGCGTGCCAGCAAGCTCACCGCATGTTCGTTACAAGAACGGGGACTCACGCTTCTGATTCGGTATCCGCCTGATCAGCGGCTTTGCTTGTTCGGGGTTGTTTTGGCGGCATCATGACGGCGCGGATTTTGGCTTCGATATCGTCGGCAATCGCCGGATTTTCTTTCAAAAACTGCCGGACATTATCTTTACCCTGACCAATACGGTTGCTGTCATAGCTGTACCAAGCGCCTGATTTCTCGACAATATTTTGACTGACGCCTAAGTCAATCAGCTCACCTTCGCGGGAGATACCTTCACCATACAAAATATCGAATTCGACTTGTTTAAATGGTGGTGCAACTTTGTTCTTAACAACTTTGACCCGGGTTTCGTTACCGAGAATTTCGTCGCCTTTTTTGATGGCGCCAATGCGGCGAATATCCAAACGAACAGAGGCGTAAAATTTCAGGGCATTACCACCGGTGGTGGTTTCCGGATTACCAAACATCACGCCGATTTTCATGCGGATTTGGTTAATGAAAACGACCAAAGTGTTAGAACGTTTGATATTGGCAGTCAGTTTACGCAGTGCCTGAGACATCAGACGCGCTTGCAGACCCATATGGCTGTCGCCCATATCGCCTTCAATTTCAGCTTTAGGTGTTAATGCTGCTACGGAATCAATAACAACAATATCCACCGCGCCGCTACGTACCAGCATATCGGTGATTTCCAGGGCTTGTTCACCAGTGTCGGGCTGAGAGATCAGCAGATCGTCGATGTTAACACCAAGCTTCTCAGCGTATTGCGGATCCAAGGCATGTTCGGCATCGACAAACGCTGCGGTGCCACCCAATTTTTGCATTTCGGCAATGGCATGCAGCGTCAAAGTGGTTTTACCAGACGATTCCGGACCATAAATTTCCACAACCCTGCCACGCGGTAAACCGCCAATACCGAGTGCCACATCCAGACCAATCGAGCCGGTAGATACAGCTTCGATATCACGGGTGGCGCTTCCATCGCCCAAACGCATCACGGCACCTTTACCAAATTGTTTTTCAATTTGACCTAAGGCAACGCCCAGCGCTTTCTTTTTATTTTCATCCATTTGCTTACCCCTGATACTGATTTTTTTCTGAACTACGGATTATCACACACAAGCGGCTATCACTCTAGCATTTCGATAAGCTGATTCAGGGCAAAAGCCACGGCCTGACGGCGAATCGATTCGCGATCACCGCTAAAAATTTGCTGACGGCAAAATGACTGTTTTGCGCTGGCAAAACCAAACCAGACCAAGCCAACGGGTTTTTTGGCACTGCCGCCATCCGGGCCGGCAATACCACTGATGGCCACACTGATATGGCCACCGAGTTTATCCATGCAGCCCTGCGCCATTGCTTTAACAATCGGCTCGCTGACCGCGCCAAATTGAGCCAAGGTGTCGTCGCTGACACCGAGCAATGTCTGCTTTAGATGATTGGAATAACTGACTACGCCGCCGGCAAACCAGGCCGAACTGCCGGGCAAATCAGTGCAGCATTTGGCCAGCCAGCCACCGGTACAGGATTCGGCAGTGACCAGCTGCCACTGCTTATTTAATAAGCCAGTCGCCAGTTCTTCCGTGAGTTGATAAAGTGTGGCATCTGTAATTTTTGGCATACGCTAAATAAAATTCATGAAAAACGTTTCCAATCATACCCCGATGATGCAGCAATATCTGCGCATCAAAGCCGAGCACCCGGACATTTTATTGTTTTACCGGATGGGGGATTTCTATGAGCTGTTTTTTGATGATGCCCATAAAGCGGCTGAATTGCTGGATATCACGTTAACGGCGCGCGGTAACAGTAATGGTGCACCTATACCGATGGCCGGTGTGCCGTATCACGCTGCGGATGGTTATTTAGCGCGTCTTTTAAAATCGGGCGTGTCAGTGGCCATTTGTGAACAAATCGGTGACCCGGCAACCAGCAAAGGCCCGGTCGAACGCAAAGTAGTCCGCGTTTTAACGCCGGGTACGCTGACCGATGATGCGTTGCTTGATAAACAACATGACAATCTGCTGCTGGCTATCAGCAAAGGCAAATCCGGTTTTGGTCTGGCGGCAGCTGATTTAAGCAGTGGCCGTTTCTGGCTGACCGAACTTACCGATGAAACTGCATTACAAGCTGAACTGGTAAGGTTGAAACCCGCTGAAATTCTGGCTGATGAATCACTGCGCGCGCAGCTTAAGTTATACGAAAAACAATGGCGGCTGGTGCCGGAGTGGCATTTTGATTTGGATGCAGCGCGGCGGCGTTTATGTGAGCACTTTGCGAC
>JAVVFF010000113.1:0-7089 GCA_032250995.1 Methylophaga sp. | reverse complement strand
GTGGCAAATACCAGGCATTCTAAAAGGGAATTACTGGCCATCCGGTTGGCGCCATGCAGGCCGGTATGGGCCGTTTCACCAACAGCGTATAAACCGGCTATATCAGTACGACCATGTTGATCAGTCATAATGCCGCCGCAGGTATAATGCGCCGCCGGTACCACGGGGATGGGTTCTTTGCTGATATCAATGCCAAAATGTAAACAGCGCTGATAGATAGTCGGGAAATGGCTTTTAATAAACTCAATTGGCTGATGGCTGATATCCAGATACACGCAATCGTGCCCCAGTCGTTTCATTTCATGATCAATGGCCCGGGCGACAATATCACGTGGCGCCAGTTCTGCCTGCGGATGAAACGCCTGCATAAAACGTGTGCCGTCGGCCAGTTTTAACTGGGCACCTTCGCCCCGCAAAGCTTCGCTGATCAAAAACGATTTGGCACGCGGATGAAACAAACAAGTCGGATGAAACTGAATAAATTCCATATTAGCGATACGGCAGCCGGCCCGCCAGCCCATCGCAATGCCATCACCAGTCGACACATCCGGATTACTGGTATACAGATAGACCTTACCGGCACCACCAGTCGCCAGCACCGTCACCGGTGCTAAAAAAGTCACCGGTTTATCAGCTTTGATATCCAGTACATAACAGCCCAGACATTGGTTATTCTCGCTGCCTAGATGTTTACCACTGGTGATTAAGTCGATGCCGATATGGTAAGCAAACAAACTGATATTGGGGTGGGCTTTGGCTTTGTCGAGTAAGGTGGTTTCTACCGCGCGGCCAGTCGCATCGGCAGAATGAATCACCCGCCGGTGACTATGACCACCTTCCTGGGTTAAATGATAATTTTTATCGACTTCTTCATCACGGGTAAACGACACACCTTGCTCAATCAGCCATTTGACACTGTCATGGGCATGTTCGACAGTAAATTGCACCACATCTGGATTACACAGACCGCCGCCGGCTTTTAAGGTGTCGTCAATATGCGATTGTAACGAATCGGTTTTATCAAGCACCACAGAAATGCCGCCCTGCGCGTATAATGAAGCGCCTTCTTCAAGCTGGCTTTTAGACAATACGGCGACGCTGGCATGATCTGCCATTTTAAGTGCCAGCGTCAGCCCGGCAGTGCCGCTGCCGATAATAAGCAGGTCAAAACGTTGAGTTGTGGTCATAAATTCGGAAACGGGTAGAATGCCAGCAGCTATTTTGCACTGATTGTGGAACAAAAAGAAAATGCTATTGGTCAATCAAGCAATTAATAAAACCAACCTCCGGCATGTCGGAGCAGGCCGGATCACAGGATGAGTATCGATCAAGAATTGGTAGAGCGGGTACAGGCGGGCGATAAAAAAGCCTTTGATGTCCTAATCATGAAATACCAGCAACGTATTATTCATGTGATAACCGGTTTTGTACATGATCCTGTTGAAGCAATGGATGTCGCGCAGGAAGCGTTTATTAAAGCGTATCGGGCATTGCCCGGCTTTCGCGGTGACAGTGCGTTTTATACCTGGTTGTATCGTATTGCGATTAATACGTCAAAAAATTATCTGACTGCCAGTTCCAGAAGGCCGCCAATGTCCGATGTCGATGCCATGGATGCAACAATTTATTACGATGCGCCGGAATTAAAGGAATTCGCGACACCAGAAAACAGTCTGATGAGAGTGGAGTTAGAACAAGCCATTCAATTGGCCATTGATAACTTGCCTGAGGACACCGCGACCGCTATCAAGTTGCGCGAGTTTGAAGGGATGAGTTACGAGGAAATAGCACAGACAATGGATTGTCCTATAGGTACGGTTCGGTCGCGGATTTTTCGCGCCCGGGAAGCCATTGATAATCAAGTCAAAGCAATTATGGGTGAAGAGGAATAAATCATGACAGTCAATCATCGCGAGATGCTTTCTGCATTAGTAGATGGTCAGTTGCAGGGATTAGAACTTACGCAGGCCATTGCCCATATCAATAACGACCCGGCGGCACGCGCTGAATATCTGCGGATGCAATATACCAGTGATGTTATGCACGGATATACCCGGGCGGTTAGTCAACGACCGGTGGATTTGGCGCAGCGTCTGAGTGTTGTTCTGGCTGATGAACCGGTTTATCAGCAAAATGCGTTATTAGCCAAAGCAAAAGTGCTGGCCTTTCCGAAATCATTTTGGAAACAAGCAGCCGGTCTTGCGATGGCCGCTTCTTTCGGTGCCTTTGCTGTTGTTGGTGTGATGAACCAGTCGGGTTATCAAAATGTGCCGATGGTCAGCGCGGAAAGTACCGCCGACACCACGCAGGTTAATCGCTGGACGGTGGGTGAGCCGGAAATTGAAGATCGTTTAAATAATTATTTGGTAGAACATAACGAATATGCTGGTGGCGCTGGTATGTTCTCATACGGCCGGGTAGTTTCTTACGGTACGGAGCAGTAACGATGTACAAAGTTTGGGCATTTTGTCTAATGTTGTTGATGCCAGTGCTGGTATGGGCAGAAAACGATGCGATGGCCTTGTTGGAACGCATGACCCAAGCGGGTAAGGAGCTAAATTATCAGGGTGTGTTTGCTTATCAAACGGGCCGGACATTGCAATCGATTCAGATTTTTCACCGCAATAATGCTGATGGCGAAAGTGAGCGGCTAATGTCATTAAATGGCCCCGCGCGGGAAGTGATTCGTTCTAATGATATGGTTACCTGTATCAATCCTGAGGGAAAACAAATCAACATCAGCCGCCGGCCATTAGGTCGTGGTTTCCCCAGCGATCTGCCGCGCCGGGTGCGTTCAGCAACACCATTCTACGATTTGATTATGGGTGATGAAGAGCGTATTGCCGGTCGGATGACCCAGGCGCTGGCTATCAAACCGATAGACGAATATCGCTACGGTTACCGGCTGTGGGTGGATAAAGAAACCGATTTATTATTAAAATCCGAGTTGCTGGCTGACAATGGTGACGTGTTGGAGACCTTTGCTTTTTCTGCAATTGAAACCGATGTTGATATCAGTAACGCAGATTTAAAGCCACAAACCAACGGCGAAGAAATGACTTGGCATCAATCAGAGCCAGGGAAACCGGTGGCATCTGCGGATAATCAGTTAATTTCTAACTGGAATGCCACCTGGCTACCGGAAGGATTCAGTATGGTAGCGTCACAAAATCGTTTGCGGGCGCCTAATGGTTCTTATGTAGAGCAACGCGTTTACAGCGATGGTCTGAGCTCGGTGTCAATCTTTATTGAACGTATTAAAGCCCATCACAATCATTTACATGGTGGTTCGCATATGGGCGCGGTGAATGCTTTTGGCACGATTATCCATTCGCATTTTGTTACCGTAGTTGGTGAGGTGCCGGCAATAACCGTTGAAAAAATTGGCGCTGGTATCGAATTTAATTTGACCGGTGTGCCATGATTTTGCAAAAAGCGACCGTGGTTGGTATTGAAGCGGATCGCATCTGGGTCGAAGCTGCGCGGCAATCTACCTGTGGCGGTTGTCAGATAAGGCAGGGCTGTGGCACTGGTCTGCTGGCCAAACATGTCGGCAAACGTTTTAACCGAATTGCTGTCCCTAACAATAAGCCTGTGAAAATCGGTCAGCAGGTTACCGTGGCGATCCCTGAAGATGCCTTATTGCAGGGCGCATTTTTGATGTATCTGTTGCCATTGCTGGCAATGTTTGCCGGCGCTGGATTAGCACGCTGGCTGGCTTGGCCGGAACCATTGCAAATTGCGGCTGGATTAACGGCTTTGCTGGCAGGGTTTTTCTGGGTGGCATCGCGGTTAAAACGCAAAAATCTAGCTATACCAACGCAAATAACAGAGGAAACGATATGACACAAACCAAGACCTGGACAGTTATCACGCTGGCAATGACCTGGTTACTGATGAGTATGACGGTACAGGCGCGCGGCGGTCTGCCGGAGTTCACAGAACTGGTTGAAGAAAATGGTGATGCGGTCGTCAATATCAGCACCAAAACGAATGATGATAAAGTGGCGCAACAGCAATTCCCACAAGGTATGCCTCAAATGCCACCGGGCATGGAAATTCCCGAAGGTACACCTTTTGATGATTTTTTTAAGCGTTTCTTTAATCAGCCCGGTCAACCGCAACCACCCCAAGCTAACTCATTGGGTTCAGGTTTTGTGTTATCGGAAGATGGTTATATTTTGACCAATCATCATGTCATTAAAGACGCAGATGAAATTATTGTGCGCTTTAGTGACCGCACGGAGTTAACGGCGAAGTTGCTGGGTAGTGATGAACGCAGTGATGTCGCCTTGCTAAAAGTTGATGCCAGTGGTTTAGATCTTAAAGCGGTGAAATTAGGTGATTCTGAAGACTTGAAAGTTGGTGAATGGGTATTGGCTATTGGCTCGCCCTTTGGTTTTGATTATTCAGCAACTGCCGGTATCGTTAGTGCACTGGGGCGAAGTCTGCCTAGTGATAGCTACGTACCTTTTATCCAGACTGATGTGGCCATTAATCCTGGTAACTCGGGTGGTCCGCTGTTTAATTTGGATGGCGAAGTTATCGGCATTAACTCACAAATTTATAGCCGCACTGGTGGATTTATGGGCGTGTCGTTTGCCATTCCAATGGATGTGGTAATGAACGTTGTAAATCAAATCAAAGCACAAGGTTATGTTAGCCGCGGTTGGTTAGGTGTGGTGATACAAGATATTACCCGCGAATTGGCCGAGTCGTTTGGTTTGGATAAGCCGCGTGGTGCCTTGGTTTCACGGGTTATCGCCGATAGTCCTGCTGCCAAAGCCGGTTTTGAGGTGGGCGATATCATCTTGAAGTTTGATGGTCGTAAAGTCGATGCTTCATCAGATTTGCCGCCAATTGTCGGCAGTACCGATGTTGGTAAAACTGCGCCGGTTGAAATTATGCGTAAAAATAAAATGCAAACGCTGCAGGTTAAAGTTGAAGAACTACCGGAAGATGAGTCAATCATCAGTGGGCAGAGCGCCACACCGAGTGGTCGTTTTAAATCTGAAGCTCTAGACGTTGAAGTCGTTGAGTTGACACCGCAGCAGCGGGAAGAAACTGGCGTTAAATCAGGGGGGGTGATGGTGATGAAAATTGAGTCTGGCCCGGTTGCCCGTGCTGGTATTAACCCAACCGATGTCATCATCAGCCTTAACAGCGAGCAGATCACCAGCGGCGAGCAATTTGTTGAAATCGCTGAAAATCTGCCGGTTGGCAAATCAATTCCGGTGCTGGTGCAGCGTAGTGGCGCAGCGCAATTTTTGGCACTGAAAATTGAAGAAAAATAGATGTCTGTTGCGATAATAGGTTTTGGGCAGGACAGTCTGTTGTTTTTGCCGTAAAATCTTAGTGTTAGACCCATCCAAATCGGTCGGTCACATTGCGTGCCGGCCGATTTTTTTAGTTAAGGTGCTTAGATATTTTTATGGATCATATCCGTAACTTTTCAATTATTGCTCATATCGATCATGGTAAATCGACCATTGCCGATCGGTTTATCCAGATTTGTGGCGGTCTCACTGCGCGTGAAATGTCGCAGCAAGTGCTGGATTCGATGGATATTGAGAAAGAACGCGGTATTACCATTAAAGCGCAAAGCGTGTCGCTGGATTATAAAGCGCGTAATGGTGAAACCTATCATCTGAATTTTATCGACACGCCCGGTCATGTTGATTTCTCTTATGAAGTTTCCCGTTCACTGGCGGCCTGTGAAGGTGCATTGCTGGTGGTCGATGCGGCGCAAGGCGTTGAAGCACAAAGTGTTGCCAATTGTTATACTGCGATTGATTTGGGTCTTGAAGTGATACCGGTACTTAATAAAATCGATTTACCATCGGCAGAGCCGGATCTGGTTGCCCAGGAAATCGAGGATATTATCGGTGTTGATGCCCTGGATGCGGTGCGTTGCAGTGCTAAAACCGGTTTGGGTATTGAAGATTTGCTGGAAGAGTTAGTGGCCAGAGTGCCGCCGCCAAAAGGTGATGCAAATGGCCCGCTGCAGGCATTGATCATTGATTCCTGGTTTGACAGTTATGTTGGTGTTATCTCGCTGGTGCGCATTAAACAAGGTAAGCTGACCACCAAAGATAAAATTAAAGTAATGTCGACCGGGCAGGAATATCAGGTAGATGAAGTGGGCGTATTTACGCCAAAACGCAGTAAACGCGGTGAGCTGAAGTGCGGTGAAGTCGGTTATGTGATTTCCGGCGTCAAAGAAATTAACGGTGCGCCAGTCGGGGATACCCTAACCCATGCCCATCATGGCGCAGATAAAATGTTGCCTGGCTTTAAAATGATTACGCCACAGGTTTACGCGGGTATGTTTCCGGTCAGCAGTGATGATTATGATTCTTTCCGTGATGCGCTTGGCAAACTCCGGCTGAATGATGCTTCATTGTTTTTTGAACCGGAAAATTCTCAGGCGCTGGGCTTTGGTTTTCGCTGTGGTTTTCTCGGTCTGCTGCATATGGAAATCATCCAGGAACGGCTCGAACGGGAATATGATCTGGATTTGATCACGACGGCGCCCACTGTGGTGTTTGAAGTGCTTACCAGGAAAGGTGACCTTATCAAGGTTGAAAACCCGTCATCGTTACCGGATCCGGGGTTTATAGACGAAGTACGTGAACCGATTGTTGCCGCCGATATTTTGGTGCCACAAGAACATTTGGGCGCTGTCATGACATTATGTGTGGAAAAACGCGGTGTGCAAAAAGCCATGCAGTATTTGCAAAAAACAGTGTCGTTGACCTACGAATTACCGATGAATGAAGTGGTCATCGATTTCTTTGATCGCATTAAATCGGTTAGCCGGGGTTATGCCTCACTGGATTATCATTTCATCCGTTTCCAACCCGCGGATCTGGTTAAGTTGGACGTCATGATAAATGGTGAAAAAGTCGATGCGCTGGCGATGATTGTACATCGCGCTGACAGTGTTTCCCGCGGCCGCCTACTGGTCGAAAAAATGCAGGAATTGATCCCCCGGCAAATGTTCGATGTTGCAATTCAAGCTGCCATTGGTGGCCATATTATCGCCCGCTCTACCGTCAAAGCCCTGCGTAAAAACGTCCTGGCCAAATG
>JAVVFF010000112.1:0-7171 GCA_032250995.1 Methylophaga sp. | reverse complement strand
CCAAGAGGCCAATGCCAATGTCGCCGCCGCCCGCGCTGCTGTGCAAACAGCCGCATTAGATCTGCAATACAGCAAAATTTCTGCGCCAGTCGCCGGTCGTATTTCCAGTCGCAATATTGATATCGGTAATCTCGTTACCACCGACAGCAGCGCCATGCCGCTGACCACCATTGTGAAGACCAATCCGCTGCATTTTGTGTTTGATGTGTCAGAGGCTGAATATCTGCAATTTGCCCGGGTCGCTGGCGGTGAAGCGGCGTTGACCGGTGAATCAAAAGTCACGGCACAAATTCGTTTGGCAGATGAAAATAACTGGGATCGTCAAGGCGTGCTCGACTTTGTTGATAATCGCCTGGATCAAAATACCGGCACCTTGCGGATGCGGGTGTTGGTCGATAATCCTAATGGTTTATTACGGCCGGGGATTTTTGGCCGTTTGCGGATGGCGATTTCTGAGCCTTATTTGGCATTGTTGATTCCGGATCGGGCATTGGTTTCAGATCAGGCTGCCAAGGTGGTTATGGTCGTAAACCAAGATGGCGAAGTTAAGGCAACACCGGTTCAGCCGGGCACGCTACAGGCCGATGATATGCGGGTTATTCGTGAAGGCATTAACAAAGATGATCAAATCATCATTGAAGGGTTGCTGAAAGCGCGGCCGGGTAGTTCCGTCAGAACCGAAGCCTACCAAGCTGACGCAGGCCAATAATCATGCGCTTCACGCATTTCTTTGTTGAGCGGCCGATTTTTGCCACGGTTTTATCGATATTAATCGTCTTGGTCGGCAGTATTGCTTATTTTAGTTTGCCGGTGGCCCAATATCCAGAAATTGCGCCGCCCAGTATTTCAGTCACGGCCAGCTATCCCGGCGCCACCGCAGAAACCGCCGCCGATACCGTTGCCACGGTTCTGGAACAGCAGATCAACGGCGTTGAAAACATGCTGTATATGAAATCGGAAAATACCGCCGATGGCAGTACCTCACTGAATATAACCTTCGAACAAGGCACTGATCTCGATATCGCGCAAGTGTTGGTGCAAAATCGAATCACTATTGCTGAACCGCTATTACCCGAAGAAGTTACCCGGCAGGGCATTAATGTTCGCAAAAATTCGCCGGATCTGATGATGGTTATCCATCTGTTGTCCTCGGATGACAGTCGCGATAATCTGTATGTTTCCAATTATGCCAAAACTCAAGTTGTGGATAGGCTGGCGCGGATTGAGGGTGTCGGCGAAGCTCGGATTGTCGCCGAACGGGCTTATGCGATGCGTATTTGGATTAATCCAGAACGGGCGCAATCTTTTCAAATAACGGCCAATGAGGTGCTAGCGGCGGTCAGAACTAATAATGCGCAAATTGCCGCCGGGGTTATCAATAAACAACCATTGCAGGAAACCAAAGGTGCTTTTGAACTCAGCGTCGAAACGCAGGGACGGTTGCTGACCGCGGATCAGTTCTCAGACATTATCATCAAACACGGTGAAGATGGCCGGGTAGTGCGCTTGCGTGATGTTGCGCGGGTCGAACTGGCGGCGCAGGATTACAACAATATCGGTTATCTGGATGACAGCCTGGCGCTGCCAGTAGTGATTTTTCAGCGGCCTGGTTCCAATGCCTTAGAAACAGCTGAAGCTCTGCGCAGTGAAATGCGCGATATCGCAAAATCGATGCCACCAGGTCTGGAATACCAGATCATTTATGATCCGACGCAATTTATTGCCCGCTCCATCGAAAAGATTTATCACACCATCATTGAGGCGATCCTGCTGGTAATTGTGGTCGTCATGCTTTTTTTACAAAGCTGGCGGGCATCGCTGATTCCGATTGTTGCTATTCCGGTGTCGCTGATTGGTACCTTTGCTGTGATGGCTGCACTTGGCTTGTCGTTAAATAATCTTTCTTTATTTGGTTTGGTGCTGGCGATCGGCATTGTCGTTGATGATGCCATTGTGGTGGTCGAAAATGTCGAGCGTTATATCCGCGAGGGCTTAAGCCCTAAAGAAGCGGCCCATAAAACCATGGACGAAGTCGGTACCGCTTTGGTAGCCATTGCCATTGTGTTGTCGGCAGTGTTTATTCCGGCGGCGTTTATTACCGGTATTTCTGGTGCGTTTTATCAGCAATTTGCCTTAACCATCGCCACAGCAACCATTATTTCACTGATCGTGTCACTGACGTTGTCGCCGGCAATGGCTGCTTTGTTATTAAAACCCCATGAACATGAACCGCCACCGGCAAAAGGTTTTATGGGTGTGGTTGCCCATCCGTTCAAAGCCTTTGGCCGGGGATTTAATCGCAGTTTTGAGTGGTTAGGCGATCGTTATTCAGCGTTAACCCGGCGATTACTGCGTATTAGTGCTCTGATGTTATTGGTTTATGTTGGCTTGATAGTGCTGACTGGCGTCAGCTTTAAACAAGTGCCGACCGGCTTTATTCCGGAGCAGGATCAGGGCTATCTCATTAACGTTCTGCAATTACCACCCGGCGCATCATTAGACCGTACTGATGTCGTGGTGCGGGAAGCAGCGGAAAAACTACGCGAAGTACCGGGTATTGCCCACGCTGTGCAATTTGTTGGTTTAGATGGGCCAACCTTTACCAATGCCTCGAATTCGGCGGTTATTTTTACGCCGTTTGATTCATTTGAAGATCGTATTGCTGCCGGCATTGATATAGATGATATTCAGGGCGCGTCACAGCAAGCTTTATCGAAGCTGGATGGCGCCATTGCATTTGCTATCAAACCGCCGCCGGTACGTGGTATGGGGAATGCGGGTGGCTGGAAACTGTATATTCAGGATCGCACTGGGCTTGGTAAACAAAGATTAGAAGAAGTCACTCAGCAAGTGATTGCCACGGCAAATCAGACTGCAGGTTTGTCATCGGTATTCACTTTCTACAACTCCGGGACACCGCGGATTTATGCCGATGTCGATCGGACCCGCGCAGAAATGCTGGAAGTACCGGTGCAAAATGTCATTGATACCCTAGAAATTTACCTGGGCTCGCGCTACATCAATGATTTTAATTTCCTAAACCGTACATACCGTGTCATAGCGCAGGCCGACGGTCAATTTCGTGATGAACCAGAAGATATTGCCAAGCTGCGTACCCGCTCAGAGAACGGCGCGATGGTGCCGATAGGCTCAATTGCCACCTTTGAGGAAACGACCGGGCCAATCCGGGTGCCACATTATAATTTGTATCCGGCAATTGAAGTGCAGGGCAGCACCGCTGCTGGTTATTCCAGTGGAGAGTCGATTGCCATTATGGAACAGCTGCTGGCAGAAACGCTGCCTGCTGGTATCAGTTATGAGTGGACTGAATTGGCATTACAGGAAAAATTGGCTGGCAACACGGCGTTTATGGCCTTTGGGCTGGCGGTGATTTTTGTGTTTTTACTATTGGCGGCGCTGTATGAAAGCTGGTTATTGCCACTGGCAGTTATTTTGATTGTGCCGATGTGTTTGCTGGCCGCCATGAGCGGCGTAGCGATGCGGGGTATGGATAACAATATTCTGGTGCAGATTGGCTTTATTGTGTTGATTGGTCTGGCATCGAAAAATGCTATCTTGATTGTCGAATTTGCCAAACAGGCTGAAGCCCGTGGCCTTAGCCGTATTGATGCTGCTGTTGAAGCAGCACGTACCCGCCTGCGACCAATCTTGATGACGTCGATGGCGTTTATTCTGGGTGTCGTGCCACTGGTATTGGCCAGTGGTGCTGGTGCGGAAATGCGTCAAGCTTTGGGCACAGCGGTATTTTCAGGCATGATTGGTGTGACTTTGTTTGGTTTATTATTCACGCCGGTGTTTTATGTTGTTGGTCGCTGGTTTGCCAGTCGCCATGAGCAGCGTCACATCGCTGGTAATCCTTAGTCAACGGCTGTTAGACTAGTGGCTATGGCGCAACAAAGACCCCAATCTGGCAAACAGATAGATCGGCAAAAGCTCGATAAAGTCGTTGCCGATGCCCGACGTGGCGCCAAAGATCGGCTGGCTGGTTACCGCGAACAATCGCTGCGTTTGCATCCGTGGATTTGCGGTCGTTGTGGCCGCGAATTTACCCGTGTCAATTTGCATGAATTGACCGTGCATCATATTGATCACAATCACGATAATAATCCGCCAGACGGCAGTAATTGGGAAAATCTCTGCCTGTATTGTCATGATCATGAGCATCAAAAAAATATCGATAAGGTACGTGGCTTCACCGGCCTTGCCGATAAGCCTGTCGACAAAACCACGTTTAACCCATTTGCTGATTTAAAGAGCCTGATCGACAAATCTTGATTATGGTTTGCTTGGGAAACTCATTGCTATCAGCAAAGTCCCAAATTCAGCGTTTCTGACTAAATCAAAGGAGAAAAAATGAAAAAACTTGCTGCCCTGATATTATTTATCAGCAGTGCGCCGGCAATGGCCACCGTGATTACCATGAATGAAGTAAATGCTAATGGAATTGTCAAAGCCATTGGCACGATGACAGTGACAGAATCAACTTATGGTCTGGTATTTTCGCCAAATTTACAGGGGTTGACGCCAGGTTTACATGGCTTTCATTTACATCAAAATAATGATTGCTCACCAGCCGAAAAAGATGGCGAAATGGTACCGGCTTTAGCCGCTGGCGGCCATTATGATCCTTATAATACCGGCAAACATGGCACGCCATGGGGTGAAGGTCACGCTGGTGATTTACCGCCTTTGTATGTTGATGCTGACGGTAACGCTAATCAGCCGGTATTGGCACCTCGTCTGCGTAACGGTGATCTGCCGGGCCGAGCAGTAATGATCCATGCCGGTGGTGATAATCACAGCGATCATCCGGCGCCACTGGGGGGCGGTGGTGCGCGAGTAGCTTGTGGTGTGATTTACTGATTATCTTGCCGTCTAAAATTATTAACTTACGATAATGCCGCATGGGCTTTGGCCCATGCGGCATTTTTATTGACCGGCAGTCGCATGATGATTTGCAGGCCGCAATGTTCATTGATTGAGGCCTCTATGCTGCCCTGATGAGCGCTAACTGCCCGTTTGGCAATCGTTAAACCAAGGCCGCTACTGTTTTGGTGACGGGCCTGTGCGCCTTTAAAAAACGGCTGGAACAGTTTGCCTAACTCGTTCGCTGTTACACCTGGGCCGCTGTCACTGACGCTGATTTCAATCAGCTGGCCGTTGCCATGTGCGGACAGGTGAATAGTGCCCTGTTCCGGGGTGAATTTAATAGCATTACGTAGCACATTTTCCACTGCCCGCAAAACCAGTTCGGGTTTGCCGATCATGGCCAGTTGCGGATCAACATCGGCATGAATATCGATATTTTTATCAGTGGCTTCATAACGCCCGTCCTCCAATAAATCATCTAATAACGGCGATAAATCAAAATGCTGTTGTGCATTATTGTCAGCGGCTAAGGTATCCAGCCGTGATAAGTTCAGTAAATCACCAATTAGCAGATCAATGCGCTGGGATTCACGCTCGATGCGCGCCAATACATCAGCCGTCTTATCAGGTTGCTGCTGACATATACCAATCGCCGCCTGCATCCGAGCCAGAGGTGAGCGCAATTCATGGGAAACATCGTGCAGTAAATTACGCTGGGCGCTGACCAGTTGCTCAAGCTTAGCGGTCATGGCATCAAAATTATCACCCAGCTCGGCCAGTTCATCTTTACGGGATCCCATTGCCGGACTGACCCGGGTGGATAAATCGCCGGCGGCCACCGCCGAAAAACCGCGTCGCAAATGCCGGATTGGCTGGGTAAACCACCAAGCGAGCAGGGCACTAAACAATAAACCACTGAGAATACCGATAAACAGTAATATCACTACTGGCTGTGGTCTGGGATTTTTGACCGGCGTTGCTGCCAGCGGCTGCACCACGTTATGCGGAATAAATAGCAGTACTTGACCGCCATCGGCCAGATTGATTTGCCGGATAGAACGTAGCTGAGGAATATCAATAAATAATTGCCGGATAGCATGGCGCTGATCATCAGGCAGTGTTCTTTGCAGTAAGTCCTGATTGGCATCATCCAGCGCATAGACTTCAGGATTTTTTAATGCAATTTGATCGTTAAGAAAGTCGATTAATGCCTGACGGCCACCATAGCGAGCAATATCGGCCGCATCTGAAACCAGCCAGGCTGCTTGCCGACCTAGTTGCACCGGCGCATTGGCTACTTGCTGGTTAAACTGTTTCTGCCGCAGCCACATGGCACTGCCGACAGCCAAACTGGCTACCAGCAAGGCCAGTAAAAAGGCAAAAAAGAATTTCCAGAATAAGCGGCCCATGACAATCCTCTATTTAATCAGCTGGTAGCCTTTACCGCGCACCGTCTGAATGTAGGCATGGCCATCTTGTTGCGCGCCCAGTTTGTGGCGAATACTGCTCATATGCACATCAATGCTGCGATCAAAGCGTGCCAGCGGCCGTCCCAGAGCGATTTCTGACAAGGTGTTTTTATCGACCACCTGGCCAGCATGGCGGGCGAGACTCTCCAACAGGCTGAATTCGGTGCTGGTCAATTCCAGCGGCTTATTAAACCAGGTGGCTTTGCGTTGTTGTGGCCATAATTGCAGTGGACCATTTTGCAAAACTTTAGCTTCCACTGGCTGCGTGCTGTTTTCACTGCGCCGTAAAATCGCTTTTATGCGGGCAATCAGCTCACGCGGGGTACAGGGCTTCGGCACATAATCATCGGCGCCATTTTCAAGACCGAGGATGCGATCCACATCATCGCCTTTGGCGGTAAACATCAGTACCGGCACATTGCTCTCGGCACGCAGCGCAGTGAGCACCTGGGTACCGCTGATGTCGGGCAACATGACATCGAGAATGACGATATCAAATTGGCCGGTGAGTGCCTGATCCAAACCGGTTTGGCCGGTAAAGCAGGTGGTCACGGTAAATTTTTCTTCGCGCAGATAGTCTTCAAACAGACCGGCGAGCACTTCATCATCGTCAATGATTAATACATGGTTCATTGCAGGCTCTCAGCAAAATTTCAGTCAATAATAAGGTTATGTCAGCTAAAGCCCAATTGTTATTGGCCTTATTTACCTGAATTTACACGATGAAACCCGCATTTACCGTGATTCGTTGAATACTGTTTACCAAGTCGGACCGAATCGTGAGTAACGGTAGCGGGCTGATAATTTGTCAC
>JAVVFF010000111.1:0-7201 GCA_032250995.1 Methylophaga sp. | reverse complement strand
GCGTTGTCAATCGCTGATGTAGAAATAACTACACTGCGCTCATTCCGCCTTACCGGACACAAAAATAGCCGCCAGCAGTGGTGGATATGAGGGATAAATAAGCCCTTTCAATCAGTCGATATCATAATATCGTACAATGGTAATTACCTGACCTGATTAAGGAATCGACATGATAGATCCGAAAAAGTTTGATGAAATCATTGATAGCATCAATAAAGCGCTGCCGCCTGGAATAGTTCAAATGCGCGACGATGCCGAAAAAAACATCCGTGCCGGTTTAACGTCGACTTTTAATAAGCTGGATTTGGTCACTCGCGAAGAATTTGAAGTGCAGTCTCAGGTATTATTACGCACCCGCGAAAAACTCGAAGCGCTGGAGCGCCGGGTAGCGGAGCTTGAACAATCTAATCAACCTGAGTAAAAGGCCTGTATGTCTACATTTGAAAATGTCACGGTGACCCGTGAAGCCAATATTTATTTCGGCGGTAACGTCACCAGCCGCAAAGTGACTTTTGCCGATGGCAGCTTTAAAACTCTGGGCATTATGATGCCGGGTAATTATACCTTTGGTACCGAACAAGCAGAGCTGATGGAAATCATGGCCGGTCGCCTCCAATACCGCCTTAAAGATACCCGTGACTGGGTTAAAATCACCGCCGGTCAATCCTTTAATGTACCGGCTAACGCATCGTTTGATATTCAAATTGCTGAGCTGGTGGATTACTGCTGCAGCTACTTAGACTAGTCAAAAAAATACGCAGATATCAAAACCGCCGCCTGTTATGGGCTGGCGGTTTTTTTATGTCCTTTCGTCACCAAATGGTCATTTAATCTTAATCTGAGCGTCATCTTCAGCGACTAGCATCATCATTGTGTCTCGCAATACTGCGGGCAGATATATTGCAAAAGGTGATGTTATGACGATGCAGCATTCCCATCGGGAAATCCTCAAAGTCAGTAATTTGGGCGTGACGTACCCGGGTGGTATTGAAGCGCTCCGTAAGACGTCTATCAACTTTAATCCCGGTGAATTTACAGTCTTACTGGGCCTCTCCGGCGCTGGTAAATCCTCATTACTTCGATCGCTGAATCATCTGGTGGTGCCGAGCAGCGGCAAGGTTATTTCAGGTGAATTTGGTGAATTAAACAGCCAGAAAAAACTGCGCCAGCACCGACGCAAAACGGCCATGGTGTTTCAGCATCATCAGTTGATTTTGCGACACAGCGCTTTGCAGAATGTCTTGACCGGCCGGCTTGCCTATCACGGGTTCTGGCGCAGTTTGTTACCGATGCCCAAAGTCGATTTAGAGTTAGCGTTGCATTGCCTCGACAGGGTTGGTCTTGCCGATAAAGCGCTGAGCCGTATTGATCAATTGTCAGGTGGACAGCAACAACGAGTGGGCATTGCCCGGGCGCTGGCACAGCAACCAGACATTATTCTCGCCGATGAGCCGGTGGCAAGTCTGGATCCGGCCACTTCAGAAAAAGTCCTGACCTTACTGAAAAAGATTTGTGCAGAAGATGGCATTACCGCCGTGGTGTCACTGCATCAACTGGAATATGCCCGGCATTTTGCCGATCGGATTATTGGTCTGGCCAATGCTGAAGTCGTATTTGATGCCTCACCGGCACAGCTCGACGATCGTCAATTGGCACTGATTTATCAGCAAGCCCCGACCGACCTTAAAAAACCATCGAAAACCCAACCCGCCGAGGTTTCGGCAACTGAACGTTTACCCTCAAAAACTGCTACTCAACTGGAGATTGCCTGATGAAATTTTTGAAATCCTTATTGCTGGCGGCATCAATGCTGTTCACCGCGACCGGCTCAGCTTTTGCTGCCGATGCCGATCCTGACACCTTGAAAGTTGCCTTACTGCCGGATGAAAACGCGTCTGAATTAATTAAACGTAATCAACCCTTAAAAGACTATCTGGAAGCAAAACTGGGTAAAAACATTGAGTTGATCGTCACCACCGATTATTCATCGATGATTGAAGCGATGCGTTTTGGCCGGATTGATTTGGCTTATTTTGGTCCGCTGTCTTATGTGCTGGCAAAAACCAAAAGTGATATCGAGCCATTTGCCGCTATGGTTATAGATGGCGTGCCGACGTATCGGTCAATCATTATTGCCAATGCCGACTCGGGCATTAATTCTTTTGCCGATATCAAAGGCAAAAAAATGGCTTATGGCGACCGGGCTTCAACCTCCAGCCATTTAATCCCTAAAACCGTTTTGCTCGAACAGGCTGGCATTGAAGCCGAAACCGACTATGAACAGCATTTTGTCGGCACCCATGATGCCGTGGCAGTTAATGTTGCTAACGGTAATGCTGATGCCGGTGGTTTATCCGAAGTCATTTTCAACTATGTTACCGAGCGTGGCCTGATTGATAAAAACAAGGTCAAAGTTATCGGTCACAGTAAACCGTTTCCACAATATCCGTGGGCAATGCGATCTAACCTGAATGCGGATTTGAAAGCCAAAATCAAAGATGCCTTTGTCAGCCTCAAAGATCCTGAAGTACTGGCAGCGTTTAAGGCCGAAGGTTTTGCGCCCATTACCGATGCCGATTATGACGTGATTCGCGAGATGGGCAAGTTGCTTAATCTTGATTTAGCCAAGATATAAGGTAGGAATATGAGCTTACAAGCAACTGCTGAGCAAGATTTACTTAAACGCTACAGTCAGCGCTGGCAAAAACAGACCCTGCAGGTGATGGCCGTTCTGGCCATCATTTTGCTGGCCAGCTGGTATGTCGATCTGCTGAATTTCGAAAAATTAGCCGAAGGTTTGCCGGCAATTGGTACGTTGGCCGGTGAATCTTTTCCGCCCGATTTTACTAATGTCCGTGACTGGTTTTCTCCATTGCTGGATACGCTGGCGATGAGTATTGCCGGCACGGCCATGGCAGTATTGTTTTCGATACCACTAGCATTTCTGGCGGCACGAAATACATCACCACATCCGCTGGTTTTTCAGGTGTCACGTGTGATTCTGAATTCGTTGCGTAGTGTGCCAGAGCTGATTATGGGGATTATTTTTGTCGCCGCCGTTGGTTTTGGTGCTTTGCCCGGTGTATTGGCATTAGGCCTGCACTCTATTGGTATGGTCGGTAAATTTTTTGCCGAAGCCATTGAACACGTTGATGAAGCGCCGGTGGAAGCGGCCAGAGCCGCTGGTGCGTCAAAAATGCAGGTCTTGTATCACGCTGTATTACCACAGGTGATGCCGCAGTTCGCCGATGTGTCGATTTACCGCTGGGAATATAACTTCCGGGCCTCGACGGTAATGGGCATGGTCGGTGCCGGCGGCATTGGTTTTGAGCTGATGGGTTCGCTGCGGATCATGCAATATCAGGAAGTATTTGCCATTTTGCTGGTCATTTTGCTGATGGTGACGCTGGTTGATGCGTTGAGTGGATACTTACGCAAAGCATTTAAATAAAAGGACTTATATGAAACCCAAAATCGTCATTACCCATCGGGTACACGATGAAGTGCTGGAGATGCTGGTATCGGAATGTGCACTCGTGACTAACCAGACCAGTGCCTGCTTGCCGCGCAGTGAGGTCATTCGCCGCAGTCAAGACGCCGATGCCTTAATGGCTTTTATGCCGGATCGGATTGATGCCGATTTTTTAGCAGCGTGTCCTAATCTGAAAGTGGTCGGCGCAGCGCTTAAAGGTTATGACAATTTTGAGGTTGCTGCTTTTAACGAGCGTGGTGTCTGGCTGACGTTTGTGCCTGATTTATTAACAGTACCCACCGCCGAACTAACCATTGGCCTGCTAGTAGGCTTGATCCGTAATATGCGTGTTGCGGATGATCACGTTCGCAGCGGTTATTTTCAAGGCTGGCGATCACAGTTTTATGGCCTCGGCATTGAAGGTGCAACCATTGGCATTATCGGTATGGGCGCTATTGGTCAGGCGATTGTTAAACGCCTGTCCGGCTGGGATGCTAACTTGCTATATACCGATTTACAGCCTTTACCAGAGGCTCAGGAAGCTGTGCTTGGTTGTCAGTATCTGCCGATCTGCGAAGTGGTCAGCCAGGCTGATATTGTGATTCTGGCTTTACCGTTGAATGAAAATACACTGCACACCATGAATCTCGGACGTTTGCAACAAATGAAACCCGGTGCTTATTTAATCAATCCATGCCGTGGTTCGGTGGTGGATGAGGCGGCGGTGCTCGGTGCTTTATTAAGTGGCCATTTGGGAGGTTATGCTGCTGATGTTTTTGAAATGGAAGACTGGGCACGTGATGACCGCCCTCATGCAGTTGATCCAAGACTACTGAAGCAGCCGAATACGTTTTTTACCGCGCATATCGGTTCGGCGGTCAGCAGTGTCCGGCTGGCTATCGAAAAACGCGCGGCAGAAAATATCCTGCGGGTATTACGCGGTGAACAACCTTTAGATCCCGCCAACCAAATTCACCAAGAACTAACCTTTGTATGTTGAATTTAACTTGGTTACGTTCGCTGGTCGCCGTGCTGGAAAACGGCCAGTTTCAATATGCCGCCAAAAAATTGGGTTTGGCTCAGCCAACGTTAAGTCAGCATATCCAGAAACTGGAAGCACAACTTGGTGTACCGCTGATTCAGCGTAGCCGGACGGTTTGTCTGGCGACGATTGCCGGTGAAAGATTACTACCCTATGCAGAAAGTCTGCTACGTATAAGCGAACAAGCGATGAACGCGATTAATCATCAGCAAATCCGGCTCGGTGCCAGTTCCAATATTGGTATTTATATGCTGCAACCTTATATCCACCAGTATATGCAGGAACAGCCGGAAGATGACCTGCAGATGATGATTGATGCCAATCCGCGTATTGCTGATAAATTACTGAATGCCGAGCTGGATATTGCGCTGATGGAATGGTGGCAGCCAACAGCAACATTTGATTCTTTGCTGTGGAAGGAAGAGCCGCTGGTGTTGATTACGCCGAAAGATCATCCATTGGCTTCGCTGAAATCAGTGAGTCGGGAGCTATTATCAGGTTTGTCGCTTATTGGTGGTGAACCTGGCAGTGGCACGGGGCGTTTGTTAAAAACCTATCTGCAGAAACAGCCTAATATGCCAAAAATCACCATGCAATTAGGCAGCACCGAAGCAGTTAAAAGGGCTGTGATAGCAGGTGTAGGGATGTCGCTGGTTTTGAGAGCATCCGTTATCAACGAACAACAACGTGGTGAGTTGGCGGTGATACCGTTGGCTGATAACGCACTGATGAAACCAATTCACTTGGTCTGGCGACAATCCGGTGATTTGCAAGGCAAATATCCGGATTTTGTCACCCACTTGATCCAGTCGGGAATTTAATCCCAGTCGTAAACCAGATTCAGCCGGTAGCTGGTATCGGTGGTTTCGGCATCAGCCGCAGGCTGGCTGTTATATTGGCTGCGCAGCGCGGCACGGAGTTTCCAAGCTTCATCATTAGTAATCGGCATTTCGCCACCAAAATTGGTTATCAGCAGATAATTCTGTCCAGGACTACTGAACGATGGGTAATAGGTCAGATCGTGGAATAAATTCAGCCGGCTGTTAAGTTTGTAATCAACTTCGTAGCCAAGTACACCGGTCGGATCTTTTTCAGTGGTGCCATCAGTAAAACTTTCAAACCGATAACCCAGACCGGCAAAACCTTTAAAGATTAAGTCTTCTTCGCGAATGAAGAAGCGACCGATGCTGGCGGTGGTAATCGCCCGTAGATCCAGTTCTTCAAAATCATCGATTTCAAAATCAGCACTGCCACGGGCAAAGTAATTTTCATTGATGTCGCGTTCCAGTGAAATGCCGGCTAACTTTTCATTTTCAGTTTGTTCGCCGTCTTCTTTGGCGAAGTTGATTTCCATATACATGGCCATCCGTTCAGCGTCGGTTTCACGGAATAATTCACCGCGGCCGGTTGCAGCGAAACGTTCGGTATTGCCTTGGGCACCCTGTATACCAAATGCCAGATTACCGCTCCAAGGATCTTTAAGGGCATCATTTTCAGTGCGAACCTGCTGTAATTGCGACTCATAGGACGCTTGCATTTGTTCAACTTCCTGCTGCTTAGCGGTTTCGACTTCAGTTAGTTTTTGCTCGTATTGTTGTTCGAGTTCAGCCATTTGCGGTCGCTTTGAATCGGTTGCCCACAGGCTTTGAATTCTGCTTGGATCCAGCGGCACATCACCAAATGCGGTTTGGGTTAATTGATGCTGACCGTTTTCGCCTCTAACGATTTGGCCGACCAGACGATCGCTGCTATCGAGCTGAATCATATGCTTTTGTTGAGTGCTCAGCTGGGTGACTTTGCTATAATCAATCGTGACTTCATCAGCAAATGCGGTATCAATGATCAACTGGCCATCGGCAATTTGTTTAATACTGCCTTTAAGCATACTGCCATCGTTGAGGATGACTTCGTCAGCAAGGGTTGTGGCGCTGAGAGTGCAGGAAAAAAGCACGAAAAAAATACTCAAGCGGCGCTTGATCATGATATCTCCGAGATTGAATATAGATTGGTTGTTGGCAACCAAACTAACATATCAATGTTTCAAGTCAACCCGAAATGTATTGAAAATGTGCGCTTATTTTGCCGAATTTGTTATATAAAATCGGTATTTTGCATGAATATTTGCAAATTTTGCATAGGCTCTCCAATCATTTTGTTTCAGCAAAACAACCCGAAATAAGCTAGAATTACATCAGTTTTGCAACCATGGATAGGTTATGAGTATCGCCACGGTTTTTAGTCGGGCACTCACCGGCATTGACGCCCAGCAAGTCACTATTGAAGTGCATTTATCCAATGGCCTGCCGAGTCTGTCCATTGTCGGTATGCCGGAAACGGCGGTTAAAGAAAGCAAAGACCGGGTGCGCTCGGCAATCATTAATTCGCAATTTAACTTCCCGCAGCAACGCATCACCATTAATCTGGCACCGGCGGATTTACCCAAAGAAGGCGGTCGTTTTGATTTGCCGATTGCCTTAGGCATTCTTGCGGCAGCACAGCAAATCCCGCTGGCATCACTGACCGATATGGAATTTATCGGTGAATTGAGTTTGACCGGCGAATTACGGCCGGTACGCGGGGTGTTACCAACGGCGTTGGCCACAGCCAAAGCACACCGGCAATTATTGGTGCCTTTTGAAAATGCGGCCGAGGCTTCACTGACCGAGCAAGGCGAGAGTTTTGCTGCC
>JAVVFF010000110.1:0-7387 GCA_032250995.1 Methylophaga sp. | reverse complement strand
GTGCCGGAAACGCTGAATTTTTCTAAATGCCCCGCTTGCCCGTCAATTAGCTGGCCCAGCGTCCATGATTCACCTTCAACCAATAAGCGCCATTTCGGATCGTCAAGCAGGTTCGACATGGTAATAATTTGCTCAGAGGCAAACGGTTCACCCAGTTGCTGGCGCAACGTCATTTTTTGTAAATCACCACTGATGGTTGCCGTGGCATTAATCGCCCCCCACTGAGGATGGTTGATATTCAGACCATAATTAAGGTTGGTCCGGTAATCACCGCTAAACTGCACATCACCCACCAGCGTCGCCGCTAAATCCGGGCGGATCAGATTAAATGAGGATAAGGTCAAACGATCATGACTCAGCCGTAAGGCACTATCCAGGCGATCAAATAATAGCTGGCTGTCACCATTAGTCGGTGTTAACCGGGCATCACTGATACGCAGTGAACGAATATGTAAACCAACGGGCAACGCTAATTGAAACCGTTCCTGGTTATCCGGCACCGGTTCATCTTTAGTGTCAATCAGGTTAATTTGTAGCTTGCTGATATGTAATTGGCTGACCATAAACCGACCAGTAAGGATCGACCATAATTGCCAGCGACCATCAATTTCGCCAATTTCGATCTGCGGCCCTGCAGCCGGCGCATAGCGGATATCTTTGAGAATAAGACCGTCATAAAGTCGGCCGTTGGCTTTGCCAATCTGTAAACCATCGACCGCTTTCTGGGTAAATTTGATGCTGGTTTGCAGACCGGATTGGGTCGCTAGCAGCCAGTAGCCGGCAACCACCAGCGCTGACAGCAATAATGCACTAATAATGGCAACTAACCGGCGTTTCATAAATCCGGTCCTATCACAACATGTAAACCTATTGGCTTGTCTTCATCGGAAATACCCTGAGCAATATCAACTCTGATTAAACCGACCGGTGAGCGCCAGCGCACCCCGAAACCGATGCTGTATTCAATTGGATCTGACCAATCATTAAAGGCATTACCAAAATCGGTAAACACGGCTCCGCCCCAGTTACCATAGAACATGTTTTCATATTCAATACTGCCAACTGCCAGATAACGTCCGCCCACCACTTCATCCTTGTCATTTTCCGGTCCGAGTGACTCAAAATCAAAGCCCCGGATGCTATTGTCACCGCCGGCAAAAAACCGCAGCGAGCTGGGCAATTGGTCAAAATCACTGACCGATGTGGCACCCATTTGCGCACGGGTGATCAGACGACTATTGTCAGTCAGGCCCTGTATGTATTTGCCTGTTAATATTACCTGAGCAAAGGAGATATCGGATAGTAGCGATTCAGAAGCACCACTCAATGACGCACTAAAACGACCACCCTGCCGGGTATAAATTGAGTTATCGGCCCAGGTACGTGCCAGCGTGATCCCCGGGATTAATAGCAATGCTGATTCGGATTCATCGGCAATATCAAAATCTTCCTGCAGCAGTTTCACGCTGCCAGTTTCTTCCCAGCCCCAGCGTTCACGCTGATAATAAGTGCCTAGGGTATAACTACGACTTTCACTGGTATCGGTATTTTCCTGTAAAAACTCGGTATTGATGCCAACTTGCTGGATATTTTCACTCCAAAATGGCATTTGATAATCGGCGCCAATACGGTTAACCACTTCTGATAAACGCATGTCTGCTGATAAGCGATGGCCACGGTCATTAATATAACGGTTTTGCCAGCCTAAGCTGGTCCGCACGCCGGTATCTGTGCCGAAACCCAATCCGGCGCTGTAACGATGTTTTTTATTAGCGCTGACGATTATTTTTACCGGTACTTGACCATCAGCTCGCTGCTCAGTAAGCGTACGGGCGTTGATTTCATCAAAATAACCGCTATTGTTGAGATTGGTGCGCAGCTCCAGCACTTTATCGGCACGATAGGCATCACCGGTTTTAAACGGGGTGATACGGCGCAGCAGATCTTCAGACACTACCGTATCCGGATAATGAATTTCACCAAACCGGTATCGATCACCTGATTTATATATTAAACAGATATTTGCCGTATTTTTATCAGTATTAACTTCAACTTTATTACAAGTAAATTTGCCATCAAAAAACCCCCGCTCAGCAGCTAAACGCAGGATAGTTTTTTTGGCTGATTCATAACGGGCATGACGCAGCCGCTCATCGGCTTTTAACGGGAAATCGGCCAGTAAATTTTGAAACGCCACATCTTGCTCGGCCGCGCCGCTGACCGTGATTTGTAAATTGGTGATTCGTACCGGCTCGCCAGGGTCAATCTGATAACTTGCCAGCCATTGATTGGCTGCAGTTTGCTGCAAATCGGCAGTGATTTGCGGGTTGTAGTAACCATATACTGTCAACGTCTGAAGGATTTCAGCTTGGGCTGATTGGTGCAGGCGATTAACCATGGGCTTTGATAAGCGGACACTATTACGCTGTCGTTGAATGGTCAGCCCATCAATAATGCTTTTTTGAATAGTGTCACTAACACCGGTGACTTCAACTTGGATCGCCGCTGTTTCAGTATCAGCAAACACCGTGTTCACCCATAACAGGTAAACAAACATTGATAATAAAGACTGCATTAGAATCAAGCGCATTAAATCCAAACCTGAACGTGTGGCAGGCATAACCACTTCTTGATAACTATTATGACAGTCTGATGGCTTACTTGTTGGTGGGCTCAGCCACTTAATGGCTGGCTGGCGATTTTTTGTTTACGGTAACTACTTGGTGAACAACCAAAAAAATGGCTGAAGCGACGGCTGAAATGACTGAGATCATTAAAGCCAAAATTATAACAAGCTTCCGTGACACTCTGGCCACTGCGGATCGCCTCGGCGGCTAATTTAAGGCGCATTTGCTGCTGAAATTCGCCTGGCGTGCAGCCTAATCGTTTTTTAAATTCAACATATAAGCGACTACGGCTCATACAAGCTTTTCGGCATAGCTGGTCGATATTCAGCGGTTGACTGATATTTTGTTCAAGACAATGGATCGCCGCATTGATGCCATTGGCATCCGGTGCTTGATGACAATAACTGAGCAGCACTTCTCGACCCTGCTCGCGTAATAGCCTGGTGACTAATTCCGAGACCCCCAAGTCGACCATGATTTCTTTATCCGGCGCGTTACGGACAAACAGCCCAACCAGTTTTTCCAGTAATTGTTGGGTATCCTGAGTATGGTGTTTGTGAATAATACGCGGCTGGTAGGACCAGTCATGATCCGGCACATCCAAGGCACCCAAACCGCGCATCCTGTCTGAAATTGACGCTATCCGCTCCCGGGAAATTTCGATGGTCAGACAGGTAGTCGGTTGTTGTTCACTGGCATCAGGGAAGTCAATTTCGACATAACCACCAGGCGGCATCACATACGACTCATGTGGCAAGAACAATTCGCCTTGCGTATGATCAATATCGTGCATAACCTTTTTGCCACTGACCATACCGCAAAACAGAATCTGATCGGCATCAAGCCCTACACCAGAAGCTGAACGATAAGTATCGTAAATACTCAGTTCAGTTTCCGGGCCGGTAAAAGTCAGCTTATTTTCAATCAGTAGCTGGCGTTTATCATGGCGCTTATTGATAAATGGGACTTTATCGCTGTACATTGAAGGTATCTGCAAACAGTTGTTATCATTGATTCTGCGGCGGTTCTGGACTATAAGTCAAGTGATTGGGAATATTGGTCAAGCGCTGATTTCAAAGTCAGCTTTATGCTAAGCGTTTATTACAAAAACTATATTAATAGAAGAGAGAAACATCATGATTTACGCAAAACCAGGTACAGACGGCGCTGTCGTCTCATTTAAATCCCGCTACGAGAACTTTATTGGTGGTGAGTGGGTAGCACCGGTTAAAGGTCAGTATTTCGACAATATCACGCCAGTCACTGGCGAAGTCATTTGTGAAATCCCCCGTTCCGGTGCTGAAGATATCGAATTGGCGCTGGATGCCGCACACAAAGCCAAAGACGCTTGGGGCCGAACCTCTGTTGCCGCACGCAGTAATATCCTGCTGAAAATTGCCGATCGTATTGACGCCAATTTGGAAATGCTGTCTGTTGCCGAAACTTGGGATAATGGTAAAGCTGTTCGTGAAACTTTGAATGCTGATATTCCGCTGGCAGCGGATCACTTTCGTTATTTTGCCGGTTGCATTCGCGCGCAGGAAGGCACCATGGGCGAAATCGACGAAAAAACGGTTGCCTATCATTTTCATGAGCCGCTGGGTGTCGTCGGTCAAATCATTCCATGGAATTTTCCGATCCTGATGGCCGCCTGGAAACTAGCACCGGCATTGGCTGCCGGTAACTGCATTGTGATGAAACCTGCCGAACAAACGCCGGTTTCTATTCTGAAAGTTATCGAAGTGATTGCCGATCTGTTACCACCCGGCGTACTGAATATTGTTAACGGTTATGGCATTGAAGCAGGTCAGGCTCTTGGAACCAGCACCCGTATTGCCAAAATCGCCTTTACCGGTTCAACACCTGTCGGTTCGCTGATTATGAAATATGCAGCTGACAATATTATCCCGTCAACTGTTGAACTGGGCGGTAAATCGCCGAACGTGTTCTTCGAAGACATCATGCAACAAGAAGAAGAGTACATCAATAAGTGTGCTGAAGGCATGACGCTGGCGTTCTTTAACCAGGGTGAAGTCTGTACCTGTCCGTCTCGCGCCGTGATTCAGGAAAGTATTTACGATGACTTTATCTCGGTGGTCATGGAACGCGCCAAAATGATCAAACGCGGCAATCCACTGGATACGGAAACCCAAGTCGGCGCTCAGGCCTCACAAGAGCAGTTTGACAAGATCCTGAGTTATGTCGAAATCGGTAAAAACGAAGGTGCACAACTGCTGATGGGTGGTGGTATTGAACAAGTTGGTGCCGAGTTTGATAAAGGTTTTTATATCGAACCGACGCTGATGAAAGGCCACAACAAAATGCGTATCTTCCAGGAAGAAATCTTTGGTCCGGTGGTCTCAGTCACCACCTTCAAAACCGAAGCTGAAGCACTGGAAATCGCTAACGATACTGAGTTCGGTCTCGGCGCCGGTGTCTGGACCCGTGATATGAATCTGGCTTATCGTATGGGCCGCGGCATTCAGGCCGGTCGGGTTTGGACTAACTGTTATCACGCCTATCCTGCGCATGCGGCGTTTGGTGGTTATAAAAAATCCGGTGTTGGTCGTGAAACCCACAAAATGGCGCTGGAACATTATCAGCAAACCAAAAACCTGCTGGTCAGTTACGACACTAGCCCACTCGGTTTCTTCTAGGCCACGGTCTTAAACAGAACAACTCTCCCCTAAGCGCTACTTTCGGGAGAGTTTTTCATATTAGCGGCTACCACACTGTCGCGTTACACTTTCCATTAGATAGCAATAAAGGTAAGACTGATGGCTCAGGAAAATATTGAATCCACTTTATTGGAAACCCGTCGTTTCCCGCCCAGCGAGGCATTTGTCCGTAATTGTTCGCTGAATGCTGATACATTAAATTCGCTCTACGATAAAGCCGCCGCTGATCATGAAAGCTTCTGGGCCGACGTTGCCAAACAGGAAATTGATTGGTTTAAGCCATTTACACAAACGCTGGATAGTCATAATGCACCGTTTTATCGTTGGTTTGCCGATGGTGAATTGAATGTTTCCTATAACTGTCTGGATCGGCAACTGGCTAAAAATGCCGACAAAACCGCCATCATCTTTGAAGGCGAGCCCGGTGATATCGTCCACATCAGTTATCGTGAACTCCATGAAAAAGTTTGCATCTTTGCTAATGCCCTGAAAAATCAGGGTGTTAACAAAGGTGATCGGGTTATTATTTACATGCCGATGATTACCGAAGCGGTGGTGGCGATGCAGGCTTGTGCCCGCATTGGCGCCATTCATTCAGTGGTGTTTGGTGGCTTTTCTTCGGAAGCTTTGAAAGATCGGATTGAAGATACCGGCGCTAAAATTGTCATTACCGCAGATGGTGGCCATCGTGGTGGCAAAATTATTGAGCTGAAAAAAACCACCGATCAGGCGCTCAGCAAAGGTTGCGACAGCATTGAAACCGTGATTGTGTTTAAGCGCTGCGACAACGCTATTACGATGAAAAATGGTCGGGATATTTGGTGGCATGATGCTGAGGCCGGTCAATCTGCTGATTGCCCCCCCACCCCGATGAATGCCGCCGATCCGTTGTTTTTGCTGTATACCTCGGGCTCTACCGGTAAACCCAAAGGCATTCAGCATTCCACCGCAGGTTATTTACTGAACGCTATCACCAGCATGCGCTGGGTGTTTGATATTCAAGCATCGGATGTATTTTGGTGTACAGCGGATGTTGGCTGGATCACCGGACATACCTATGTTGCTTATGGGCCACTGGCGACTGGCGCCACCATGATTATTTATGAAGGTGTGCCAACTATTCCCGATGCCGGTCGTTTCTGGGATGTCTGTGCCCGACATGGCGTCACCACATTTTATACTGCGCCAACGGCTATCCGGGCACTGATGAAAGTCGGTGATGAACTGCCGAAAAGCTATGATTTATCCAAATTACGTTTACTGGGCACTGTCGGTGAGCCCATTAATCCGGAAGCTTGGATGTGGTACCACGAAGTCATCGGTCAGTCGCGCTGCCCGATTGTTGATACCTGGTGGCAAACTGAAACCGGCGCCCATATGATTGCCCCGGTGCCTGGCGTTACCGTCACCAAACCCGGTTCCTGCACCCGTGCCCTGCCTGGCATTGATGCTGCTGTGGTTAACGAACAAGGTGAAGAAATAACCGAGGCCAATCAGGGCGGTTTTTTGGTGATCCGAAAACCCTGGCCAGCAATGATTCAAACTATCTGGGGTGATGACCAGCGCTATAAAGATACTTACTGGCCGTATTTTGATGGCAAATATTATCTGGCGGGTGACAGCGCGCGTCGTGATGATGATGGCTATTTTTGGATCATGGGCCGCATCGATGATGTACTGAATGTGTCTGGTCACCGTCTTGGTACCATGGAGATTGAATCAGCGCTTGTTGCCCACAAAGGCGTTGCTGAAGCCGCTGTAGTCGGTAAACCACATGAGGTGAAGGGTGAATCAGTGTTTGCCTATGTGGTGTTAAAAGGTAAGCGGCCTGATGGTGGTATTGATGAAGCCATGACCAACGAGTTACGCGCATGGGTAGCGGATCAGATTGGCCCTATCGCCAAACCTGACGAAATTCGGTACTCAGATAATCTACCAAAAACCCGCTCTGGCAAGATCATGCGCCGTCTGCTGCGGACTATTGCTAAAGGCGAAGAAATCACGCAGGATACTTCTACGCTTGAAAACGAATCGATCTTGTTACAGCTACAAGGCAAAGCTTAGGGCTTGTTTATCTTTCAT
>JAVVFF010000109.1:0-7444 GCA_032250995.1 Methylophaga sp. | reverse complement strand
ATTTGCGGGCTTTCTCGGAAATTTTCGGCCGCATCAAAAGCAGCTATGTCGAGCCGGTTAAAGATCAGGAACTGATTGAAAATGCCATCCGCGGCATGTTATCTGGGCTGGATCCGCATTCCAGCTATCTGGATTTAGAAGGTTTTAAAGCGTTACGCGAAGGTACCAGTGGCGAATTTGGTGGACTCGGCATCGAAGTATCCATGGAAGATGGCTTTGTCAAAGTAGTCGCACCGATTGATGATACTCCGGCTGCAGAGGCTGGTGTTCAGGCAGGCGATTTGATTATTCGTCTTGACGACAAACCGGTCAAAGGTATGTCGCTCAATGATGCCGTTGATATTATGCGCGGCGAACCGGGCAGCAAAATCAAGTTAACTATTATTCGCGAAGGTGAAGACAAACCGCTGACGCTGGAATTAACCCGCGCCATTATCAAAGTGAAAAGCGTTAAATACGAAATGCTGGAACCAGGTTACGGTTATCTGCGGATCTCTACATTCCAGTCGCCGACCGGACAAAGTGTCCGTGATGCTATTAGCGATATGAAGAAAGAAAATGACGGCAAACTCAAAGGCCTGGTGCTGGATTTACGCAATAATCCTGGCGGTGTTTTGGATGCAGCCGTTGAAGTTTCTGATGCTTTTATTGATAAGGGCCTGATTGTTTACACCGAAGGTCGCATCGAAGACGCTGATCAAAAATTCCATGCTAAACCCGGCGATATGCTCAATGGCGCACCGATCATTGTGCTGGTTAATGTCGGCTCGGCTTCTGCTTCAGAAATCGTCGCTGGCGCCCTGCAAGATCATCAGCGGGCGGTGATTATTGGTAGTAAAACCTTTGGTAAAGGTTCGGTACAAACGGTCATGCCGCTGACCAATGACACGGCTGTCAAAATGACCACCGCCCGTTATTACACCCCCAATGGCCGCTCGATTCAGGCCGATGGTATCGTGCCGGATATTGCTATCGAAGGGATTCAGGTATCAGCCCTTGAAGACAGCCAGTTTACGCCTCTACGGGAAGCTGACTTGGCCCGTCACTTGGAAAACGGCCAAAAACAAGAAGCAGACGAGCAAATTGCGCCAGATGCCATTGATCCGCAAACTACTGGCGCTGCGGCTGAAGATCTGAAAAGTCAACCGTTGGTGTTGCGTGATTATCCTTTGTCACAAGCGCTTAATCTACTTAAAGGCATGACCATTTTGCAAGGTAAACGCTGAGTTTTTTTGATGAGTAAAGTGCTGATCCCACTGGCTCATGGCTGTGAAGAGTTGGAAGCCGTTACGCTTATTGATTTACTGCGACGGGCACAGATTGAGTTAGTTACCGCCAGCTTGACAACTGACTTAGCGGTGACTGCAAGTCGCGGTGTGACTTTGCTGGCAGATACTACTTTGGATGTGGTATTGGCTGATGATTTTGCCATGATCGTGCTGCCCGGCGGCCAACCGGGCACCGATAATTTGAATGCTGATCGCCGTATTCACCAGTTGCTGAACAGCATGGCAGCCAATGGTAAGTGGCTAGCAGCGATCTGCGCTGCACCCCAAATATTGGCGACAGCGGGTTTATTGGATGGCTTTCAGGCGACGGCTTATCCGGGTGTTTTAACTGATAAATGGCCGAAAATTAAACCGCTCGATGCTGCGGTGGTCATTGATGGCCGGCGAGTGACGTCGCGTGGCCCGGGCACTGCTATGGATTTTGCGTTGACACTTATTGAATTACTGGCAGGTTCAGATCGGCGAGAGCAGGTTGCTGTTGATTTAGTAAGGAGCTAATCGCAAAGCCTATGTTTAATGTAAATGAAGCCGAGTTATCTATTTTGCTGGTTGAGCCATCTGCAACGCAATTAAAAATCATTATGCGTCAGCTTCAAGATGCCGGTGTCAGCAAAATTGACGGCGTCAGTGATGGCGCTGCTGCTTTGGATTTAATCAAACAATATCCGCCCGATCTGGTGATAAGCGCCATGTATTTACCGGATATGACTGCCGCCGATTTATTGCTACAAATTCGCGCCGATGATAAGCATGCTGACTGCAATTTTATGCTGATTTCCAGCGAAACCGACTTCGATATACTTGAACCACTGCGTCAGGCTGGTGTAGTAGCGATTTTACCCAAACCTTTTGTTGCCGATGATTTACGCCGGGCACTGCGGACCACACTGGATTATCTGGATCCGCAGGAATTGGCCCTGCAAAACTACGATGCTGCCAATTTGAGAGTGCTGCTGGTTGATGACAGTCTGACCGCCCGCAATCATATTGGCCGGGTGTTGAAAGATTTAGGCATTGGTTATATTGCCAAAGCCGAAAACGGCGTTGAAGCGATCAAATTACTGCAACAAGATGATTTTGATCTGGTGGTGACTGATTTAAACATGCCCGAGATGGATGGTCAGGCGCTTACCCAATACATCCGCGGCGAACTGGGCAATAGTTTTATGCCGATTCTGATGGTCACCAGCGAGCAAAACCAAACCCGCTTAGGCCAAGTTCAGCAGGCCGGAATTTCGGCATTGCTCGATAAACCATTTGAGCCACAATCGATCCGCGAAACGCTTTACCGCGTGCTCGACGAAGCAATTTGACTATAACTGATGGCGGCTGCTTAAGCCAATAAATTCCTGAATATAGTCAATATCAACATCCGCTTCGCGAACGGCTGCAAACAAAGTTTTGGGCAGACCATTTAAGCCCAGACGACAAATAGTCACCGATTCCTGAGCCGCAATTTCCCTTGCTAACCAATCGGGCAACACCGTTACACCGCGATTTAAAATCACCATTTGCAACATGATTTCCAGCGATTGGATCTGCTTGCTGGCCGGTAAAATACCAGCCGGTTGCAAAAACTGACTAAACACATCCAGACGCTCTGGCGCCACCGGAAAGGTCAATAATAAACTGTCAGCTAAATCTTTGGGCTCCACGTAAGGTTTGTTCGCCAAAGGATGGTCATTAGCCACCATCAGCACCAGTTCATAATCAAGCAAAGGCGCGTATTGAATGCCTTTTGTGACCAGCTTATCGGGCGTTACCAGCAAATCAACATGCTGATTCAGTAACGCCTGCATCCCGGAAAATTGAAACTGGTGGCGGATGTCAACATCCATCTCCGGCATTGCCTGCAGATAAGCGCCCAGCACTCCTTTCAGCCATTCATAACAAGGATGGCATTCAACGCCCAAACGCAAAATCCCGGCCCGGCCACTGGCATAAGCCTTCAGGGTTTGCTCGGTTTGTTCAAACACCGGTAAAACCTGTCCGGCCACCTGCAAAAGCAACTCGCCAGCTCGTGTCAGCCGTAATTTACGACCCTCACGCTGCCATAGCGAAATTTCTAATTTGTTTTCCAGATAACGAATTTGATGTGACAAGGCTGACTGGGTAACAAATAAAGCGTTGGCAGCAGCGGTCAGACTGCCATTTTCAGCTAAGGCGGCAATGATTTTAAGGTGGGCACGCTCAATCATTTATGAATATTTCTCATCAAAAAGTAAATTAATATCATTATTACTCATGGATCAGCCTGACTACAATGGCGCTTTTTAAAAGGAGCGTGTTATGGCACTGATTCATAATCTGGGATTTCCCCGTATTGGCCGCCAGCGGCAACTGAAGTTTGCTCTGGAAAAATTCTGGCGTGGTGAGCAAGATGCCTACCAATTGCTCGATACGGCCGCCGGTTTGCGCCGTGAACATTGGCAGTTGCAGCAAGATTTAGACTGGCTGCCGGTCGGGGATTTTAGTTTTTACGATCATGTATTGGATACCAGCGTAATGGTTGGTAATTTGCCGGCGCGGGCCCGGCAGGGAGATGACTTGCAGCAATATTTCCTGGCAGCACGTGGTCAGGCCGACGAGCAAACTTGTTGTGGCCAGACGGCCGCCGCGGCCATGACCAAATGGTTTAATAGCAATTACCATTATCTGGTGCCTGAATTCAGCACTGATAAGCAGTTTTCAGCGAATCCCGATAACCTGCTAAAACAATGGCAGGAAGCCAAAGCGCAAGGCATTAACGGCAAACCGGTGATCCTCGGCCCGCTCAGTTATTTAAAATTAGGTAAGACTACCGATAACAGTGATCTGCTGGATTTATTGCCAGCGTTATTGGCCAGCTATCAGCAGATTCTCAACCAACTCGCTGACGCCGGCGTAACCTGGCTGCAAATTGATGAACCTATTCTGGTCACCGATTTGGATCGGCGCTGGCAACAGGCCTTTGAACAAGCGTATTTTCAGCTTAGCAAAGCCCCGGTGAAATTACTGCTGACCAGCTATTTTGGTGAGCTCGGCGATAATCTGCCGTTGGCTTGCAGTTTGCCGGTTGCAGGCTTACATATTGACGTCGTCAGCAATGGCCGTGACGACATTATTAAGGTCGTCGATTGGCTGTCCGCGCATCAGGTGGTCTCGCTGGGCGTGATTGATGGCCGTAATATCTGGAAAACCGATCTGCAGGCTTGGCTGACCGTGTTGCAGCCCATACAGCAACGTCTTGGCGATCGTTTATGGCTGGCACCCAGTTGTTCTTTATTACATGTGCCGGTAGATTTGGACGCTGAAACGCAACTGGATCCGGAAATACGCAGCTGGCTGGCTTTTGCAGTGCAGAAACTGGCTGAATTACAACTGCTCAAGCAAGCCTTGAATAATGGTACTGAAACCGTTAAAGCCGAACTGACCACACACCAGACTGCGATCATCAACCGCCGACAGTCAGCGCGTAATCATGACCCCGCGATCCGTCAGCGGGCCGCAGCCATAACCTCACAAATGCAGCAACGACAAAGTGCTTATCCTCTGCGCGCGCAAATTCAACAGAGCAAGCTGAATTTGCCGTTACTGCCAACCACAACCATCGGCTCGTTTCCACAAACCAGCGAGATCCGGCAGATCCGTGCGCGATTAAAACAGGGCAAAATCAACGACACTGATTATCAAAATGCTATGCGCCAGCAAATTGCCGAGTGCATAGCAGTACAGCAGCAATTGGGACTCGATGTGCTGGTTCATGGCGAAGCTGAACGCAACGATATGGTCGAATATTTTGGTGAACAGCTCAGTGGTTTTGCCTTTAGCCAGCAGGGCTGGGTGCAATCCTATGGCTCACGCTGCGTCAAACCACCGATTTTATTTGGAGATGTCGCGCGGCCAGCGCCGATGACGGTCGATTGGGCACAATACGCACAAAGCCTCAGTGATAAACCGGTCAAAGGTATGCTGACCGGCCCGGTGACCATTCTCAACTGGTCTTTTGTCCGTGATGATCAACCACGCAGCCAAACCTGTCAGCAAATTGCCATGGCGATCCGTGATGAGGTGCAGGATTTAGCCAACGCCGGTCTGGCGATTATTCAAATCGACGAAGCCGCATTACGCGAGGGACTGCCGCTGCGGCAGAAGGACTGGCCTGATTATCTGGACTGGGCAATTGGCAGTTTCCGGCTGACGGCCAATGGGGTCGCCGATGAAGTGCAGATCCACACCCATATGTGTTATTCGCAATTTAATGACATTATGCCGGCGATTGCTGCGATGGATGCCGATGTTATTACCATTGAAACCTCTCGCGGTCAGATGGCGTTATTGCAGGCTTTTGAGCAATTCAGTTATCCCAATGCGATTGGTCCGGGGGTTTACGATATTCACAGTCCGAATATTCCCGACCCGCAAGCTATCGAAGCGCTGCTGGCGCAAGCTTTGCAGTTTATCCCGGCGCAGCGCTTATGGGTCAATCCGGATTGTGGTCTGAAAACACGGCAGTGGCCGGAAGTCACTGCTGCTTTGCAGGCGATGGTTAAAGCCACTAAAAAGCTAAGACAACAGCCGTTGGCTAAAGCCGGCTAAAGCGTCTCTTCACAAAGCTGCGCTGGTGCCTGTGGCACTGGCGCAGCTAATTTTTCAACCAGCTGTTTTACGGCTGAAATGGCCAAATTTTGCTGGCGCTCGCGCTGCGGACAAAGCGCACTGCGAAACCCCAGATAATCAGCACCCAGCGGCTTTAAAACAGCAATGTCCTCGGCGCGCAATGCACCGGCAAGACCACACAAACATTGCCGGGATTTAACGCTATTCACAAAAAGCTGCAATTGCTCCGGCGTCTGATGATCCAATAAATGCTGACCGTTTTTATTGGCCGTATCCAACATAACTCCTGAAAAATCAGCATCTAAAACATCAGTAAGTACTGACTTATCATATTGCTGATCAGCAAATAATACGGCGATAACTGGTGTATTAAACTGCTGCAGGAACGTCTTTAAATCCCGCAAACAATCCGTTAACGCCGCGTCATTAAATAAGCCAACTTTCAGATAATCGACGCCGGTTTGCTGCATCTCCAGCAAAGCAGTTTGTATCGGCACTGCCTGCATCGGCAAATCCCCAATTGTGGCGCTGCTCTGGCAACGACCGGCCAACCAATTAACAACTTGCGTCACCGTGACAACGGGCAGGGCACCAAGGGCGCCCTCAGCCGGATTTTTCATATCCAGCAGATCTGGTAAATAGTCGGCTAATTGTTTGGCTTCAGACAATGACTGCACACTGGCCAGCCAGCGCTGATGTTCAAATTTCAATGCCAGTCTCCCGGATTTTTGTCATTAACCAGCCCCAGGCTTCTAATTCACGTTCACCGGCCGTTTTATCAATGGCAATGGTCAGATAGGCCAGTTCACTGCGGATCTTGTCGGGCGACAACATATGCAGCCGGCTCACCAGAATCGCCGCTTCAACCACAGCACTTTGTGCCCGGTTAAAGCCCCGAAACGGTGCGTGACTCATTTCGTGTTTTACTTCGGCAGTAAACGTAGCGCGCGGATCGGCATCGTCAACATCAATCACCTGTAATTCAGAATGCGCCAAAGCCTGCGCAAGGTATTGGCCATCAATGATCTGACAGGGCAAAGACGGCCATAAACGTCGCCCGCTCAGGGCGCCGGCAAACACCCGCACATCATCAATATAATTAATGCAGCATTGACTGGTGCGCTTCAAATTATTGTAGGTAGCTGATGGTTTAAAAGGCTTAATCAAAAAGTGACCATTCACTTCAGAAATCCCCATCGGTGCATGATGTGGCTGATCCTCAGCTGTCAGTGTGGTGACAATCACCTCATGAATTTTACTTTTCAGGCGGTCCACATTGGCTCCGTTTGCGCGGTTTTCGGGCTGGCTTTTCGGGTGGCCCGCACTGATTCTGTTTGCGCAGTGTGGTACCTTCAGCGGTCTGTTTACTTAAATCTTCTTCACTGAACTGCACTGCTGTGCCCCAGCGTAACGGTTCATCCTGGTTATAGCGTTTCCCCAGTTGCCAGGCAATTTCTGCCCGCGCCAGTTCAACCCCCAGATAAAAGGCATGACCACTATCGCCATCGACATTCAGATGCGGGTAAAAAGCAAAAGGATCGGTTTCTTGCCAAAAT
>JAVVFF010000108.1:0-7559 GCA_032250995.1 Methylophaga sp. | reverse complement strand
TCAGTATGACCGCTAAAAGCCATGCCAGCGTCGTTGATAACGCCTTTATGCACTGGTGCGGTCACCACTGCTGCAAATTGTCCCTGCAAGCAGCCCTCTGCGGCTAATGCCAACGATTCCAAAACATAATTAGCGTTAGCCGGATTAAGTTTACCCGGCACAACTTTAGCAGCCAGTTTGACCGGCAGGTAACAAATCTGGCCTACCTGACTTGCCACAGGCGGCTGACTAAAATCAACCTGCTGGAGTTCAACGTTAATGCCTAACTGCATAGCACGCGCTACCAGCAAATCCGGATCAGCAATCACCACCAGTTCATGTGCAAAATTAACTTGTGACAGCATAATAAGTAAATCCGGACCAATGCCGGCAGGTTCACCAGCGGTCACGGCCAAACGTTGTGGTTTGATCAAGAGTCGCGGTACTCGACGTAAGCCTCATCACGTAGTGCCCGCAGCCAGCTTTCCAGCTCTTCTTCTACTTTACGCTGCCGCAGCTGTTCGCGGGCTTTATTGCGATTAAATTCTTTCGCCATATTTTGCTCGCGGCGATCGACTACTTTGATCAAATGCCAGCCAAAACGACTTTGAAACACATCACTGATTTCACCTTCGGCCAACGCAGTCATTTTTTCTTCAAATTCTGGCACCATAGCACCAGGACTGACCCACCCCAAACTACCACCTTCAATCGCAGAACCGGTATCTTCTGAATGAGATTGCGCGAGCGCTGCAAAGTCTTCACCATTTATCAACCGTTCGCGCAACTGTATCAAACGTTTTTCCGCTTCTGCATCAGTCACGACTTCGTTAGTTTTGATCAGAATGTGACTGGCCAGCGTTTGCTTGACCATATGGCTTTTTTCACTTTTCTTTTCAGCAACTTGCACAATGTGAAAGCCACTGCCACTACGTAATACCTTACTGGCTTCCCCCTCTGCCAGAGTCGGCACGACATCGGCAAATAATGACGGTAATTCGCCCTGCTTACGCCAGCCAAGCTCCCCCCCCTCAAGGGCATTCTGACCATCTGAATAGCCAGCAGCCACTTCAGCAAAATCAGCACCATCTGCCAATAATTGCTGAATAACAGCTAACTGCTCTTCAGCGGCTTGAACCTCTTCTGGTGAAGCTGCTTCAGGTAAACTGACGAGGATATGTTGTAATCGGTAAGAGGCTTCGGTATCCCCTTGCAGGGTTTGCGTGGCCAGGAAGTTATCAATTTCCCGGTCGGAGATGACAATACTATCTTCGACCTGCGCTTTACGCAGCCGGGAAATGATCATTTCTTCACGAATATTTTCGCGAAAATCACTGAAACCATAACCATCTTCTTCGATGACATCGCGAAACTGGCGTAAGGTCAGATTATTGTTTTGCGCAATCTGTGCCAATGCCGCATTCAATGCATCATCGGCCACCCGAATCCCGGTCTCGTCGGCCCGCTGCAGTTGAATATGCTGCATAATCAGTCTTTCCAAAACCTGACGGCGTAATATATCGGGCGGTGGCATCGCGCCTTCACGCTGACGGATTTGCTGACGCACAGTTTGCGTCATCTCTTGTAGTTCGCTGTCTAAAATCACATCGTCATTAACGACTGCAACAATCCTATCCAACGGCGCAGCCACAACACTACTGGCGAACAATAAAGCGGCAATTACATACTTAATCATGAAAAATACTGTACTCCGTTGAGGATTGCAGATCTTAACGTAATGGCATGACAAATTTGAGGGTTGCCAAACGCATCACATAATTTGACCGGCCATCATACCGAAAGTTGAGTTTATTCGTAGCCGATTATGCTTTCCTGCAACAGACTGTCGGTTTTGTTACCAAAACTGCCCAGCCCTTTTAACTGAACTTCGACAAAAAATGCCGTATTGCGATCATCACTATTAATATCATTTAAATAGTCACGAAATACAAAACGAGTTGCCCAGCAACAGCTGTTATATTCAAAACCGGCTAAGGTTTCCAGGGTTCGCTGGTCATCCAGTGAGCGGTAATAACGGCCGATCACACTCCAGCTGTCATTAATTGGCAAACTGCCCGAAATATCCACTTGTTCGAGGCCGATAATATTGCTGAATTGGGTATCCAATTCTCCTTCCCGTCGGAAGCGGTGCGAGATATTAAAAACACCACCATTATCGCCCCGGTAACGCAGTTGGGTGGTGCCGACTGAGGTACGGTTGTTATCAGGATCCCATTGAATTTGTCCGGCAGCGGTCCATTTTTCGGTAATACTGGCAATCACTTCAGCAATATAATCTGAATCACTGCGCTCTTGTTGCTGTTGACTGGGTCGCAGTGTGACGTTGCGATTGGCAAAAAACTGGATCTGCCCCAAGGTAACGGCTAAACGCTCACGACCCGTTTCCTCATCAATGATACGGCTGGTTAAAGCCAAAGATAATTGATTTGCATCACCGACTCTATCGGGACCGGTAAAACGATCTTGGCTAAATAAACTACCCATAGTGAATGTACGCAGATTGGTATCAAACAGTGGAATATCATCCTGATCCCGCTCCGGAATATACAGATAGAAAGCTCGCGGTTCCAAGGTATGGATAAAGCTACTGTCCGCAAATTTTAACGGACGCTCAAATACCAAACCACTATCCATGCTTAGGATCGGCACGGTACGAGAAATTGAGCTTTCTTGGAATTGTGGCTGGCGGTCCAGATTGTCCAGTGAATAATAACTTTGTTTAAGTGCTACCCGCGGTGTCAGAAATGCGCCGGCATTGCCCCACGGCAAACTAATAGAGGGCTCCATATCAAGTCGTTGGCCGGTAATTCGTTCATCACTGTCAAATGAGACAAACTCACTTTCCAGCTCATAGGTTAGACCGAACGCTTGATCCGGCAAAAAGCCGCGCAAGGTCAGTTTGGGCAATTGTTGATAAGGTTCGACAGCATTTAATAATAAACTTTGAAAGCCTTGTGCTCTGGCGTTAAAACGCCAGATATCACCACTATAATTAACCATTGCTAAACGGTTGAGAAAAGAGGTACTACTGAGACTAAGATTGCCGCTGAAGTCTTCTAAATAATTACGATCCGACACGTAATTGTAATCTATGTAATTTGACCAACGCGAACTGAATCGCCCCTGATGTTGCCAGCTGAAAAGTTTACGATCTTCCTGGAAATAAGGGTTGATATCATCACCATCAACACGCAAATTATCGCTACCCAAAAAACCGGCATTAAACATGCCACTTGAGTTTTCCGTGAGGTAACGATACTCGGCATTAAGCTGTAAACCACGGTCAGACATATACCGCGGCGTTAAAGTCGCATCTTGATCCGGCGCAATATTCCAGTAATAAGGCGTACTTAGATCAAAACCGGTTTCATCACCACTACCAATAGATGGAATCAAAAAACCGGATTTACGCTCGTCATTCAGTGGGAAACTAATATAAGGTGTGTAAAAGATCGGCACGCCTTTCATTCTTAATACCACATCTTTTGCCGTACCGACTGCGGTTTCGTGATTCAGATTAACTTCGTCAGCTTCCAGGATCCAGAATTCATCTGCTTCCGTACAAGTGGTGTAAGTAGCATTATTTAAATCGGTTTTGGCCGTGCCTTGGCGGAACACATAATCGGCATTACCACGGGCATTTTTCTGACGGATACGATAAGCAGCATCGATCATTGCGCCGCTGTCATCTACTAAAGACCATTCAGCCTGATCGGCTTCAATCATAATTTCACTGTCACGCAGCTTGACGTCGCCTTGCGCGGTGACTTCTTCTTGTAATCGATTATAAGTGGCCCGATTGGCATTCAGTTGTTGATTCCCCCGTACCACCACAACATCACCGGTAAACACTGAGGTACCATTTTCAACAATTTGCGCATTGTCGGCATCAACATTGACTTCACTGAGCTCGGGATTTAACCCCGCAGGCAAGAACATATCGGCGTCGAGGCGGTCACATCGGGCCGGTAAGATATTACTGTTAAAGGCAAAGCTACCAGGGCTGTAACAGGCAAAAATGCCAGCAGTTAATATCATCAGTTTGCGCATGTGCATCCTCGAGCAGCTGACACGGCCATAAACAGCGCCGCCATAATTTATACATTAGGCTGTAATTTATCGCACACTCAACGGCAATCATCAAATATCCGCCTTGCCATTTACTTAAGGCTTATAAATTCATCCAAAACATCAATCACTTACCAATTAAGCCAACAGCAAATCGCCGCTCAGCCACCAGCCAATGCCGCCCGCCATGAAGTTTTTTTTCAAACATTGTGTTGACAGCTAAAAGACGAATCCCTATAGTGTGCGCTTCCTTTCGGGGGCTATAGCTCAGCTGGGAGAGCGCCTGCATGGCATGCAGGAGGTCGGCGGTTCGATCCCGCCTAGCTCCACCAAATAGCCGAAAGAATCGTTTTAGGTCCCCATCGTCTAGAGGCCTAGGACACCGCCCTTTCACGGCGGTAACAGGGGTTCGAATCCCCTTGGGGACGCCATATCAGCCGGATTACGGCACATAAAGGCGCTGCATTGCAGCGCCTTTTTTGTTTCTGCGGTTTACATCCTGTTACTTCTGTCCAATAATCCTGTTTAGTTTTTTCAGGATAATTCTATGCATTCCTTGAAAGTGTTTTTACGTTTCTGGCAGTTGCTGATGATGACCAGTATGGTTTTAATGAGTCAATCTTTGCAGGCTGAACAACCAGCCAGCGATTTAAAACAAGTGACGGCTGATAACTTGCCGGCGTTTGTTAATCAGCTGAGTAATGATTATTACCAACAGCTGGAATCATTAGTTAATTATTACCAGCTATATCAGCAAAAACGGGATCCGCGAGGTTTTAATGTTTGGCATTTGCGTGGCTTTTCACCCGCTTTTACCGAACGGCAGAGCTATTATTTAGAACTGCAAGACAACGCTGCTACAGAGACACAGCAGACGGTTGCTAGTCTGGTTGAGGTATTTAATGATTTAGATGCGATTTCAACACAGCTGATGGTGTCTTTCAGAGAGAATGATCCGGCGGCTTATCAACAAGCAAAAACGCTGGTCAACGACAATAATGCTTTTTTAACGAAACAACTCGAAGCGTATCAATTGGACAGTGAAATCCGGGAAATCACGTTTAATTAGCGTACCCGCCTTAACATCCAGATCCCCAAAGCGGCAAATAAGATGGTCGGTAACGAGGCTGCCAACCACGGCAACACGCCAAATACTAGGCCGATATGCTGAAAAGTCTGGTTAAACAAATGAAAGCCAATCCCCATCAGGGCACCTGCCAAAATCCGCGCCCCAACCGGCGAACTGCGTAATGGCCCGAAAATAAACGGCACCGCCAGAAACACCATCACCGCTGAGCTCAGTGGCATCATCACTTTGCTCCAGAAAGCCAGCTGATATTGGCTGACCGCCTGATGGTTTTCCTTCAGATAACTCACATAGTCGAGCAAACTCCATACCGGTAAAAATGCCGGCGGCACGATAACAATATTGAGCATGCCGGGATTGAGTTTGGATCGCCATTTAGCGCGCTCTACCACGCGAACTTCAATACCTTGCTCGTCAATTTCACTTTGCACAACATCGTTTAACACCCAGTCACCGTCTTGATACCGGGCACTGGCGGCACGGGTGACCATTCGCAACTGGTAGCTGTCATCAAACTCATAGATTTTGATGCCTTCAAAACGGCCATCACTGCGAATCCGTTCAATATGATTAAAATGCTGACCATCGCGGGTCCAGAAACCATATTCAGACTGGCTGCCTTCGGTACCGGTCTTGGCTGTGTTTTGCAGTGCCAGCGCTTTTTGTTCGGCGATTGGCCTGAGCACTTCACCGACCAGTAAAGCCACCGCCAGCAAAATCAAGGCCACTAACATCACTGCTTTGTTAATAAATGCAACGGATACGCCGGCAGCGCGCATGGCCACTAATTCACTCTGACTGGCTAAACTTCCCAAACCCAGCACACTGCCTAATAGCGCAGCAATCGGTAACAATTCATACATTCGTTTAGGCATTGACAACAACAGATACAACATGATCTGAAACAAGCCGTAATCACCTTCACCGAGATCATCAAGCTCGGCAATAAAATCCATAAAGGTATACAACGCCAGCAACACCAATAACACCAGTAAAGTGCTACTTAAAATGTTTTTGGCGATATAACGCTGCAGGATCATGTCGTGGCTTGTCCTTTTTGTCGCCATTTACGACTCAGTGATTGACGATTGCTAAGCAACCACCAGACGCCCAGCATCAGTAAATGTACCCAAACCATACCCAGTAATGGTGCAATTTCGCCTTTTTCAACCCAGGCGCGGGTGACACCCAGTAAGTTGCTGTAAAGAATATAAACCAGCACCGCAGGCAATAAACCGGCATAACGTCCCTGGCGTGGGCCGGCGTGAGCCAGCGTCATAGCCAACAATCCGAGAATAACTGTCATCACTGCACTACTGATACGCCATTGAATCTCAGCTAAATCTTCATTGCTGCCCCGCTGCCAGAGCACCGTCGTTGCGGTGGCTTTGGCCTTCTCACGGAATTGTTGTTGGCTGCCCTTTTCCACCAGCAAACTATGACTAGCATATTCGGCAATAACAAAATCCAAATCACCGGCATCACCTTCATAGCGGTAACCATCTTCAAGGATCAGATATTTATCACCACTGCGCGGATCAACTTCAAAATGACCACTTTCCGCACGAAATATTAACGGTTTTGGCTGGCGTTCGATTTCGATAAAGACATTCTGTAAATCGCCGGTTTCTTTATTGACACCTTGCGAATAAAAGGTCCAGTCACCGCTTTGGCTTTCTTTAAAGGTACCAGCGATCAGACCCGTAGTATTGGCGGTCACTTTAGCTTTTTGTTCGAGCTGATATCGTCCCGATAACACATCTGGCACAATCACTAAGGCCAGAATAGCAACGACAATCGCCATGAAGCCAGTGAATATCAGTACATTACGACGGATCCGATTACCAGCAATGCCGCAGGCGGCAATCACGGTTAATTCGTTATCGGCGCTCATTCGACCTAAACCGAGCAACACCGCCAGAAATGTCGCAATTGGCAACAACACCGACAAGGCGCCCAATGAATTGAGCCACAGCAAACTAAAAATAACATCGGCAGGCAGATTGCCCACCGCGGCATCGGCTAAATAGCGGGCAAAGCGCGTTGCCACGTATATCAGCCATAACACGCCGACCACAGCGATGAGGTTTATAAAAAACTCCCGCAGCATATAGCGGTCTATCAAGCTGAACGGAGCAGCAATTAACTGACGAAGCGCGGGCATTATTAGTTGGTCTTGTTTAGAATAGGATCACGAATGACGGCATAAAAGCGCAGTCTAAACCATCTACACCGACAGGAGAAATTCATGCAGTATTTTGTGAGCAGCGATGTATTATCAGCCCAGGCAATCGATTGTATCGCCGTTGTCGTTTTTGAAGATGGCAAACTCAGCCCATCAGCAGAAGCACTGAACAGCGCCAGCCAGGACAAATTAAACAGCTGTTTTGCCCGTGGCGACATC
>JAVVFF010000107.1:0-7569 GCA_032250995.1 Methylophaga sp. | reverse complement strand
CGACCACAGAGCGCGGTTTTTCAAAATAAACCCGCATGATGATATGCAGATCATCAACCAGCTCATCCATAAGCGGTTTTAAACGATTGGCGTAATCACGGGCGGCACTGGGATCATGAATCGAGCAGGGGCCAATAATGACGATCAGCCGATCATCATATTGATGTAAAATAGCCTGAGTGGCGCTGCGGGCATTAAATACCGTCTCCGAAGCCGCTTCGGTGATCGGTAGTTGTTCATGCAATTGTGCCGGCGATAGGACTTCCTGAATGCCGACAATGCGTAAATCATCTGTGCTGTAGAGCATAAGCGATGACGCCCGAGGTCAAAATTAAAGCGGCAATTGTACCTGTTGCCGGGTTTTTAGGCTATGTCAGGCTATGCTGTTATTCAGCGTTTTTTTGGATGACAGTAAGTGATTCGGTTGATTACTGGTTGGCATGTTAACTGTTTTAACATCATGGGCGTAACCAATACTGCCATATTTTTGTCAATCAGCTATATTGACCATGTAAGGAGCATTTATGCGTTTAGTTGAATCTTTAAAACACGGTCAGGAAAAAATCGAATCCATGAATGCCGGACTGCGGCTGAAAATGGAGGCGACCCTGCGCGACTGGCCGCAACGACTGAATCGCACCCTGACCGATATGCGCAATTTATCGCTGCCCTGGGGACAAATCTGGTTTTGGCAGGATGGTCCGGCAGCGACCGAACACCAACAATTGGATCCGCAGCTTGCCATGCAACTGGTGTATGCGCGTCTGCAGCAACAAATGATCGATACCGTTGATATCGGGGAATGGTTTACCGTCAATCAAAAAAGTATTGACCGATTTGCCGCCGTGACCGGTGATCAGCAATGGATCCACACCGATCCACAACGCGCCGCTGAAGAATCCCCGTTTAAATCGACTGTTGCCCATGGTTTTTTGACGCTATCGCTGATTCCGTTGCTTACCGACAGTGTTGACCCGCAAAATAATCCCTACCCGGAGGCCAAAATGGTGGTTAACTCGGGATTAGAGCAAGTTCGGTTTTTAGCGCCAGTCAAACCCGGTATGCGCATTCGGGCCAGCAGCAAAATCAGCAAATTGCGCTTGTCCCGGCAGGCGATTGAATTGGTTCGGGAGGTCACTATCCAAATCGAACACAGCAAACGCCCGGCCTGTGTTGCTGCGCTGGTATTGCGTTTATATTTCTAGGACGGGTTCTCAGCCAATTGGCACGCCATTAAACAACTCGGCGTTAAGCCATAAATGCACCCAGATACTGGCGGCATAACCCAAGGCAATTGCCCAGATCCATTTTATATGCGAAAAGAAAGTATAAATACCACGCGCTTGCCCCATAACTGCCACACCAGCCGCCGAACCAATTGACAACAAAGACCCCCCCACACCGGCGGTTAACGTCACCAGCAACCACTGGCCCTGGCTCATTTCCGGCATCATGGTCAGTACCGCAAACATCACCGGAATATTATCAATTACAGCAGAAATAATGCCGACCAGAATATTGGCATTGGTAGCGCCTAAATCACCGTAAAGTAGTTGCGAACCCACACTTAGATAACCAATGGTGCCTAGGCCGCCGACACACAGGATTATGCCGTAGAAAAACATCAGGGTGTCCCATTCGGCTTGTTGTAATTGTTTGAAAATATTAAACGGCGCGTTGGCTTGTGTTTCATCTTGCAGGTTGAATGGCGTTTCGCCATCGTTTTCACGGTGGTTGAGCTGCTTTGTGTCACGCATTTTCAGCACGTATCCATACAATTTCAACAGCCCAAGGCCAGTCATCATGCCCATCACGGGGGGTAAATGCAGATAATGATGACCACTGGCAGCCATCGCAATCGTCAGGATAAATAAGCCAATCACCACCAAGGCGCCATCTTTAACTTCAGCATTTTCATGGATTGGTAATGCTGACACATTGCGGATCGCCAATGACATGATGACTGCCGGGATCAACCAGTTAACCAGTGATGGCACAAACAGCACAAAGAATTCAGTGAAGTCGAGTACGCCTTTTTGCCAGACCATTAAAGTAGTGATGTCACCAAACGGACTGAAAGCACCGCCTGCATTGGCTGCCACCACAATATTAATACAAGCGATGGCAATAAATTTATGGTTGCCGGCAGCGACGGTCATCACCACCGTTGCCATCAATAAAGCTGTCGTCAAATTGTCGGCAACCGGTGAAATGAAAAAGGCCATTAAGCCGGTTAGCCAGAACACGCTGCGCAGGGTAAAACCCTGATTTACCAGCCAGGCGCGGATGCCGTCAAAAACACCGCGTTCACCCATTGTGTTGATAAAAGTCATAGCCGCCAATAAGAACAGAAATAATTCTGCGTATTCCAGCAGGTTGTGACGAATCATGATAGCCGCCGTATCATGGAAGACTGGATCTGACTGCTGGGCATACATCACTGCAATCAGTGCCCAAATCAAACCGGCTGCGACAATCACCGGTTTGGATTTGCGCATATGGATTTCTTCTTCGAGGATCACCAGCGCATAGGCCACAAAGAAAATTGCCAGCGCCGCAAAACCTACCCAGTGTTTGGTTAAATCCAGCAGGGCAACTGAAACCTCAGCGGCGTGACCGGCAACAGGCAACATTAACAAGCCGAAAAAGAATGCCCAATGCACGCTGAAAAGGACGCGCAGCCCTGAAAAATGGATCATCGTCAAACCTTGCTGCTAGCGGAAAAACGGTCAATCATACGCCGCGGCAGAGGAATGGCAAGTTATTGGCGCATCACTTTCTGATAAAACCCTTCAGCCGCATCAGTCACCAAATCAAACACATGCTCAAAGCCCTGCGAGCCACCATAGTAGGGATCCGGAACATCCTGTTCGGCGTGTTGCGGTGCAAAGTCCAGAAACAACTGAACTTTATGCTGATGCTCAGCAGGGCAAGCCTGTTGCAGGATTTGCAGGTTGTTGGTGTCCATAGCGAGAATGTGATCAAAATATTCAAAATCACGGTTGGCAAACTTCCGGCCACGGATAAACGATAAATCAATGCCGCGCAGGCGCGCCGTTTGCTGGGCGCGTTCATCGGGTGGTTCACCGACATGATAGGCATGGGTGCCAGCAGAATCTACTTCGAAGTGTTGCAGACTATTATGCTGCTTGAGCAAATATCTGAATACACCCTCAGCGGTTGGCGATCTGCAGATATTGCCCATGCAGACAAAGAGAACCTTGATTCTACTCATGTTTTAGCCTTTCACTTCTGATATTAATTGATTGGTCATAGACTCAGCCTGACCCAGATATCCTCTGCCAAATAAATTGAGATGGTTAAGGATATGGTAGAGATTGTAGAGCGTTTTTCGCACCCGGTAACCGCTGTCGATAGGGCGGATATTGCTATAAGCAGCATAAAAATCACTGCCAAAATTACCAAACAATTCGGTCATCGCCAAATCGGCTTCGGCATCGCCATAGTAGCTGGCGGGATCAAAAATCACTGGTTGCCCCTGGTCATCGGCAGCAGCATTACCACCCCATAAATCGCCGTGCAATAAAGACGACTGAGGTAAATAATCACTAAAAAACGCCGGTACCTGTTCAATCAGACGTTCAGCATTTTTTTGTAAATTACCGGCAAAACCGTGACGCGCAGCCAGTTGGTATTGATGTGCCAACCGCTGATGTTGGTAGAAGTGCACCCAGTCATTGTGTCGATCGTTGGGCTGCGGCGTACTGCCGATGGTATTATCCACCGACCAGCCAAAATACGGCTGCTCAACAGCGTGTATGTATGCCAATTGTTCGCCCAATAATCCAGCAGCTTTGCTGGATAAACTGCTCAGTTCAATATATTCCAGCACCAAAAAACTATCACTGCCAGTGCGGCCATGACAAATCACCGTTGGCACTTTCACGGCGCCAATCGCCGCCATTTCCTGCAAACCGAGGGCTTCAGCGGCAAACATATCGCTGAGCTCAGGCCGGTTTACTTTGACAAAAAACTGCCCGGCCGGCGTCTCCAGCCGGTAAGCACTGTTAATACAGCCGCCGCCAATGCTTTGGCTGTCATAAGGCTGGCAATTGTCGCCGGTTGCTAATTCTATTTCGGTAATAATTGCTGATAAATCTGTCATGTGATTGCTCCCGATGCCGCACACAAGTTGGTTACGGAGACATGATAAACTGTGTTAATAAATTGCCAACCTGACAGGAGCTATCGGATGTCTACAGCTACACCCTTAAATCCCAAACAACGGGTGGCGGCAAGCGCCGCTGAAATGGTCGAAAACGGCATGATTGTTGGCCTTGGCACCGGTTCGACAGCAAATTTATTTATCGATGCGCTGGCCAGCCGTAGCCGTGAACAAGAATTGCAGTTGCGGGTAGTGGCAAGCTCGGTGATCAGTCACAACCGCGCTATGCAGGCTGGACTCAGTGTTATGAGTATTAATCAACTGACTGGGCTCGATTTGTATGTCGATGGTGCCGATGAAGTGGCACCGGATCTCAATTTGTTAAAAGGCCGTGGCCAGGATTTGGTGCGCGAAAAAATTCTGGCTCATCATGCTGATCAGTTTGTGGTGCTGGTTGATGACAGCAAACTAGTCGAGGCGATTGGCGACAGTCAGCCGATACCGATTGAAGTTAATCCGGATAGCTGGCAATTAGTACAAACCGCATTACAACAAGCCGGCGGGCATGGTGAATTGCGTTTAAATGCTGCCAGTGACAATGTGTTTTTTAGCGCTGCCGGTTCTCTGGTACTGGATATGCGCTTTACCGATATCAGCCTTAAAACATTGGATCAGTTGTTATCGTCGCTGCCGGGTGTGGTTGAGCATGGTATTTTTTATCAGTTAGCCAGTGATGTCCTGATTGGCCGTGCGGATGGCGTCGAGCGATTAACTGCTGATTAAAAGCAGCAGCGTCATCAGTTGACGATGCTGCGATAAGCGTTATTTTTTTAGCTGTTCGAGAATGGTTTCGGCTTTCGATTTGCCAAACTCACCCGAGCCTTCGACGCCGAGGTATTTGACGGTGCTGTCCTGGATAATCATCGCAAACCGGTAAGCACGAATACCCATGCCACCGCCGGTCAAATCTCGATCCAGCCCCAGCGCTTTGGCATATTCAGCACTGCCATCAGCCATCATGCGGACTTTACCGTCGACCTTGTTTTCGCGGCCCCAGGCAGCCATCACGAAAGCATCATTAACTGCCATACACCAGATTTCATCAGCACCAGCGGCTTTAATATCCTCAGCCAACGCGACAAAACCCGGTAAATGCTGTGCGCTGCACAACGGTGTAAAAGCGCCCGGCACTGCAAACAAAACAATGGTTTTGCCTTTGGCCATTTCCAGTACTTCATGTGGCTGCGGGTTCATTGGGCAGCCATTATGTGGATCAAATTCGACACATTCGGTCAATTTGCCGGCGGGTAGTTTTTGTCCTACTTCTATAGTCATTTTGGTTTCTCCTGATTGCGGATTAGACTGCTCAGCATAAGCCAATTATCAAATTTACAAAACCGCTGGTTTGGCGATCACCGATGACATGGTTATGATGAGGTTCGATTAAAATCAAAGGAGCTAACGATGGCGATGCAAGATCCATTGAAATGGGGTGTACTTGGTGCGGCGCGGGTAGTCGAAAAACTGGTGCCGGCAATTATTGCTGCGGATAATGCGGTGCTGGTCGCGATTGCCAGCCGGCGGGCTGGTGCTGCGGCAGAAGCTATTGAAAAACATGCGCAGGGTCAACCGGTCGAAGCCTTGGATGATCCGCAGGATTTGCTGGAGCGCGATGATATTGATGCCATTTATTTACCGATGGCCAATGAAGAACATGCCGAATGGGCGCTGAAAGTCATCGCTGCCGGTAAACATGTGCTGATTGAAAAACCGATGACGTTGCGGGTCAGTGATATTGATGCCATTGCTGAAGCGGCCGATAAAGCCAATGTGACTGTTATGGAAGGTTTTATGTATCGCTTTCATCCGCAACATGAAGCTGTGCGGGAAATTATTGAATCCGGTGCAATCGGTGACGTGCGAACGGTAAATACCCATTTTGCTTTTCCGATGAAACCTGCCCGTTTATACCGAGTGAATCGCAGTATTGATAATGGCGGTGGCGCAATGTGGGATATTGGGCCTTATGCGGTGCATACGGCTCGCTTGTGGTTTGCAGAAGAACCAAAAGCGGCTTTTGCGATGGCTAATCTGAATGAGCATAGTGCTGATTTGAGTCTGGCTGGTCAGTTTGACTATGGCGATGGCCGTTATGCGCAGTTTGAAATGAGTTTTCAGCATGCCCGGCGCAGTACTTACGAAATTATCGGCACATTAGGCGGCATTAAATGCCATCAGGTCTGGCAACCCGCTGATCAGGAACCGGTTATTTCATGGTGGACAGAAGCTGGTCACCAGGAACAACTAACCCTGTCCGTAGCTGATCAGTTTGTTCGCGAAATAGAGCATTTCTCTGATTGTGCATTGAATCATAAGCCGCCGGTATTAACACTGGCTGATGCCCGCGCTAATTGTGCTGCCATTGAAGCAGCGATACAGTCGATTCGTGAACAAAGGTTGATTCAACTGGATTAATTATTACTCTTTTTGGCAAATTAGGTAAAGTCATTATCGTTAAGCCTGAATAAGCCTGATGCAGTCACTTTCTCAGAATTCACATTTTCTGGCCGGTCAGCAACGTTGCTATTTGTTAAGAACATGCCGGCCATAATCAACTCAGACAAGCGACGTTGCCCGAGGCTTATTCGCCATCAGCAATTTAGTCGGATAAATAATATTCGACGGTCGATACCACGCGGACTTTTTTGATATGTGGCGTGTTATTGTCCCGGGCGCTGATTGAGAACTGGCCTTGTGACGCTTGTTTGATTTTGCCGAGGTTACTGTTGGAGTCAGCAGCAAACTTTTTGGCAACTTCGCGAGCATTTTCGGTCGCTTCCTCGATCATTTTTGGTTTGATGTCATTAAGGTGGGTAAATAAATATTCGCTTTGCGCCTGATAATTATCACCGCTTAATACTAAGCCTTGTTTACCCAACGCAGAAAGGCCGGAGATGGCCTTACGTATAACATCGATATTTTCGGAATAAACGGTGACCGTTTGGGTGGCGGTATAACGGAATTCTGCGGGCATGCTACCGCCATATTGTTGTGCAGATTTGTCGGTAATTGCCGGGGCATTGATAGTGATTTCGCTGCCGCTGATGCCTTTGTCAGTTAGAAATTTTCCTATTTTTGCGGTACCAGCTTCCATGGTTTGATACAGCTTGCCAAGATCATTATCAGCTTCAGTAAAATTGGATCGGCCAAATAACGATATCGGCTGGATATTCATGCTCTGACAGGCCTTTAACAGTAACACTGCGCTCCAGCTGCTTCATATCGAGCAAGGCTTTGCCCAGCAAAAAGCCTAAGGCGCTGAGTCCGATGATTAATGAGATCCCTAAAATCCAGGCCGGTAACACACGTTGTTCAGACATACCGGACTCTGAGGGATCCCCACAAAATCATCCCATCTCATAACTTATCTCCGCGAGATAATC
>JAVVFF010000106.1:0-7602 GCA_032250995.1 Methylophaga sp. | reverse complement strand
CTGATCTTGGAACAGGCATTTAGTTCATTTTTCTTAAACGAGATTCAGGTTAAATTAATATTACCCGGGTTGAGCACAAATCATGATTTATAACAGCATCCTCGACACCATCGGCAATACGCCTATCGTTCGTCTGAATCATATTGCACCGCAACATGTGCATATGTACGTCAAAGTCGAAGCTTTTAATCCAATGGCATCGGTCAAAGATAGATTGGCAATTGCCGTCATTGAAGATGCCGAGCAGCGTGGTGTATTAAAACCCGGACAGACCGTTGTCGAAGCGACCTCCGGTAATACTGGTATTGCTCTCGCGATGGTGTGCGCCGCCAAAGGTTATCCCTTTGTCGCTATCATGGTCGAAACCTTTTCGATTGAACGTCGCAAAATCATGCGCGCGTTGGGCGCCAAAGTGATCCTGACCCCGGCAGCCGAAAAAGGCACCGGTATGGTTAAAAAAGCAGAGTCGTTAGCTGATAAACACGGCTGGTATTTAGCACGCCAATTTGAAAACCCGGCCAACCCAGCTTATCACCGTAATACGACTGGACCAGAAATTCTGCGTGATTTTGCTGGCAAACGTCTTGATTACTGGGTGTCCGGCTGGGGTACCGGCGGCACTTTGACCGGCGCTGGTGAAATGATCAAATTAGCCCGTCCAGATACCAAAATTGTTGCCACAGAACCCGCTGCAGCTTCGATGCTGGCTGGTAATGACTGGCAGCCCCATAAAATTCAAGGTTGGACGCCCGATTTTATTCCGGACGTATTAAATCGTGAAGTTTATGATGAACTGTATCCAGTGACCGATGAAGAAGCCAAGAGCTGGGCATTACGGCTGGCCAGCGAAGAAGGCATTTTTGTTGGCTTATCCTGCGGTGGCACCTTAGCAGCCGCCATGCACGTTGCCGAAAAAGCTGAATCCGGCGCTGTAATTCTGGCCATGTTGCCTGACACTGGAGAACGTTACTTATCGACCTGGTTATTCGAGGGCATGAATGAGGGCTCTGATGATGACTGGTTAGCCAGCCTCGGCTGATTCGATTGACGTTGAATAGCCATTATTCCAACACCTGCGCCACCGCCAAAGACCAACAACAAGTATGGTTGGCGCCAACAATAATATGACTGGTCACTTTATCCAACCTTTTCAAACGGGATAAATAAGATGTTAAAACCGATCCGAGCACCACATCATCCCGCTCACCAATCAAATGAATCTGCGGTATCGCTTCTAACGCTTTACTGAAATCAACCGGATTCAGTGATCCGGCCAACGGTTGTGAAGCGTTATAGTCAGTCCAGCGTTTATGATCCAAATTACCGGCAACGGTGACCAATAAAGCAACATCTTGTCGTTTGGTCGCGATAATACTGGCTACCGCACCACCGCCTGAAAAGCCTATCAGGCGCACCGTTTTAGCCCGATAACGGATTTTCAGTGCGGTGATCGCCCTGTCCATCGAATCGATAACTGCCTGAGAATATCGATGAGAGGTCCAAACGGTCTTGCCACAACTGTTAAAACGACTGCCATCCAGATATTGGCAAGGTCGTGCCAGATACACCGAATTGCCGTCAGTGCTGCGTGCCAGATCCAGAGCAATGCCGGGTTTGCCATCGCCTTCGATAAAAATATTCAGAGTATCGGTAAAATGCAATGTCGGCGGTGCAAAGCCGATGATCATATGATTGCCACCGGTGAACAGCATGCGTTTCCACGGTGCCGGCTCCTGAGCCTGGAGCGGCGAAACAAATAGCAAGAGCAGAATGAACAGTTTCATGCAGCACCTCCCTACCAGTAGGATCAGGCAACACGCTGCATTAAAAATGCCATAATTAATCACAAACCACCAATCACGGCTTTGCCGGACAACGATGAACAAGATTAGGATCCAGTCATGAAGCCACGTATCCAGCGTTTTGTGGCCAGTAAAGAATATTTTTTTGTCGAAGGTTGCTATATCAATGAGCTTGCCAACTCGTCGCAAGACCCGGCTGTTTCCATTGCACGTGCACGTGTAGCGCGCAATGTCATCACCCATTGGCACCAATTAAGTGCAACGACTGAACGTTACGTCATACTCGAAGGCCAGGGTGACGTTGAAGTGGGCGATCTACCACCCCAAACTGTTTCTCCCGGTGATGTCGTGATAATTCCACCTGATACGCCGCAGCGAATCACCAATACCGGGGTTGGCGATCTGATATTTCTGGCAATTTGTACGCCACGGTTTGAGATAGAAAACTATATCGCCATCGATTAATCACGCAATACTTGTCAGACGAACCGTTGCATAATAAACTTGATTTTTAGTTACATTTAATCAAGGTACTTATGCATCACACAAATCCGCATGGCGGCCGCCGGCCCGGTGCCGGTCGCAAAAAAGGCAGTAGTACGACTGAGCCCAGTGTAGTGATGCGCATACCGCAAAGCCAGCAACCGATAGTACGTGATTTGATTACCGCCTATAAAGCCAACAACGCACCTATATCGGCACAGATCCTACCGCTCACCATCAGCCGGCCGGCAAAAACACTAAAAAACATCAGCATGCCACTGTTCAGCTCCAAAGTTGCTGCCGGTTTTCCATCGCCGGCGGACGAACATGTCGAAAAACGACTGGATCCCAATGATTTTTTAATCGATAACCAAGAAGCCACTTTTTTTGTCACCATTGAAGGCCAGTCAATGATTGATGCCGGCCTGCTGCCCGGTGACAAAGTGGTAGTTGATCGCTCAAAAGATGCCCGGAAAAATAATATCGTACTGGCAGTCGTTGACGGTGAATTTACCATTAAACGTCTCAGTAAAGATGCCAATGGCCGACCGCTGCTATTACCGGAAAACAATAGCGGCGATTATCCGCCGATCCTTATTAAAGAAGGTATGCAGTTTGAAATCTGGGGCGTCGTCACCGGCGCTTTTCGGCGCTTTTAAAATGGTCCTCCCGATACGACGGATAGCGCTCATCGACGTCAATAATTTTTATGTGTCCTGTGAGCGGGTATTTAATCCAAAATTGAATGGTATGCCTGTTGTTGTTCTCAGTAATAATGACGGTTGTGCGGTGGCGCGCAGCGATGAAGCCAAAGCACTGGGCATTCCGATGGGTGCACCGTGGTTTCAGTTTGCCGATATTGCCCGGCAACATAATATCGTCACCCTATCCTCCAACTATGCGTTATATGGTGATATGAGCAATCGTGTAATGCGTATTGTTAGCCAGTTTTGCCCAGATCAGGAGGTTTATTCCATTGATGAATGTTTTCTGGATCTGACCGGCTTCCAGCACCTTGATTTAACCGCTTATGGGCAGCAAATGCGTGACACCATTCGCCAGTGGACTGGCCTGCCCATTTCAGTAGGTATTGGCGCTACTAAGACCTTGGCAAAACTCGCTAATCATTGTGCCAAAAAACGTTCTGAATTTCAGGGCGTTTGTGATTTGTCTGGCATTGCTGAAACCACAATGGACGAGATTTTTGCACAATTACCCAACACTGAAATTTGGGGTATTGGCAAAAGACTCGGAGAACGGCTTAGTAAAAATAACAAGCTGCACTCTGTACTGGATATCAAACGTGCCAATCCGCAACGGTTGCGTCGTCAGTACAGCGTCGTTATGGAAAAGACCATTCGAGAACTCAATGGTATTGCCTGTATTGAACTCGAACAAATGCCGACGACAAAAAAGCAAATTATCAGCTCACGTAGTTTCGGAATACCGGTCACAGATCAACAAAGCCTTGCCGAATCTATCACCCTTTACATCAGTCTGGCGGCCCTTAAATTGCGTTTTCAACAATCCGTTTGTACGACAATACATGTTTATATTCGCACCAGTCCGTTTTATCAGGACGAAGACTTCTACCGCGGCCAACAGACAGCTGCACTGCGTGTCCCCAGCAATGATAGCCGGCAACTGCTAAAAGTAGCGCTGGCGATATTAGATAAGATTTATAAACCGGGTTTTAAATATGCCAAAGCCGGTATTGTGTTGGGGGAAATTTCGCCATCTGATCAGCAACAGCTAAGCTTATTTAGCCAACAACCTGATGTCCGTAATAATTTACTGATGCAAACGCTGGATGCTATTAATCAGCAGTTTGGCCGTGACACCTTAAAAATCGCTCGTGAAGGTTTTCAACGCACCTGGAAAATGAAGCAAGGCCAGAAAAGTTTTAGTTACACCACCAACTGGCGAGATAATTTGTCTGTTATCTGAGTGTTGTTGTGTCAGAAAACGCTTTTTAATATGTGCATTGCTCCTTGATGTTCATTTTCAGACTGGTAGCGCGCAACATCAGGACGCCGCAATATTGGGGAAATTCAATAATTATCTGAATTTTATGTGGCTTTTACTCAATAAAAACGCGCTATGCTAGTCATATCTAAAGGTACCTTTAAATATGCTATCCCCGGAATAAATTCAATGGTCATACAGGATGTTTTTCCCGAAACATTTTGCACAACCTTTTAGGTGTGCTAGGTTAGAAAAGAAACCATCAGGTTTTAACTTAAAAAATCCACAGTAAACATTTTAGTTCTCAGTCTCCAGAGACTGCGTTGACATGAACGCCATACGAGGAATTACCACAGAGGCTTTGCCTATGCTTCGAACCTACTTCATTTATTCATTTTTGCAGTCGCTGATTCTGGTGTGCTGTTTAACGTCATTGTCAGTTGCCCATGCTAATGAAGATAGCAGTGAGCTTAATGCGCTGCAGCAGAAAGTAAAACAACTTGAACAGCAATTACAGGCTGCTCGGGATGCGTTATCCAATGCCGAACAACAGCGCGATACAGCGCTAAAGCAGGTCGATCAGACACAAGACAAACTTGCTGAGGTTAATGCTAAAGATGAAGGCATTCGCTTCGGACCTTTAAAAATTGGCGGCGCTATGCGGGCAAATTATGTGGTCGGCGACTATCCTGAAAGCGATACTGGTGCAGCCAGTCGTGCGGTAGAAGATGGCGGCGATTTCGCCCTTGATACCTTCCGTGTCAATCTCGATTACCAAAAAGATAAATGGCTCGGCAAGGTCGAATATCGCTGGTATTCAAGTTATAACTTTTTACACACCGGCTGGGTAGGCTATCAATTTGACGAAAACCGACAACTGCAAGTCGGTGTCAACCGGGTACCATTTGGCCCCGGTCCTTATGGGGTGTCCCAAAGCTGGCTGTTTGATCAACATTATTATCTTGGCCTGTCAGATGATATGGATCTGGGTGTGAAGCTCACCCAGCAACTGGGTCGACTTAAGCTGGATACAGCCTATTACATCTCTGATGAGGGTTCCTACAAAGGTGCCAGTAGTGATAGTGCGCGTTATTCCTATGATGTCGTTAACGAGAGTGGTCAGGGCTACGAAGAAAAAAACCAATTCAACATCAGAGCTATTTATAACCTGCCCGGCGAAACGTTGAACACTGACTTTGGTGTGTCGCTGCAGTACAGTGAACTGAGCAGTAAAGGCGTACAAAGCGATGGCGATCACTATGCCGCCTCGATGCATATGGTCAACAAGTGGAATAATTTCACTTTGGCATCGCAAATTACCTATTACGATTACGACGTTTCAGCGCTTCAGCCGCTTGGTACGGACAAACTCGTGCAAATGGGGGCTTACGACTTCCCCAGTACGGCCGCAGCAGAGGCCTGGATCCCGGCAATCTCACTCAGCTATTACCAAGCAACCAACAATATCGCCTGGCTCGATTATGTCATTCCCTATATTGAATACAGTTCTGTTGTAAAAGCTGAATCTGAATTCAATGACAGTCGATTAGCAACATTGGGGGCTGCCTTCGGCTACGGTGGCTGGTACATATATACTGACTGGGCTTATTCCACCGGTAATGAATTTGTTGGTGGTGATACAACTTTCGGCGATCGGCTAGGTGCCAATGCTGAAGATGAGTGGGAATCACGATTTAACATTAATTTCGGCTATTACTTTTAAAATAATTCTAAAAATGGCTAATTCAGAATACAGAAATCTATTTAGGGAGACAGCAAATGGACAATAACACCGATCGCATGTCAAAAAATATGATGGGCATAGCACAAATTAATCCCCCGGTATTTTTTAGCTCCGCCCTGTTAATTTTGGTGTTTGTGATTTTTGGTGCTGTTTTTTCTGATACTGCTGCCAGCGTCTTCGCTGCCGTTCAAATCTGGATAGTCAATACTTTTGGTTGGTTTTACCTGCTTGCCGTCGGCATTTTTCTGTTTTTCTCACTGGCATTGGCAATCAGTAATTACGGACGGATCAAGCTGGGACCGGATCATTCTGAACCCGATTATAGTTATTTTTCCTGGTTTGCCATGTTATTCAGCGCCGGTATGGGCATTGGTTTATTATTTTTTGGTGTCGCTGAACCAGTGATGCATTACGCTGCACCGCCATCAATGGATGGCGAAAGCATTGCTGCTGCCAGGCAGGCTATGTCTATTACTTTCTTTCACTGGGGTCTGCATGCCTGGGCCATTTATGCCGTCGTCGGTCTGTCACTGGCCTATTTTGGCTTCCGCTATAATTTGCCTTTAACCATCCGGTCGGCCTTATATCCATTAATCGGCGACAAAATCTATGGTCCCATCGGACATGTTGTTGATACCTTTGCTGTACTGGGCACCATGTTTGGGGTAGCAACGTCGCTTGGTTTGGGTGTTTTGCAGATTAATGCCGGACTGAGTTACTTATTTGATTTACCCGAATCCATTTATCTACAAGTAGGATTAATCGCGTTTATAACCGTGTTAGCCACCGCATCCGTTGTCGCCGGACTGGATGCCGGGATTAAACGTTTATCTCAACTCAACCTGACACTGGCAATCGTATTGCTGTTATTTGTTCTGATTGCCGGGCCGACATTGTTTCTGATGCAGTCATTGATTCAAAATACCGGCACCTACTTGAATGATATCGTGCAAATGACTTTCAATCTCTACGCCTATCAACCCACTGATTGGATGGCTAGCTGGACTTTATTCTACTGGGGTTGGTGGATTGCATGGTCACCTTTTGTTGGTATGTTCATTGCGCGGGTGTCACGCGGTCGTACCATTCGTGAATTTGTTCTCGGGGTATTATTTGTGCCGGTTGGCTTCACTTTTATGTGGATGACTTTTTTCGGTGGCACCGCTCTTCATATGGAACTCGGGCAACTTAGCGGCGTAATTAGTGGTGCCGTGGCAGAAAGTGTACCCACCGCTTTATTTACGTTATTTGAACAATTGCCTTTCAGCATGCTGGCATCCGGTATTGCTACGGTGTTAGTAGTGACTTTCTTTGTTACTTCATCTGATTCGGGATCTTTGGTTATCGATATTATTACCTCGGGTGGCCATCCAAAACCACCCGTGTGGCAAAGAATTTTCTGGGCGGTAACCGAAGGTTTGGTTGCTGCAGTATTATTGCTCGCCGGCGGCCTGACAGCATTACAGACAGTATCAATAATCGGCGCACTACCGTTCAGTATTATCATGCTGGTCATTTGTTATGGCTTATACAAAGGCCTGAAAAATGAGGGTATCAAACGTCGTATCATGGACATGAGCTTGACACCACAAGCTGCCACCCGCACCA
>JAVVFF010000105.1:0-7643 GCA_032250995.1 Methylophaga sp. | reverse complement strand
TCATTAGCTAATTCTCTCAAGAAAGTTAGCCTCCGATAAACCCGGGGTGATTCAATAATTCTGAGCCGGCAGTCAGTAATTTATTACTGGCAAAGATAAACTGCCAGCGATTACCCCCTTTTTGCCGCCAGAGCACTGCGGCGCGAATGCCAGCCAATAATAAAGCGCGTACTTTATTAACATTATCCGGTTGTTGCAGAAAACTGGCATCGCCATATACCTGTACCCGTGGGGTTAACTCACTGACCGTACGCTCATAAATACAGGCAAACCGGGCGATAACCTGCGGGCTGCTGATACTGCCAAAATAGTCGACCTGCTGCGGGATTTGTTCAATTTCCCGGCTGATTAAATCCAGCATCGCCGGTCGTTTGGTTAATTTACGTTCCAAATGCAGCAAAGCAATAGCGTAACGCAGCAGCACAACATCTTTGGCAGATTTTTTCTTGGCCAGTTGCTGGTTAAATTGCAGCAGACCGCTACGCAGATTTTCAATACCGCCATAGACTTCAGCGGTATTGGTTGCGTTAATTGCCAGTAAACTGCTGAGCATCGTGCTGAAATCGTCATTATTCACTTGGCCGCTATCAGCAATTTGCTGTACCAGCGTTACCGTTTGCATCAAAGCCGACAAAGCAATGACCCGATCCTGATAAGGGTTCATTTTGCTCATGGATGCATACCCGGTGTATTGGTACCGACAATAATGCCGCCGCCCAGGCAAATATCATCCTGATAAAACACCACCGATTGACCCGGTGTCACGGCACGTTGTTTAGCATCAAATTTCACAACAATCTGGTCCAAATCGTTTTTATCAATAATACAGGCCTGATCGGGTTGTCGGTAGCGGGTTTTGGCAGCTGCGCGGCAGGGGAATGCAGGCGCTTTCCCAGCGACCCATGATAATTGTTCAGCAGTGAGTTCGGTGCTGTACAGCCATGCATGTTCACCTTGCACCACATATAAAATGCGCTTTGTCATATCTTTGCCGGCAACGAACCACGGCTCGCCGGTGCTGTTTGCCCGGCCACCAATACCCAGACCCTGACGTTGACCAAGTGTGTAATACATTAAGCCTGAATGTTTACCAATTAATTCATCTTCGGGGGTACGCATTTCGCCAGGTTGTGCCGGAATATAGCGGCTGAGAAATTCGCGAAATCGTCGTTCACCAATAAAACAAATACCGGTACTGTCTTTTTTGTCGGCAGTTATAAAACCAGCTTGTTCAGCGATCTTGCGAACTTGCGTTTTCGGCAGTTCACCCAGCGGAAATAAGGTGCGTGATAATTGCGTCTGACCTAATGTATATAAAAAGTAGCTTTGATCTTTTTTATTATCGAGGCCTTTCAGCAATTGAAATTCACCGTCCACTTCACGGACACGGGCATAGTGACCGGTGGCGATTAAATAACCACCCAATTCCATGGCGTGATCCAAAAACGCCTTAAACTTGATTTCACGGTTACAGAGAATATCAGGATTAGGCGTGCGGCCGGCGGTATATTCATCAAGAAAATGCTTAAAAACAAAATCCCAGTATTCCATGGCAAAATTAGCCTCATGGAATGGAATACCGACTTTTTCGGCGACGGATATGGCATCTTTGCGATCTTCCTCGATGGTGCATTCGCTCTCATCGGCAAAATCGACCCAGTTTTTCATAAACAGGCCTTCAACGTCATAACCTTGTTGTTTGAGCAACAGGGCTGACACAGAAGAATCGACACCGCCGGACAGGCCGACGACCACTTTTTGTGTTGGTGACATTATTCGTTCAGTAAATCAAGTGAGTAGCGTTTGCCGGCCCGGTAATCCTGCCAGCACTGCAAAACCAGCGGGGTACGGAATTGTGCGGCGCGAGACTGCATGGCATCGGCATCTAACCAGATAGCCCGGGTAATATCGGGATCCAGCGGGGTATCCAGAAATTCACCGAGTTGGCCGGTAAAACAAAAACGAATATAGGTTTCCTGCGAAGCGTTATGCCGCCAGCGATAAACGCCTACCAGTTGTTGAGGTGTAAATTGCCAGGCAGTCTCTTCGCGGGTTTCGCGAATAACAGCATCAATCAGGCTTTCGTTGTCTTCGAGGTGTCCGGCGGGCTGGTTGAGTCGCACGGCGCTGCCGATGCGTTCCTCGACCATCAGAAATTGCTGATCCCGTTCGATCACGGCGGCGACGGTGGTTCTTGGCGTCCAAATCATCAGCACATTTTAGCATGGACTTGTCAGCGATTTCGTATGATTGTCCCGGTAATAAATCATTCAGTGTCCACGGGCCGATGGCGGCGCGGATCAGTCTCAGGGTTGGATGACCAACAGCTGCAGTCATTCGTCTGACCTGGCGGTTTTTACCTTCGCGAATGATCAATTCTAGCCATTGTGTCGGAATATTGTGTCGGAAACGCACTGGCGGATTACGCGGCCAGATAGCCGGTTCGGCAATTAATCTGACTTCAGCCGGTAGGGTTTTACCATCTTTCAGTTCAACGCCATTTTGCAATTGTTGCAAGGCAACAGCGTCAGGAATATTTTCTACCTCTACCCAATAGGTCTTGGCCATTTTATGTTGTGGATCGGTAATTTGCTGTTGCCACTGACCGTTATCAGTGAGCAGTAATAAACCTTCACTGTCGCGATCTAAACGACCGGCGGCATAAACTTCGGGCACGTTGATATAATCCTTAAGTGTCTGCCTGCCATCATGGTCAGTAAACTGACATAGGACATCAAAAGGTTTGTTAAAGGCAATTAGTCTCGGCATGGTTATTTCGCGGCCCGGATAATGCTAAAATGCGGCTTTTATTTTTTCAGGAGCCAAGTGAATGGCGTATCAGCATATCAAAGTACCGGATCAGGGACAGGCAATTGGTGTAAATGCCGATTTTTCACTGAATGTTCCGAACCAGCCGATAATTCCATTTATCGAGGGCGATGGTATCGGTATTGATATAACACCAGCGATGATGTCTGTGGTCAATGCTGCGATAGAAAAGTCTTATGGTGGTCAACGCAAAATCTCCTGGATGGAAGTGTTTGCCGGCGAAAAAGCGACCAAGGTTTATGATGCTGATAACTGGCTACCGGATGAAACCATGGCTGCTTTGCGAGAATATTCTGTCTCGATCAAAGGCCCGTTAATGACGCCTGTTGGTGGCGGTATTCGCTCTTTGAATGTGGCTATGCGTCAAACTTTGGATCTGTATATTTGCCAGCGGCCGGTACGCTATTACACTGGTACGCCCAGCCCGGTAAAAAAACCTGAAGCCATCGATATGGTGATCTTCCGTGAGAATTCTGAAGATATATATGCCGGAATTGAATGGGCTGCCGGCACACCTGAAGTCAAAAAAGTTATCGATTTTTTGCAAAACGAAATGGGCGTTAAAAAAATCCGTTTTCCGAACACTTCTGGTATTGGCGTTAAGCCGGTGTCGCAAGAAGGTACAGAGCGTTTGGTGCGTAAAGCGATTCAATATGCCATCGATAATGATCGCGATTCTGTAACGCTGGTTCATAAAGGCAATATCATGAAGTTCACCGAAGGTGGCTTTATGCAATGGGGTTATGATTTGGCGGCTAGAGAATTTGCTGCCCAGCCGATAGATGTCGGTCCATGGAAGGCATTTAATAACCCCAATACGGGCAAGCAAATCATCATTAAAGATTCGATTGCTGATGCCTTTTTACAAGAAATTTTATTGCATCCATCAGATTACGATGTGGTTGCAACGCTGAATCTCAATGGTGATTATATTTCTGATGCGCTGGCTGCACAAGTTGGAGGCATCGGTATCTCACCCGGAGCGAATCTTTCTGATTCTATTGGTATGTTTGAAGCCACGCATGGCACCGCGCCGACGTTGGCCGGTAAAAACTTAGCCAATCCATCATCATTGATTTTATCGGCTGAAATGTTGTTACGACATTTAGGCTGGTTGGAAGCTGCTGACAAAGTGGTTTCCGGCGTATCGGGTGCGATTGCCAATGGTCAGGTGACCGGTGATTTAGCCGCCGCTATGGGTGTCGATGCGCTAAGTTGTAGTGATTATGCTGCAGCTGTTATCCAACACATGTAAGGAGAATTTATGAAAGTTGCAGACAATTCCGTGGTCGTCATCGACTACACCCTCACCAATAATGAAGGTCAGGTTATCGATAGCTCAGAAGGTGCCGGTCCGTTGGCTTATCTGCATGGCGCCGGTAATATTATTCCGGGTCTGGAAGATGCCTTGCTTGGCAAAGAAGCCGGCGATGAAGTCAAAGCCAGCATTGAGCCTGCCAATGCTTATGGTGAACGCCATGATGCACTGAAACAAGAAGTGCCAGCTGAATTATTTAGCGGTGTCGAAAAAGTTGAAGTGGGTATGCAATTCCAATCTGAAACGGATCAAGGTCCCGTTTTAGTGACGGTTACCGAAATCGGTGAGCAAACTATCACTGTTGATGGTAATCATCCGCTGGCCGGCGTTCACCTGAACTTTGAAGTTAATATTCGTGAAGTACGTGAAGCGACAGAAGAAGAACTGGAACATGGTCACGTGCATGGCGAAGGCGGCCACCAACACTAAAAGCGGCTGTTATAAACAGTTTGCCAAAGACGGGCATTGCGCCCGTCTTTTTGTTTGAGTCACAAAAACATGCAAGATACTGAAAGTTTAAACCAACAATTTGCGCTGGCGGATGCATTGACCTTTGTTGATGGTCCCAATGGCACGGTGATGATCAATATCAAAACACCGCAGGCTGAGGCGCAGATCTGCACATATGGTGCACAGGTTTTGTCATTCAAACCGGCTGCTACTGATGAGGATATGTTGTTTCTCAGCCTGCAAAGTGCCTATGGTGATGGCAAAGTAATTCGGGGTGGAGTGCCGATCTGCTGGCCGTGGTTTGGTGAGGATCCCAGTGGTCATGGCCGTCCGGCGCACGGTTTTGCCCGTAATCAGCTTTGGCAGGTTATTGACACTAATTTAGCTGATGATGGTTCGGTGTGCGTCAGTCTGCAATTATTGCCAACGGAAATGAGCCGTAAATTTTGGCATTGCCAGTTTGCCTTGCAACTTACGGTAACCATTGGTGACAGTTTAAAAATGGCGCTGACCACTGAAAATCGTGATCATGAAAGTTTTGTGATTTCTCAAGCATTGCATACTTATTTTAATATCGGCGATATCGAAAAGCTGCAATTACGTGGCCTCGATAACTACCATTATCTTGATAAAACACTGAACTTTACAGAAAAATTGCAGCAAGGCGATGTCCATTTTTATGCCGAAACCGATCGAATTTATCTGCATTCACCAGAGCAGTTATTTATTGAAGATGAAGCCTTAAAACGACGTGTAGTGATAGAAAGTCATGGTTCGCAAACTACTGTGGTCTGGAATCCGTGGAATAAAGCGGTCATTCTTAAAGATATGCTTACTGATGCTTATAAACGATTCATTTGTGTCGAAACCGCTAATGCAGCTGATGACAGTGTCGAATTAGCGCCCGGTGATTCTCATACCCTGATTGCCGAATATAGAATGTTAGATATAAGGTGAACTTAAGCTTTATTTAGCTTTGTCGATTACCCAATCAAAATGTCAAGAATTCACCTTTGATTACAATGTTGTACGTAACAATGTTATAAAAGCTTAATATCTCAAAAGCGTAGTTATTATGGAATGGATTACCACCTACTTCGATAAATTTGCTGAACTCCTAAATACGCCGATTCTTGGTGAAAATTCAATCACGATGACTAGTGTTTTTGGCTTTGCATTGATTGTGATTGCTGCTTGGTGGCTATCAGCAACAGTCGAAAAACTGATGCATCGCCTGACGCTGGGCCGTTCTTACCGGCATATTGATGATTCGACCTTTTATCTTATCAGCCGATTACTGCGCTATATCATCTGGATTATAGCAACATTGGTGGGGCTGTCCTATATCGGCTTTAACCTGACTGGCTTGGCGTTTATCGGGGGGGCGATTGGTGTTGGTATTGGTTTTGGTCTGCAAAATATCGTCAGTAACTTTATTTCCGGCATTATTTTAATTCTCGAAAAAAGCCTCAAATTGGGTGATTTTATCGAGATGTCATCAGGCACTACCGGTATCGTCAAAGAGATTGGACTGCGCTACACCCGCATTACCACGCGGGATAATATAGATATTTTAGTACCAAATTCTGAATTTATTAATGGTCAGGTGACGAACTGGAGTTTCAGTGAAAAACTGCGCCGGATCCATGTGCCTTTTGGTGTTGCTTACGGTGTCGATAAAGAACGCGTCAAAACTGCAGTGCTCAAAGCCGCATCAATGGTTGATGGCGCCATAGCTGAAGATCCACTGCGTCCAGCTGAAGTTTGGCTGACAGAATTTGGCGATAGCAGCCTTAATTTTGAACTGGTGATTTGGGTTGGCAATGAATTGATGAGCCGACCGGCGAGAACACGAGCATTATTCCTGTGGGAAATTGAAACGCAGCTGACTGAACATGGCATCGAAATTCCATTCCCACAACGGGATCTCCATATTCGTTCCGGGCGGCTTAAAGTTGCTTTGGAGCGAGATAATGGAGAAGAAAGCTGACGGCGCTTGGGGGGCGACTGTTAAACCGCAGAGACAAAAGTCATCGAAAATTAAAATCATCCGCAGATTGCAGGTTTTAGTTTAATTGTTGGGTTTCGCAGGCTCAACCGCAACCTACATTAATTATCTGCGCAAATCTGCGGATATAATTGTTACTCAGTCACCAAGACATCCGCTTTAAAAAATGCATCGTTATCAGTCGCCAGTGTTTTACACAGCTTAGGTAATAACGCCTGCATTGTCGCCATCAACTGCCACGTCGGATTAATAACAATCATGCCAGATGATGTCATGCCGGGCGAATCATCTCCTGTAATCGCCAGCTCAAACCGCTGAATATGAGGAATGCCGCTGTTAATCAACTGCTTTTCCATGCGACTAATACGACTGCGTTCCACCACCGGATACCAAATCGCATAACTACCGACCGCGAATTTTTTATGGGCTTCAATGACAGTTTTTGTGACCAAATCGTAATCGGATTTGATTTCATACGATGGGTCAATCAACACCAGTCCACGCCGAGAAACGGGCGGCAATAAAGTCAGCAAACCTTTTAACCCATCTTCATGCATAACGCGAGCGTGTTTATTCCGCTGCAAATTATTAGCCAGCAATCTGGCATCTTCAGAATGCAGTTCAAATAACCACGCCCGATCCTGCGGCCGCATAAAATGCCGTGCAATCAGCGGCGAACCGGGATAAAGCCGTAAAACGCCATCAGTATTGAGTTTATTGACTACCTCAAAATAACGGCCAAGCTCCGGCCAGTCGGCGGCATTCAATTTGACGATACCGGTCTGGTATTCCTGCAATTTCTCAGCATGCACTGAACGCAGGTCATATAACCCAGCCCCGGCATGGGTATCAATATAATCAAATGCCTTATCTTTTTTGCCCAAATGCAGCAAAATCTCGATCAATACAATATGTTTGAGCACATCGGCAAAGTTGCCAGCATGGTAGGAATGGCGGTAGCTTAGCAAAATAGAATCCAATAAACATGATCATAGAAACCAAAGATTGAATCACCCCGGGTTTATCGAAGGCTAACTT
>JAVVFF010000104.1:0-7647 GCA_032250995.1 Methylophaga sp. | reverse complement strand
CTAATATTGGCTTGATGCATCATGTTACCGCTGCTTTGCGGGCACATGTCCTGTTTACCCGCGATGTTGATTATATCGTTCAGGATAATCAGGTCATCATTGTCGATGAATTTACCGGTCGTACCATGCATGGTCGTCGCTGGTCAGAAGGCCTGCATCAGGCGGTTGAAGCCAAAGAAGGCGTCAAAATCCAGAACGAAAATCAGACGCTCGCCTCAATCACCTTTCAGAACTATTTCCGGTTGTATAACAAACTCTCAGGGATGACCGGTACTGCAGATACCGAAGCCTATGAGTTGCAATCCATTTATAGTTTGGAAGTGGTGGTGATCCCAACCCACCGGCCGATGACCCGTAAAGATGAAGCGGATCGGATTTATCTGACCAGCAAAGAAAAATACGCTGCGATTTTAGAAGATATCAAAGACTGCGTGGCGCGCAAGCAGCCGGTGCTGGTCGGTACGGCATCAATTGAGACTTCTGAATACGTCGATAAACTGCTGACGGATGCCAAAATTCCTCATGAGGTTTTAAACGCCAAATTCCATGAAAAAGAAGCCCAGATCATTGCCGATGCGGGTAAGCCGGGCGCGGTAACCATTGCCACCAATATGGCCGGTCGTGGTACTGATATCGTGTTGGGTGGCAGCCTTGATGCTGAAATTGATGCATTGGGTGAGGACGCTACAGCAGAACAAAAAGCCGCCATTAAAGCTGAGTGGCAAAAACGCCATGATGCTGTGCTGGCAGCCGGTGGTTTGCATATTATCGGTTCTGAGCGCCATGAATCGCGGCGTATCGATAATCAGCTACGGGGTCGCAGCGGCCGGCAGGGCGATCCGGGTTCTACCCGTTTTTATCTGTCGCTGGAAGACAATCTGATGCGCATTTTTGCCTCGGATCGGATGGCGGCGCTGATGCAAAAACTAGGCATGGAAGAAGGTGAAGCCATTGAACATCCATGGGTCAGCCGCGCCATTGAAAATGCCCAGCGTAAAGTGGAAGGCCATAACTTCGATATTCGTAAGCAATTGCTGGAATTTGATGATGTTGCCAATGACCAGCGTAAAGTCATTTACGAGCAACGTAATGAATTGATGGCAACCGATGATGTCGCAGAGGCTGTGACCAGCATGCGGGCCAGCGTTATTAACGATGTTATCAGCATTTATATTCCACCAAACAGTATCGATGAGCAGTGGAATATAGCGGGTCTGGAACAAGCATTACGCGATGATTTTGCGCTCGATTTAGATATCAGCGGCTGGTTGGAAGCTGATGACAGCCTACATGAAGAATCGCTGCGTGACAAAATTATTGAAGCGGCTGAATCAGCCTGCAAAGCCAAAGAAGAACAAGTCGGTGCCGAGTTAATGCGCCACTTTGAAAAAGCCATCATGTTGCAAAGTCTGGATTCACAGTGGAAAGAGCATTTGGCACAAATGGATTATCTGCGTCAGGGGATTAACCTGCGTGGCTATGCGCAAAAAGATCCCAAACAAGAATATAAACGTGAAGCCTTCTCGCTGTTTACCGCCATGCTGTCATCTATCAAACATGATGTGATTAGTTTGATTTCAAGGGTTAAAGTCCGTGCGCCATCTGATGTCGAAGCCGTTGAAGCCCAGCGTCAGCAATCGGCTGATGTTGAATATCAACATGCTGATGCCGCATCAGTACAGTCGGAAGAAGCCGAAACGGAACAACCAACGGCCAGCCAGCCAATCACTCGTGATGGCCGTAAAGTCGGTCGTAATGAAGCCTGCCCATGCGGTAGTGGTAAAAAATTCAAAAACTGCCACGGACAAGTCAGTTAATGGCCGTTAATTTATTGCCGCCAGTGGCGGCAGAGTTACAGGCAATTAACGGTATCCGGTTGGCCACAGCCAGCGCCGGCATCAAAAAACCGGGCCGCCAGGATCTGGTGTTAATAGAAATTGCCGAAGGCAGCCATACTGCTGCGGTTTATACCCGTAATGCTTTTTGCGCAGCACCGGTCATTTTGTGCCGGGAACATCAAAAGCACGCCGCGCCGCGCTATTTGCTGATTAACTCCGGTAATGCCAACGCGGGTACCGGTGATAAAGGCATGCAGGCCGCCAAACAAAGCTGCCAGGCGGTTGCTGAAATCGCTGGGGTTGATGCGCAGTCGGTGTTGCCTTATTCGACCGGTGTTATCGGCCAACAGTTACCTGTCGATAAGATTGAGGCAGTTTTACCTGAAGTATTTGCCAATTTGCAGGCCGATAACTGGTTTGCTGCTGCCAATGCCATTTTGACCACGGACACCATTGCCAAAGCGCGTAGCGTGCAATGCCAGTTAAATGGCCAAACGGTGACGCTGACCGGGATAGCTAAGGGCTCGGGCATGATCCGGCCGGATATGGCCACTATGCTGTCTTATATCGCCACCGATGCGGCTATTAGCCAAACCGCATTGGGTCAATTGCTGCATCAATCCATGGAGCAATCATTTAATCGCATCACGGTAGATGGCGATACTTCAACTAATGATGCCTGCGTGTTAATGGCGACCGGCAAAGCTGGTAATGCCGAAATTGATTCCTTGGATAGCGCCGATGCGCGCACTTTTTTGCAAGTATTAAATGATCTCAGCCGGTTTCTGGCGCAGGCCATTGTTCGCGATGGTGAAGGTGCCACCAAATTTATTTCTATTAACGTCACTGGTGGCGAGGATGCCGCTGAATGTCGTCAGGTGGCCTATACCATCGCCCATTCACCATTGGTTAAAACGGCCTTATTTGCGTCAGACCCAAATTGGGGCCGGATTCTGGCTGCCGTTGGTCGCAGTGGTTTGGATAATCTCGACTTAACTAAAATTCATATTGCCCTCAATGAAGTGGCGATTGTTGCTGGTGGTCAGCCAGCCGACGATTACACTGAAGCCAGAGGTCAGCAGGTGATGGATCAAAAAGAAATCACTATCCATGTCGCTTTAGGCCGGGGCAATGCCGAAGATCTTGTCTGGACCTGCGATTTCTCTTATGACTACGTCAAAATCAATGCTGAATACCGCACCTGATTAAGCCCATGGCTGAACCTGAAGTACCTGCAGAAAACCCAATCACGACACTTAGTGCCTTTTTAGAACACAGCGGTGCTAAATTCAGGGTGTTTGATATGGGAAGGCGCGTTGCCAAACTGAGCAGCGACGCCTTTGGTCAGTTTGAACGTGGTCATCAGCCTTATCCGTATCCTTTACAGCAGCATGCCCATTTTGGCGTGATTTTCTGGGATCCACAGCGGCCTGATAACCGCTATGTCTGGTTTTTAAAACTGCCGCTTGATGAGCAGGGCTTACTGGTGCCGCAAGCCCGCGATGCCTTTTTGATGATGTTGCTGGAGCGGGTCGGCGAATCGATGCTGGCCGCAGCTGATGGTCAGCAAATCGAAGGTGCGTTAAAAGACAGCCCAGTTACCTTTACGCCCCGCGAAGAAAAAATGGCGGCGTTTAATGCGCTGGCCACTTATCATCTGAAACTGCCAGCCTCACAGCATTTTCCAGCCGCTTATCAGTATTTCACCGGGCAAACTGCTGTTGATCAATGGCAGACATTAGCGATGCAGGGTGTGGCGGATGTGGCGGTCAGACTGGATGATCCCGACGAAATGCTGGGTCTGATGAAAACGTTACCAAGATTACCGGCAGTGCCATTTCAAACCTTATGCAGCTTTCTGGAAAATGCTCAGCCGGCTGCCGGTTTGGTCGAAGAATATTCACAATTATTAACGATTGAATTACAAAACAAACAACCCAATCCGGGCAAAGTTACCGCCTGTCTCAGAGCGGTATCCAACAGCCCGGCGCAGGGTATTGTCGCGCAGATGGTCGAACAGACACTGAAACATGATTGCAGCCGGGATATTGAAGTGCTGGCGGTGATTGGCGGACGCTGCTGGTTATTATTAACACAACCGCAGCTGGCGAGTTTGTACTGCGAACAACTGGCACTGAATAATGCCGGCCAGCCCGGATTCAGTCAGCTATTAGCCGATTTGTTATATATGCCCGGCCTGCGGGAACCGATTATGCAGGCATTGCGTTCAAAAGACCGCTCAAGCGCGTTGGTGGTTGCGGTTGGAAAAATGTTTGAAAATTGAAAAGGTAATTACCTGAAAAAATTTCTGTAATTGTCTGCTTGTTTAAGAATGGTCCTAAAACTTAATTGTTCTTCTTGATTCCTAGTTAAGCTGACTGGAGTAGGAATGCTCATTGTAGATGTAATCATTTCTCCAGCTAGTTCTTGTGATCTTGATAAATGATGAAAAGTTGCTTTTTGAATAAATTCGGATGCACTTAATTTTAGGTCGGCGATAATTTCATTGATGTGATTGAATACGATGTCCGCATAAGCAATTGCCTCCTCAGTCGTTGGAATATAACCTTTGTGTACTACCGAATTTCTAAATTCTCTCCAGTTAAGAGTTTTGTTTTTAGATAAATTTGGTATTAAGGGTTTTGCATTATCAATAGTTGGTGAATTTACATTCTTATCAATTAAATGAGTAAATAAATAAGCTCCGTATTGTCTTTCTGATTGTGATGAAACGTCTTTCCAGGCTTCATCAAATATTGATATTTCAATATTATTTTTCAAACAAATCACTTTTATGAAAAACTCATAAAAGCGTTCTAATGATGCTGCAATACTGCTAATAGCCTCTCTTGGGTAACCGTCTTTGATTGCTAATGTGCCCACAGCAAATAACACTTCAAATTTTTGCTCTTGAATTACGGTTAAAGTTTTGTGTCCTTTTTCACAGGTTGAACAGTAAAGTCCGTCATCTCTTACCTCAGTAGTTTGAAATTCAAAACTTGGATGACCATTTTCATGAAAACATTGCATACAATTGATTGGTAATTTCATAGCCTGGCTCAGTTAATATTTTTCTTAACAATTTCAGTTTCAATCCCATCAATACTCTGTTGATTTTTCTGCCGCCAGTATTCACGGATCCTCACATCACCTTGCTTTTCCGCCCAGTTATTGAGGGCTTCACGGTCGCCGACATAATCAAATAATGGCACGCCCATCCCGCAGGAGGTCTGCACTAAATCAATATCCAGAATAAAAATCTGCCGGGCGCCGGGCAGCGGATCAAATTGTGGATAAAGCCTGTTCCATTCGGTATCGCTTTGGTGGATTGCGGTGGCTTTGCCATACAATCTGAGAATCATTGGTTTGCCGGTAAATGCCGCAAACATTATGGTCATTCGGGGATTTTGTTGCACATGGGCAGCAGTTTCATTGCCGCTGCCGGTGACATTCAGCCACATCACCCGGTTGGTATTAATAATCCTTAGCGAATCCATACCTTTCGGGGAAATATTGACACGGCTGTCAGCGGTTGCCGTGCCGACAAAAAACAACTGCTGAGCGCGGATAAAATCCATCAGACGATCGGTTAAAGCCGAAAACTGCTGCGCCATAAAACCTCCTGTAAAATTCAGTCCTCGCCAAGAATAGCCTTACGCCATTGTTTTTCGGTCATGATATCGCGGGTGGATTCGGCATGATCGATAAATAGCCGGCCTTGCAAATGATCAAATTCATGCTGAAACAAGCGTGCCAGAAAGCCGTGATAAGTTGTTTTGACTTGCTCACCAACGCGCGTCATATAACGTACCTGCACGGTTTCTGATCTCGGCACCAGGGCCCGCAGGCCGGGAATACTCAAACAGCCTTCCCAGTCTTTTTCATAAGCGCTATCCATGCTGATAATTTGCGGATTAATAACACAGGTTGGTGGCATTTCTGGTGCATTGGGATAACGCTGATTGGGATGACTGCACATAATAAAAATCTGTTTGCTGATACCGATCTGCGGTGCGGCAATACCCATGCCGCGTTTTTGTGAAACAAAAGCCAGCAAATCATCCAGCAGTTGCTGTGTCTCGGCCGAGTTAATATGAGCAACCGGTTTGGCCTGTTCACGTAGCAGCGGATGGCCGAGTTCAAGAATTTGCCAGTCGGGCAATGCCATCTTAAATCAACGGTGCCTGCAGCGGCTCCTGGGCGCGGAACCAGCCGGCAATACTATAACGATCCTGTTGACAGGGCAGTACTTCATGCGGGAATTGATCACTTAAAAACACCACAAAGGTTCCAAGTATCGGTTCGACAGTGGTCACTATAGCATCACTGTCCGGCTGGTAAATCACCAGCTGGCTGCCATTTTCAGATTGCCACTCAGGATTCAAATATAAAACTGTGGTCAGAATGCGGCTGGATTGGCCTTTAAAGGCATCCACATGGCGTTTGTAGAAAGCGCCGGGGCCATAATGGGCATAATGCGCTTCATAATCAAACAGGCCCAGAAACAGCCGCTCATTCATCGCCAGCCGAAACGCCGACATCGCTGCTAAATAAGCGGTATCAATTGGATGCTGATCATTGAGCCAGCGAGTCTCATCTTTACGGATTTGTGTATTGACCTGAAAAGCCTGCTCGCGGCCAATACCGGCCAGCGTCAACGCATTATGATCATCCAGCCTGGCCACACGGCGATATAAATCATGATTCAGCGGTAACGGTAATAACTGTGGCAACACGCAATAGCCGGTATCGGCAAGTTGATCGGCAACCAGATCCAGTAAAGTCGGATCAATGAACAGGGGAGCGTTCAATGGGCAATTTCTCCATTAGTACAATGGCTTGTCATTGGTGTTTGACAGGCCTAAGCCCCTGAAAGGGCAACAAAATGTAGCAGAAATTGCATCGGGGTGATGATTTATTTTTTGGCTTGGCTTGATGCAACTGAACAGGCTTAGCCAAAGAACCAGTAGGCAATAAAAATCGCGGCTGTTATGCCGGCAATATCGGCAGCTAAACCACAACCAACGGCGTGCCGGACGTTGCGGATACCGACCGCGCCAAAATAGACTGCCAACACATAAAATGTGGTTTCGGTGCTGCCCTGAACGATGGAAGCCAGGCGGCCGGCAAACGAATCAGCACCATGCACTTCCATGGTATCAATCATCATAGCGCGGGCACCGCTGCCGCTGAACGGTTTCATCAACGCGGTGGGCAGGGCATCTACAAATCTGTCATCGAAGCCGAAAAATAGGACAGCACTACGCACCCCATCTGCCAATAAATCTAGTGCACCGCTGGCGCGAAATACACCAATCGCCACTAACATGGCCACCAGATAGGGAATGATCATTACCGCCGTGCTAAAGCCTTCTTTGGCACCTTCAATAAATGCCTCGTATGCATTTACTTTTTGCCAGGCAGCGGCAGTGATAAAGGCAATCACCAGCGTGAAAATAACAATATTGCTGATCATGCCTGATTGCACCAGCATTTGTTCCTGGCTGAGGCTGGAAAAATAAGCCAGCAGGCCAAATACCACCGCAGATATGCCACCCAAATAAGCCAGCACCACTTTGTCGAGCAAATTGATTTTTTGTACAGCAGCGACAGTAATCAGGCCGACAAATGTTGAGCAGTAAGTGGCAATTAACAGTGGAATAAACACATCGGTGGGATTGGCTGCGCCCATCTGCGCCCGGTAAGTAAAAATGGTCACCGGAAATAAGGTGACCGCCGAGGTGTTAATGACCAGAAATAAAATCTGTGCGTTGCTGGCGGTATCTTTAAACGGGTTGAGCTTTTGCAG
>JAVVFF010000103.1:0-7680 GCA_032250995.1 Methylophaga sp. | reverse complement strand
TGACCAGCCAAGCGGTGCACGATATCACCGGTTATCAGTTTGATGAAATTGACACCGTCGACAAATGGGCCCGGTTGGTATATCGAGATCGCGCTGATGAATTGGTTTCTCTGATTGAACGAGAATACGATGGCAGCCAGAAATTTCTCGGTGAATTTATCATTCATACCCATGATGATCAGCAACGGATCTGGGCGTTTAATATCAGTCCGCTGGGCCATGATCACGATGGCCGGTCGCTACATTTATCGGTTGCCAATGATATTACAGACATTCGTCAACAAGCTCTGGAAAATACCCGGATGCTCCGGTTGCTTGACGATGCGCAGCAAATTGCCCATATGGGCAGTTGGGAGCAGGACTTACAAAGTGGTGAAATTATCTGGTCAGAGGAAACCTGCCGTATTTTTGGCTTTACGCCCGACAATTATCCCAAGAGCTTAAGCAGTTTTATTACATGCGTTTATCCGGCAGATCAATCACTGCTAATTAAGGCACAACAAGCAACTGCCGAAAATGGCGAAATTGAAACCGAATACCGTATTATCCGGACCGATGGCCAGATCCGCTGGTTATTTGAGCGCGGTCAACCGCAGTTGGATGTAGCCGGCCAAGAAATCCGCCGGATGGGTATGGTCGTTGATATTACCGAGCGGAAACGGCTGGAGGCGATTCGTGATTTAGAAGCCGACGTATTGACAGCGGTAACTTCCAGTCTGCCGCTCAATGCCATTCTTAATAAAGTTGTACTGGGTATCGAAGCGTTGATCCCAGAAGCGATGGCCTCTGTTTTATTGCTGGATAGCAGCGGCAAAACTATTTCAGAAAGTATCGCGCCGAATTTACCACAAGCCTACAGCCAGGCAATTGTAGGTGAAGCCATTGGCCCCAAAGCGGGTTCCTGTGGCACGGCGGCTTTTTTAAAACAAACCGTTATTGTCAGTGATATTGTCAGCGATCCACTGTGGCAAGATTACCGGGATTTGGCATTGACTCATGATTTACGAGCCTGCTGGTCGCAGCCGGTATTTGATGAAGCTGATCATGTGATTGCGACCTTTGCTATTTATCATCGTAAAGTCCGCTCGCCTGATCCGGCCGATCTCGATATGACCCGGCGAATTGCCAAAATTATTGCCATCGCCATTCTGAAAAATCGCAGTGACCAACGACTGCGTGACAGTGAACAGCGTTTCCGGAAAATCTTCGAACAGGCGGCAACCGGCGTTGCCGTGACCACGCCAGACGGACAAGTTGTACACGCCAATCAGGCCTATTGCATGATGCTTGGTTACAGCGAAGACGAACTGAAAACGCTGGATTTTCGATCACTGACTCACCCCGATGATCGCCAGCAAAACCGTCAAGAAATCCAGCAACTACTGACCGGCCAGCAGGATAGCCTGATTATCGAAAAACGTTACCTGCATAAAACCGGCGACAGTGTCTGGGCACGACTCAGTGTTACGGTGCAGCGTGATGTTAACGACAATCCTGAATTTCTGGTCGGTATTACTGAAAATATCACCGGGATGAAGCTTGCTGCTCAGCGGCAAAGTGAAGCAGAACGTACGCTGAGTCAACTATTGTCGAATTTATCCGGTTTTGCCTATCGTTGTCTGTTTGATGAACACTGGACCATGGTGTACCTCAGTGATGCATTTGAGCGGGTCACGGGTTATTTCCCTGACGATGTAATCAATAATCGAAAAAATGATTACGACTCAATTATCCATCCCGAAGACAGGGCACGGGTTACTGAGGAAATTCGTCAAGCCAGTGCCAATTTACAAAACTTCCAGCTTGAATATCGAATTGTTTGTAAAAATGGTGAACAGCGCTGGGTACTGGAGCAAGGCTCCGATGTTCGAGATGAAAACGGTACAGTGATTGCTGTAGAGGGTTATATCACCGATATTACCCGGCAAAAATCGGTAGATGCGCTGGTTAGGCAAAGTGAACAGCGCTTTCAAATATTATCCAAAGCTACTAATGACGCCATCTGGGACTGGGATATTCAGGCTGACACGCTCTGGTGGAATGACGGCTTTGCGTTGTTGTTTGGTTATGGGCAGGAAGAGATCGAGCCCACCATCGATTTCTGGGCCCAACATATTCATCCTGATGAGCGTGACAAAATTGTTAAAAGTCTGGATAGCGCTGTGGCCAAAAAAGCCAGCAGTTGGCACGCCAATTATCGCTTTGTCCGAAAAGACGGCAGTATTGCCCAGGTTATGGATCGCGGATATGTGATTTACGATGATAATAGCGGTGCAGCAGTGCGTATGGTGGGTAGTGTCACTGATATTACTGAGCGCTTAGCCCTTGAAGAACAACTGCGTCAGTCACAACGTCTGGAAGCGGTTGGTCAGCTGACCGGTGGCGTTGCCCATGATTTTAATAATCTGCTGACGGTGATTATCGGTAATGTCGATATTATCCATCAATCATTGCCCGAAGATTCTAAGCTGCGTAGTCTGGCCGGCATGATTGAAGAAGCTGCCAATCGTGGCGCTGAATTAACCTCAAGTTTATTATCGTTTGCCAGGCGTCAGCCGTTAGATCCCAAGAATATTAATATCAATGATTTGTTGGCGAATTTAAAAACATTGCTTAGTCGTGCCCTTGGCGAAGAAATTCAGTGTGAATATGAGTTTTCCAGTGATTTATGGCCGGCGCAGGTCGACCCTGGCTTGTTGGAAAATGCATTACTCAATTTAGTGCTGAATGCCCGTGATGCTATGCCCCATGGTGGTCAACTGGTTATCGAAACGCAAAATGTGCATATTAATGAAGATTATGCCCAGCGCCATGAAATTATCGCCGGTGATTATGTGCGGGTAGCCATTTCTGATTCTGGCCATGGCATCGCCAGTGAACAGATCGATAAGGTATTTGAACCGTTTTATACCACCAAAACGAAAGAAAAAGGCACTGGTCTGGGGCTTGCTATGGTCTATGGTTTTATTAAGCAGAGTTTCGGTCACGTCAATATCTATTCAGAAGTCGGTGAGGGTACAACCATTCGCTTATATTTGCCCCGAGCCATTGATGCAGCCGATCCATTACCAGCCGCTGACGGTCGGAAAAAACTGCCTTCCGGCAATGAAATCATTCTGGTCGTGGAAGATGATGCTTTGGTTCGCGATTATGTAGTGTCGCAGTTGCAATTATTTGGTTATCAGGTGCATGCCGCGGTTGATGGTCCCTCGGCACTCAGTTTAATCAATCAGGGCATCGCTGTAGATTTGCTATTTACCGATGTAGTGATGCCTAACGGCATCAGCGGCCGCGAATTGGCTGATACGGCGCAACAGCTACGTCCCGGTTTACAGGTACTATTTACCTCAGGATATACCGAGAATTCCATCGTCCATCATGGCCGGCTCGACAGTGGTGTATTACTATTATCCAAGCCATACAACCGGGATGAACTGGCGCGGAAAATACGTCAGGCATTAAGTGAATAAATTCACAAGGATTTTCTGTGACTAACCAACGCTTGTTAATTCTGGATGATGATCTGCTCATTGGTCGGGCCATCAGCGGTATCGCTGAGTTTATCGGGCTGGACGTGCAGCTGACCACGGACTTTGACAATTTTATCAATATGTTACTGGACTGGCAGCCTAGTCATCTGATGATTGATTTAATCATGCCGGATAAGGATGGCGTTGAAGTGCTGGGTGAACTGGCAAGCCGGGACATTGAATGTCAATTGATTCTGACCAGTGGTGCCGGTGAACAGTTATTGCAGGCAGCTGCCCGTTCAGCGGCAGCACATGGCTTGAACGTGTTGGGGTTATTGCCAAAACCTTTTAATCCCAAGCATTTTCGTGAGTTAATGCAACAAACAGCTAACATGCCTTCTAACCCAACATTGGTTGGTCAGTTGCCGCAGCGACCCAGTGATGATGCACTGGTTTGTGCAGATGATTTACAGCAGGCGCTGGAAAACAAAGAGATTACCATTGTCCTGCAGCCGAAAGTCACCTGCCAGAGTGGTGCGTTAAGCGGGTTTGAAGTGCTGGCACGCTGGACACACGGACAGAAAGGTACCATCTCACCGGATATATTTATTCCAATTGCAGAGCAGTACGGGCTGATTGATCAACTGACCGTGCAAGTATTCGAACAGGCATTACCGTTGTTACATCAGTGGCAACACAATATTGCTTCGGCCTGGCGACTTAAGTTATCGGTCAATATCTCGCCAGTGTCATTGGCTAATGAACAACTTTTCATCGATATCGAGCAGCTTTGTCAGCAACATCAAGTTGCCTCTGAGCAATTGATTCTGGAGCTTACCGAAACCGCCGCCATGGACGATCCGGTAAAGTCACTGGATACCTTGACCCGATTGCGTATTCGTGGATTCCGCCTGTCAATTGATGATTTTGGTACGGGCTTTTCATCGATGCTGGCACTGGTACGTATGCCGTTTTCTGAGGTAAAGATTGATAAGTCTTTTGTGATGACGGCTGCCAATGCCCATGAGTCGCGTCAGGTCATAAAAGCCACCATTGATCTGGCACATAGCCTTGATATGTCGGTGACAGCGGAGGGCATTGAAACCCAGGAAACTCTGCAACAATTACAGGCAATGGGCTGTGATTTAGCACAGGGGTATTATATTGGCAGGCCAATGACCAGCGAACAAGTGGTTGACTGGCTGAACCAGCGCCAGGTTTTTCTGGAACAGCAACGGCTGCAAAGTCTACAGGCCTTGCAGTTGATTGAACAACTACAGGGCCCGCGCTACGAACGGCTGACCTTTCTTGCACAACAGCTGTTTGACTGTAATTGCAGCTTTATCACTCTGATTGATAATGAGTTTCAGTGGATAAAAGCAGTTCAAGGTGACCTGCCAAAAAAAACCAAACGTTCGCTGGCATTTTGTAATCTGACCATCACTCAGGATCGGGTGCTGGTAGTAGAAAACGCCAGTGAAGACACTCGATTTGCCCGAAATCCTCTGGTGACAGGCCCGCCGTTTATACGGTTTTATGCCGGCACCCCAATCCACGCGCCAAGCGGTGAAAAGCTGGGTGCGTTATGTGTAACCGACAGCCAGCCGCAAAAATTTTCTGATGCTGATGGTGATTTATTACAACAGTTAGCAAAGTTAGTTGACAATGAAATCGCTACCAATCTCATGCTTGATGAGGATCACCTTACTGGTCTGTTGAATCGGCGCGGTTTTGAAAAACGTGCAGAAACATTACTGACTTTATGTCATGAGCACCAGCATTTGCTCAGTATGTGTTATTTCGATCTCGATAATTTCAAGAAAATAACAGCGCAGCAAGGCCAACTTGCCGCTGATGAATCGCTGATAAATTTTGCCCAAATGCTTGAGCAGGCATTTTGTCACAACGATCTGCTGGCTCGTTTTGGCGGTGATGAGTTTGTGGTGATGAATCTGTCGGGACTGATTGCCGATAGCCAAAAGGCCTTACAAAAGTTGGCCTCGTTAGTGGCTGATTTTAACGCGCAACAAAATCCGGATCTGAGAGTGACCTATAGTTACGGTTTTGCATCCTGTGTTGAAAATAAAGTCATGGATGTGCAGACGCTGTACACACTGAGTGATGAAGATTTACGCAGTCGTCGCAGCTAACTTGTGTACAACTTATTTTCCAGCTGTAACTAATATTTAGTCGTTTTTGATGCACTGCTGAGATAAAAAAGCCACGTCAATTAACTCAAGAAACGCACTTTGCGGGCGATAAATATTGAAAGCCCTGTATCGGCAGATTATCGGGCAACGGTTAAACAATGACTTTTCAAGGTTGATAACGATGTCGATTCAAAAAAAATTCATGTTCGCCACGATTGCCGTCATGCTGGCGTTGATGCTGGTGACCCTAGCGGTGACGATCAGCCGTCAGCAACAAGTTATTCATGATGAAGCCGCCACCAGGGTTTTCCAGCAAACGGCACAAACCATGCGCTTTTTAACGGTCACTGACAGCTTGATGCATCAACAGGTTAAAGCCAGTATGGCGGTGTTGCTGGATCGTATTGAGCGACTGGGTCCGACACTTCAGAGTGACAATGTACAGGTCGCTGACACTTGGGTACCGGATTTACAGTTTGGCGACGAAAATCAGGCACTGCAATTCGATCTGGTGGATCGTTTAACCGAACTGATGGGGGGTACAGCAACCCTATTCAGCCGCAGCGGTGATGCGTTTGTCCGTATCAGCACCAATGTCAAAACGGCTGATGGCGAGCGGGCGGTGGGTACCATGCTGGATCCTGACGGTAATGCCATTAAAGCGATCATCAAAGGTGAGGCGTTTTATGGGGTTGTTGATATTCTCGGTAATCCTTATTTCACTGGTTATGAGCCACTGAAAGACCGCTTTAACCAAGTGATTGGTATTGCCTATGTCGGTTATAAACTGGATTTAGCTGAACTGAATGCAGCGGTGCAAGAATCCCGGGTGTTGCAACAGGGTTTTGTGGCCTTAACCGATCGGCGCGGTAATTTACGCCAGCATTCTGATAATCATTCACCTGAAACGATCACTACGATTCTGGCTGAGGCCAACGACGATTGGCAGATCACCCAGACGGCATTTGATCCGTGGGGGTATCAGATTCATGTTGCTTACTCTGAAAAAGAAATCGGCGCGTTGTTATGGGAAACCTCACTGAAGTTGATTGTGTCGGCGTTAGTGATGGGCGCTATTGTCGTGTTGCTGATATATGTGCTGCTGAATCGGGTGGTGGTCAGCCGGGTGCGTAAACTGATTAGCGCCTTACATCAGATAACTGAAGGTGAAGGCGATTTGACCCGCCGTTTTAATTCACAAAGCCGCGATGAATTTGGTGAAATGGCCAATGAATTTGATAAATTGCTGGAAACACTGCGACAAACCATTGTGCAGTTAGGCGGCCGTGGTGACGAGTTGGTCACCGCCTCCGGCCAATTGACCAATATTGCTGAATTGTCGAGTCGGGCCGTTAACCAGCAGAGCGAACAAACTGAGCAAGCTGCGACTGCTGTGCATGAAATGAGTATGACGGCCCAAAGTGTCGCACAAAGTGCCGTTGGCGCTGAATCAGCGGCGCAAAATGTGCAGCGTCAAACCAGTGAAGCCAATGATCTGATTAACCATATGCGCCAGACCATTGAGTCGCAGGCCGATGAATTTAAGAATTCGACCACTTTGCTGGAATCGCTCAAACAAGCCAGTACGGATATAAGTCAGGTTTCAGACGTAATTCGTAGCATTGCCGATCAAACCAATCTATTGTCGCTGAATGCAGCCATAGAAGCGGCCCGTGCTGGTGAACATGGCCGGGGATTTGCCGTGGTGGCTGATGAAGTCCGTACTTTGGCCGGGCGTACGCAAAGCTCTACCGGTGAAATCGAAGGTCTGATTGGTCGATTGCATCAGGGTGTTGAGCAAGTTGCCAGGTTGCTGGAAACCCAGATAAAGCAAGCTGAAGTTAACGTTAATGCCGGTCAGGAAGCCTCAGGCGCATTACAAAAAGTGATGGTCGCCGTTGATGAAATTAATCATTTAAACAGCGAAATCGCCAGTGCTGCAGAACAGCAAAGCGCGGTTTCTGAAGAAATCAGTCGTAATGTCACCTTTATCCGCGATCAGTCAGAAACCAATGCTGAACAAGCTGCCCAAACCCGGCAAGCCGGGCAGGTCCTGCAAC
>JAVVFF010000102.1:0-7727 GCA_032250995.1 Methylophaga sp. | reverse complement strand
CGCATTGGCCAGTTTTAGCAAAATTTAAACAAGCTTAAGGCTAGGGAGAATATCAATGACAACCAGAATCTTAACGGTACCGGGCTTTCATGGCAGCGATGCTGCTCATTGGCAAAGCTGGCTGGAAAAAGAGTTTGCGGGCAGTGAACGGTTAACCGGCGTGAACTGGGAATCACCGAATCTGTATGCGTGGGCAGAAACGCTGGAAAAGCAGATCGACAGCAAAGCAGAGCAAGTCATTTTAGTCGCACATAGTTTTGGTTGTCTGGTCAGTGCCGTCATGGCTTCATGGCGACCAGAGAAGGTAGCGGGCGTGATTTTAGTCGCGCCTGCCGCACCAGAGCGCTTTTCGCTCGAAGGGCCGATCGAACTGGGCCAAAAGAATATTGCAAACATTGTCAGCAGCTTGCCAGACCAACGTTTGAATACGTTAGGGGTGTTGGTTGCCAGCGAAAATGATCCCTGGATGCCCGCCGTGCAGGCAGATCAATTGAGTCGTGACTGGAGCTTGGCATTCTATAACGCTGGCCAGGCTGGGCATATTAACAGCGAATCCGGCTATGGTGAGTGGCCGCTGGTCAAAGACTTCGTGTCAGCTATGCTGGAGGCAGTTGAGCCACTGCCGGGGGATGACGTTCACCATTTAGGTAGTTGGAACCGTTCACGAAAGCGGCAAATACCGAAAACATATTCAGTCATCAATAGTTTGGCGCAACACAATACATATTTACATTACACCTGAAACACGGACTTTAAGAAAGGAGACAGGCCATGACCATCAGATTAGGTGACACCGCCCCTGACTTTGTGCAGGACTCAACCGAAGGCCAAATCCAATTTCATCAGTGGCTGGGAAATAGCTGGGGCGTTTTATTCTCACATCCGGCGGATTTTACGCCAGTATGCACAACAGAATTGGGCCTGACCGCCAAGCTCAAGGCAGAATTTGAATTACGAAATGTCAAAGTCATTGCATTGTCCGTTGACCCTGTCGATAAACATCACAAATGGATCGACGATATTAATGATACTCAACAGACGCAAGTGAATTTCCCGATATTGGCGGACGCCGATCGCAAGGTCTCAGAACTTTACGACATGATTCACCCCAATGCCAATGCAACACTGACGGTACGGTCACTATTTATTATTGATCCACAAAAAAAGGTCAGATTAATCATTACCTATCCGGCCAGCACCGGACGTAATTTTAATGAAGTATTACGGGTCATAGATTCATTGCAATTGACGGACAAAGAAAAAGTTGCCACACCGGGCAATTGGCAGCCGGGTGACCGCGTGGTGATTGTGCCTGCTCTGCAAGATGAAGCTGAACTGGCCAGCCGTTTCCCACAAGGCTATGACGCAGTGAGACCCTATCTGCGTTTTACCGATTTAAACTGATACCGCGTTCTCTCTCAATATGTGCCAACTTTTAGGTATCAGCAGTCAACAGCCGGTGAACCCCCGCTGGTTGTTGGCTGATTTTTTTCAACGCGGTGGCGCGACAGCAGAACACAAAGATGGCTGGGGTATTGCAAGCTTTGATGAACAGGAAAATGTCCAAATCACCAAAAGTTCAACTGCTGCCAGCCAATGTGAACTCGCTGAAAAATATCTGACATCGGAATTACGCAGCAAAAGCTTTGTTGCCCATATTCGTAAAGCGACTTATGGCGAGATTAATCTAAACAATACCCATCCTTTTAAAAGAACCTTCTGGGGTCAGGATTGGGTGTTTTCGCATAATGGTGATTTGCATGGTTATCATCCTGAGCCGAATTCATTATTTCAGGTGGAGGGTGATACCGACAGTGAACGCGCTTTTTGCCATCTGTTATGCTATATCGCCGAGCACTATGCCTATTATCATCCCCGTTTAGATGCATTGGTAGCTCAGGTAAAACGAGTGAGTGATGAAATTAGTCGCTTTGGCAGTTTTAATTTCATATTGGCTAATAATCAATTGATGATTGCCTATGCGTCGACAGAACTTTATTGGACTGTACGCCAAAAGCCATTAACACGAATTGCTCTGGTTGACAGTGATAAACCTTTGGATTTAGAAAGTGATTTTGAAAATAACAGCACCATCATCGTTGCCACAAAACCACTTACCAAAGGCGAGGTCTGGTATCCCATGGGCCGAGGTGAAATCATTCTGTTCAGTCAAGGCGAGTTGAAAATACGGCGTTTTAATCCAGCGGATACCCAGCAATTACAAGTGAGTAATACCTTGTATGATTCAAATAGTTCGCCACTGGCATGGGGGCTAATCTGAATTTGTGCTATCGTTTTTTTTCATAACGTCAACGGCTCTGCTAGAAATGAGAGCCGTTTTTTTTTGGAAATATATGTCAAATTCTTCAGAAATAACCTCAACAGTCTCGTTTAAACAAGCTTGGCATTTTTGGCTCAAACTGGGTTTTATCAGTTTCGGCGGGCCGGCAGGTCAAATTGCCATCATGCATCAAGAGTTAGTTGAAAAGCGCGGCTGGATCAGTGAAAAGCGTTTTTTGCATGCGCTGAATTTTTGTATGTTGTTGCCCGGCCCTGAAGCGATGCAATTAGCGACCTATATCGGTTGGATTTTGCATAAAACTTGGGGTGGCATTGTTGCGGGGGCATTATTTTTCTTGCCATCGGTTGTGATGTTAGTTGGATTAGCCTGGCTGTATCTGGCGTATAACGATCTGCCGGTGATGCAGGCGATTTTTTATGGCATCAAACCGGCCGTGGTGGCGATAGTGCTTTATGCGGCCTACCGTATCGGCAAAAAAACGCTGACAACGCCTTATCTTATTGGTATTGCATTAGCAGCGTTTATTGCCATTTTTGTATTCCACCTGCCATTTCCAATCATTATTTTATCGGCGGCAATCCTGGGCTGGCTGGGCGGTCGTTATCTCAATCAGCAAGTCGCTCAACAAACGCTGCCAGACGATAACTGGCACCGTGCCGAACATACCCAATTCAGTTTGCCTCATACACTTAAAGTGATAGCAGCAGGCCTGTTGCTGTGGTGCTTACCGATGGTGACCCTTTATTTTCTGTTGGGTTGGGACCATACCCTGACACAAATGAGTTGGTTTTTTACCAAAGCCGCTTTTCTGACTTTTGGCGGTGCCTATGCTGTATTGCCTTACGTGTATCAGGGCGCTGTGGCCGGTTATGGCTGGCTGACACCTACACAAATGATCGACGGACTGGCTTTAGGTGAAACGACGCCTGGCCCACTGATTATGGTGGTGGCCTTTGTCGCTTTTGTTGGTGCATATGTTGAAGCTTTTTTTGGTACCGATGCTGCACTGTTGGCAGGTATCGTGGCTGCATTGCTGGTGACCTGGTTTACATTTTTACCTTCGTTTATTTTTGTGTTGTTAGGTGCACCTTTGATCGAGTCCAGTCACGATAATCGTTATTTGACGCGACCTTTAAAAGGCATTACCGCAGCAGTTGTAGGCGTTATCGTCAATCTGGCGTTATTTTTTGCTTATCATGTCTTGTGGACAGATGGATGGGCCGGGCAGTTTGATTGGCTGGCAGCTATTGGTATGGTGCTGGCAACCATTGCGTTGATTAGATTTAATTTGGGTGTAATGACCTTACTGGTGATCAGTGCCGGGTTGGGCTTGTTGACTTTGTGGCTATAAAAAAGCCGGATGATCTTTTCAGATCATCCGGCAGATTGAATCGATTAAAACCGTCTGTTAATCGATAACTTATTGACGGTATCGACTAATAAATCAATCTCATCAAAGGTGTTATAAAAGGCGAAAGAGGGGCGTACCGTACTTTCCACACCAAAGCGGCGCAAGATGGGTTGGGCGCAATGATGGCCGGTACGTACTGCAACACCGACTTCATTCAAGGCTTTACCAACCGAGGCATTATCATGACCGTCAAGCGTAAACGACATGACACTGGTTTTGTTTTTTGCGGTGCCAATCAGTTTGACACCATTGACGCGTTGAATGGCCTGTGTCGCATAATCTAATAATTCATGTTCGTACTGCGCTATCCGGCTTAAACCAATCGATTGCACATACTTAATCGCGGCTGAAAGGCCCACGGCATCGGCAATATTACCGGTACCGGCCTCAAATTTTGCCGGTGCAGGTTGATAGCGAATTTGCTCGAAGGTGACGTCTTCAATCATATTGCCGCCACCTTGCCATGGCTGCGTTTCGTCCAGTAAGGCTTTTTTACCGTACAACACACCAATACCCGTTGGGCCGAATATTTTGTGCCCTGAAAATACCAGAAAATCACAGTCGAGCTGCTGTACATCGACAGCTAAATGTGACACAGATTGGGCGGCATCCAGAAGTGTGACTGCACCCACCCGTTTGGCCATCGCAATGATTTCCTGAGCGGGGGTGATAGTACCTAACGCATTGGCAACCTGAGTGAAGCTGACCAATTTGGTTTTATCTGACAGCAGTTTTTGGTATTCGCTGAGGATAACCTGACCGCTGTCATCCACCGGAATAACACGTAATTTAGCGCCTGTTTCATCACACAGTCTTTTCCAGGGCACGATATTGGCGTGATGTTCAAGGTGGCTGACAATAATTTCATCACCTTCACCAATATTTTGGCGACCAAAACTTTGAGCCACCAGGTTAATCGCTTCAGTTGATCCTCTGACAAACACAATTTCTTCGCTGCTGGAGGCATTCAAAAAGCTGGCAATGGTGTCACGTGCTTCTTCATAGGCATCGGTTGCCCGTGCAGCCAATTCATGTGCGGCACGATGGATATTGGAGTTTTCGCGTTGATAAAACTGGGTAATGCGATCCATCACCACCTGCGGTTTCTGTGTGGTGGCGGCATTATCAAACCAAACCAATTGGCGGCCATTAACCCGCTCTTTTAAAATCGGAAAGTCTCGTCTGATAGCGTGGACATCAAAGCCTTGATGGGCATGGCTCACCGGTATCTGCGCAGCGACCTCAGGCTGAAAAGGCGATTCATTAATAAAGTAATAAGCTGGTACTAATGATGTTTCACCCGCTTTATTTGCCGAGGAGGCACTTAATGATTGCGCTAAGAAAGCCTGTAAACCCTTGTCCAGCGTGCCCTGATCAAAATGTGGCAATGCCGCGGGTCGGTTGAATACTTTGGTCTGATTTTCCAGACTCTCAATGCTGGTGTTATTGAAGCTGTCTGCGGCAATATGCAACACTTTTTCAGCATTAGGATGATCGCCCGGCAACTGATTAAAATACTCAGCGGCCAGTTTGGTCAGGGTATGATTATCGGGTAAACCTGCCGCCTCCGGCGACAGGTTGCTGTGATTATTTATAGTCATAATACTCGTCCACTGAAACACCTTCGAGTAAGCCAACAGCATCCTCAGTCAAGATAGCCAGTGAACAATAAAGTGAGACTAAATAAGATGCGATGGCTTTGTGGTTAATGCCCATAAAACGAACCGATAAGCCCATGCTGACCTCATCGGTCAGGTTGGGTTGATACAGCCCAACAACACCCTGGCGTTGCTCACCGGTGCGGATTAACAAAATGCTGGTTTTGCCTTTATCATCAATATCCAGCTTGTCAGAAGGGATTAATGGCAAACCCCGCCAGGTTAGAAACTGTGAACCAAACAAACTGACCGTAGGCGGTGGTGTGCCACGGCGGGTGGCTTCACGTCCAAATGCAGCTATGGCACGCGGATGGGCCAAAAAGAATCCCGGCTCTTTCCATACCTTGGCAATTAATTCATCCAAATCATCTGGCGTTGGACGGCCTGAGCGACTGGTGATTTTTTGGCTGTCAGCGACATTGTTTAATAAGCCGTATTCTTTGTTATTAAACAGTTCACGCTCCTGGCGTTCTTTGATGGTTTCAATGGTTAAACGTAATTGTTCGTTGATCTGATTGTGTGGGCTGCTGTAAAGATCGGCCACACGGGTATGCACGTCAAGCACGGTATTAACAGCATTTAGGCGGTATTCACGACCCCATTCCTCATAGTCCACATAGGTTTGTGGCAAAACACGTTCATCAAGGCTTGAACAGTCAACTGCCACACTGTTTTCATTTTTCACTTTGTTGACACGATAGATACCTGCTTCAACCGGAACCCAATGAAGTAAATGCACTAACCATCTGGGGGTGATAGAACCCATCATTGGAACGGTTTTCGTTGCATTCGACAGGGTTCTGGCAGCTACATCACCTAATGCGGTATGGGCTTGGTGGATATCAGTCTCACTCATGTTGTTCTCCTGAACAGGTAAAAATTAAAAAAATTATTGGGTAACTATTGGGTCACTAGGGCATTAGCGGGCACATCCTGTGTGACCCAGACATTGCCGCCGATAATGGCACCCTGGCCAATGGTGATACGGCCTAAAATGGTTGCGCCGGCATAAATCACCACATTGTCTTCAACGATGGGGTGTCTCAGATTGCCTTTCACCAGGCTGCCATCACTGTTTTTAGCAAAACGTTTAGCGCCAAGCGTGACGGCTTGATAAATTCTGACGTTGCTGCCGATAATCGCAGTTTCACCAATCACCACGCCGGTGCCGTGATCAATAAAAAATCGGCTGCCGATATTGGCGCCCGGGTGAATATCAATCCCCGTTAAACCATGGGCAATTTCAGCGACAATTCGGGCGGTCAGCGTGGCACCTTTTTTGTATAAAACATGCGCTAACCGGTGATGAATCATCGCTGTGATGCCCGGGTAACAGACAATGACTTCATCTGGTGTGCGAGCAGCGGGATCGCCCTCAAAAGCCGCCTCAATATCTGAATCCAATAGGCTGCGGATAGCAGGCAGGGCTGCAGCAAATTCGCGTGTGATATGAAATGCTGCTTCAATAACTTGTTCACTTGCTGCGTCGACGGCCTGATTAAACGCGATTTCTCGGCGCAATTGGCGGTTTAACTCTCGCAGGCTTTTATCCAGGGTAAAAGCAACATAGGCATCAATGCCTTCTGCCTCAATGTCTGGCAGACCAAGCCGGTTGGGAAATAAAGCGGCTGCAAAACCCTCGATAATCGTTGTAAGTTCAGATCTGGAAGGTAATTTAGGGGGCTTATGAATTCTCTGACGTTGAACAAGCGACTTAGTGCGCAGTTCACGTAACTGCTCAACGATCTCAGCAATACCGATATGTTGCTGGTGTTCTGAACTGGAAATGGATTTAAGTGTTGTCTGAGAAGTCATCTGTTGAACCTGAAATAGGGGCAAAAAAAAGCCACTGCATTGCTCAACATCTGATGAGCATTGCAGTGGCTTCTGGTTGTCCAGTCAGCTAAATATGGATTTACGATAATGCTTTTTTGACTGCTAAGTCAACTGTTTAAAGCTAATCGGTTGGCACCTGTTTTCATTATTGAAGTTGAGTCATGGCCAAATTGAATATATTCAAGAACGGGTTGGTTCTTGTTGTAATCGGAATTTTTCATGCTTCTCTATCTGCACAATTACGCCGTCATGAACCACAATTTCCAAAGAGCCGAAATGGATATTTTTCAATAACTTGAAGATTTGTTCACTGAGCAGCGTATTGCTCTCAGTATCATACCGAGGTGAATGTTGAACTTTACTCATGGTGCGGCCTCATTACGCGTTAATAACTGGTCATAAACTTTAACTGAGATAAAAAGCGATCCAAACCAAGAAAAAGTGCTTTCCTTATCTCAATACTTCATAACCTGAGATCTGCTTAAGCAATCACCATAGCATTACGTTCTACGTCAGTTAA
>JAVVFF010000101.1:0-7790 GCA_032250995.1 Methylophaga sp. | reverse complement strand
CCATCAACAGACGATTACCCAATAAAACCCGCTGACCATCAATCTTACCCGTGACTCCTTTGCCGTTAGGGGAGTCAAACTCTTCAGCATCGGGCAAATTCAGATCCATAGCCCTAGCTTTTTCTAAAATAGCATGGGCTAACGGATGTTCACTGCCTTTTTCAAGGCCACCGGCATAACGCATCAGGTCTGCTTCGCTGAGTCCATTCGCAGTAACCAGTCTGGTGACCTGCGGTTTGCCCTTAGTCAGGGTGCCGGTCTTATCAATTACAACCGTATCGACCTTTTCCATACGCTCCAAAGCTTCTGCATCTCGGATCAGCACACCACTTTGCGCACCCCGACCAACACCAACCATGATGGACATTGGCGTTGCCAGACCCAATGCACACGGGCAGGCAATAATTAAGACGCTAACCGCTGCAATCAGCCCAAACGCCATGGGCGGCGTTGGACCAACAAATGACCAAACGATAAAGGCGATAACGGCGATAACAATGACGACCGGCACAAACCAACCCGCTACTTTATCTGCCAGTCCTTGGATGGGTGCGCGACTCCGCTGAGCATTAGCCACCATTTGTACAATCTGAGACAGCATAGTATCCAAGCCAACCTTATCGGCGCGCATAATAAAGCTGCCTTGCTGATTAATACTGCCACCGATGACCTGATCGCCAGATCGTTTATTGACTGCTAATGGCTCACCAGTGACCATAGACTCATCGACATTGGAATTACCCTCAAGCACCTGACCGTCCAGTGGTATCTTATCCCCAGGACGTACTCGCAGGCGTTCACCAACCTTGACCTCATCAAGCGACACATCGGACTCACCACCATCATCGTCCAGCTTTCTGGCCGTCGCTGGCGCCAGATCCAGTAAGGCCTTAATCGCGCCAGAAGTCTTCTCCCGCGCTCTCAATTCAAGTACCTGGCCCAGTAATACCAATACTACGATCACCGCAGCCGCTTCGAAATAGACAGCAACAGAACCATCCGCCTGACGAAAGGCATCTGGGAAAATCTGCGGCATAAGGGTTGCCACCAGACTGTAGATTAGTGCTACGCCAGTACCAATGGAAATCAGCGTAAACATGTTCAAGTTTCGGCTCACTAAGGATTTCCAGCCCCTGACAAAAAAGGGCAAACCACACCAAGCCACTACTGGCGTTGCCAGTACTAGCTGAATCCAGTTGGATAGCTGCGGTGGCACAATATGATCAAGCCCGCTTAGGTGGCCACCCATTTCAAGCACCAACACCGGCAACGTCAGTATCAAACCGATCCAAAATCGGCGGGTCATATCCTGAAGTTCTGCAGAAGGCCCATTATTCAAACTGACTTGCTCAGGTTCCAATCCCATCCCACAAATCGGGCAATCGCCAGGTTTTGGCTGGCGGATTTCTGGGTGCATCGGGCAGGTGTACATCACGCCCGGCGCTGCCGGCTGTTCTGACTTTTGCTGGTCATCGAGGTATTGTTGCGGATTTTGGTCAAACTTAGACTTGCAGCGTGACGAACAAAAATACCAAATTTGAGCATCATGCTGGCTTTGATGCTGCGCAGTTTGAGGCGCTACGGTCATGCCGCAGACCGGATCTTTTACCGCATGCGAGCCATTTTCTGGATGATGGTGGTTGTGTTGGTGTTCAGACATAATAATTCTGACCTCTGCGAAAAGTATGGCTTTCAGTGTTGTTGTTTACGTGATTGATTATCACCGGATGTTTTAGTCTTGGCTGTTTTTTTTTGGAATTTATGCTTAGCACTGCAGATAACCATCATCATAACAACCACCACACCATTCACAAACGGAACAGTATTCAGTTTTACCCAGACAAAATTCCAACATCAGGGCTTGTATGTTCTACGCTACTGGCGAAGAACGCCCAATCAATAGCGATATCCATAATCAGGTTACCGATACCCAGTACAGCAATTTGCGTTTTTTTGCTTAAAAGCAAAACATTTTATGGTGTTAATTTAATATCCGCTACTGCACCGGCATCAACAAGTTTTTGCAAAAAGGCATGCGCCATTAACCGATAACCAGCGGCATTGGGATGAATTGTATCGGATTTCAGGTTTCGGCTGCTGAGGATGTCGGCGAGCACGGCATTTTCCAGGTTGAGCTGATATTGTTCGGCAAGCTCCTGATACAGATTCGGAGGACTCAGTAGAATATTAGGCGCGGGTACGGCAACCAGTAATATTTGCGCACCACTGGCTTGAATGGTTTCAATCATATTGGCCAGATTGTTTTTGATTTGCGGCTTGCTGAGCTTACGAATTAAATCGTTGCCACCATGGCACAAAATCACCAGTTGTGGCTGAACTTCAGCAAGCACGCCCGGTAATCTGGCCCGGCCCTCGCCGCTGATCTCACCCGGTATGCCGGCATTAATGACCTGTTGGCTAAGTGTTGCCTGGAGTATCGCCGGATAACTGTCTTTTTTATCGGCACCCGTGCCATAAGTCAGGCTATCACCAAACGCCAAAATCACCGCATCGCTCGGTAACGCTTTTAACGAAGTTGTATTATCACAGCCAGCGACAAACAATATTAAAAACAAAGCATAAAGCATTGTTTTTAATTTGTTTTGCATACTATGCCGCCTTGGCGATTGGGAATAAACGGTAGAAATTATCAGTGGTTTGCCGGGCAATTTCACTGACCGATTCACCGCGCAAATCTGCTAAAAATTCAGCCACATGGGTGACAAAAACTGGTTTATTGGTTTTGCCCCGATGTGGTACCGGTGCCAGATAAGGTGAATCGGTTTCAATTAAGATCCGATCCAGCGGCAGTTTTTTGGCAACGTCTTGTAATTCGCGAGCGCTTTTAAAGGTGACAATACCGGACAGCGAAATATAAAAACCAATATCTAAAGCCCGCTTAGCGGTTTGCCAGTTCTCAGTAAAACAGTGAATGATGCCGCCGGCATCTCTGGCTTCATACTGCTCCAACATAGCCATGGTGTCTTCACGCGCTTCTCGGGTATGAATGATCAGTGGTTTTTGGGTTTGTTTACCCGCTTCGATATGTACGCGAAACCGCTCACGTTGCCAGTCTAAATCACCTTCAGATCGGAAGTAATCAAGCCCGGTTTCACCGATGGCGATAACTTTTGGGTGATTGGCAACTTCCACCAATTCGTCCACTGTGAATTGCTCTTCCGCTTCAACATTGGGATGAATGCCGGCACTGGCAGTGACCATCGGAAATTGATCAGAAATTTGCTGTACTTCTTGGCAACTGGCTTTATCAATCGCAATACACAGGATGTGTTCGACTTTTTTTTGCAAAGCTTCATCAACCATAGCGGCAATACCGCCGGGTTGATCTGCCAGCATATTTAAATGACAGTGGGAATCTATATACATAATTGGGGAGATGCAGCCAAAGCTACATCGTATAAGTGGCTTTATCGGATTTAAGTTTATCAACCAGATAATTTTCGATTTTACCGCGTACTAACGAAGCGCTGCCATCGACATCACTAAAATGTACACCAATACCGGCAGCTTGATTGCCCTGAGCACCCATCGGCGTCACCCAGGTAATGTTGCCGGCCACTGGGATTTTTTCCGGTTCATCCATCAGGCTGAGCAAAATAAATACTTCTTCACCCATCTGATAATCTTTATTGGTGGGGATAAACAGTCCGCCGTTTTTCAGAAATGGCATATAAGAGTGATACAGCATGTTCTGATCACTGATTTTTAGGGAAAGAATACCTTTCCGTGGATTAATGCTCATAGAGAAACTCGACTCAGTGGTGCTTTAGCTGTTTGACCAGAACGACAAATCCGCATGACAGAAATCATAAAATCTTCTATTAACAATGTCTTGTTGTAGTTGTTAGAAGAAGATACTAGCTTTATTGTTGATTGTATGCAATCTAATATCTGCCACAGTCTGTCCACTTCTGCTGCATCTGGCTGTTTAGTCAGTTGGTTTTTCAAGTCGTACTGCAAGATATTCATCACTGTCATTAACGCATATTGCTGCCAATTAACCAGCATTTGCATCGGATTCGCATTGCCCTGCATCAGTAGTTGCAGATCCGATTGCAATTGCTCAACCAGCAGGTCAAGACGGCTTTCCAGCATTTGCTGCAACATTAATGGTGCACCTTTAGCCAAGGGTGTCAGTTGATGTAATTGTTGCTGACTAATTTTAGTGCCCTGCGCTTTCAGCCAACTTTCAGTTTGTGCGGATGCTGGGGCTAACATCGGCCATAACTGGCAGCGGCTGCGAATTGTAATTGGCAATTGTTGCGGTTGACTCGTCACTAGTATTAATAAGGTTTGTGCCTGCGGTTCTTCCAGTAATTTCAGCAAGCTGTTGCTGGCACTGGTGGTCATTTTATGGGCAGGATGGATCACCACCGTTTTCCAGGCAGATATATTTGCGGTCAGTGACTGTTTGTCTTTTAAAGCGCGGATCTGATCAATTTTGATAGCTTTGCCGGCTTCTTCCGGTTCAATCAACAGATGATCCGGATGGGCTTTTGCTAAGAATAATTGACAGCTGTGGCACTGACCACAAGCTGTAGATGCTGCAGGTGCCAGACATAAACTGAATTTTGCCATATTCAGGGCTAAATCCGTTTTGGCTAAGCCTTTGGCACCAGTCATTAAGATTGCGTGCGCTAAACGTTGTTGTTGCCAAACATGAACGAACTGCTGCCACAAGGGTTGATGCCAGGGATAATCGGTCATGTTTGGTCAGCCAGCAGCAGATCAATATGGTTTTGTAATTGCTGTTGAATATGCTCAATAGATTGCGCGGCATCAATGATTTTCACCCGGTCAGGCTCAGCCTCGGCAACGTCTAAATAACATTGACGGACCTGCGCAAAAAAACTATGTTTTTCCTGTTCAAAACGATCTTTGCCATTACCTCGACGGCCAACGCGATCCAGACCCAGGGCAACAGGCAGATCAAACAAAAATGTTAAGTCGGTGCTGACACCCTGTAAGCTCCAGTGAGCCAGTGCATCAATACGATCATGGCTAATTTGCCGGCCACCACCTTGGTAAGCAAATGTGGCATCGACATAACGGTCCGAAATCACCCACAAGCCGTTATTTAAAGCAGGCAGAATTTTTTGCTGCAGATGTTGCACCCGAGCGGCAAACATCAGCAGTAACTCTGCATCATCAACCATTTTTTCATCACGCGGTGTCAATAATAATTCGCGGATTTGCTCGCCTAACTGAGTGCCACCTGGCTCGCGGGTGACCAATACCTCAATACCTTTAACGGATAAATATTCGGCAATAAAGGTTAATTGCGTTGATTTACCGGCACCTTCGATGCCTTCTAGGCTGATAAATTTACCATTCATTGTTTTAACTGGTACTTGCGTACCGCTTGTTGGTGGTCGTGGTAATTGGTGGAGAACTTATGTCGACCGTTTTCGCCGGTGGCCACAAAATACAGATACTCACCCTGTTTAGGATGCAGCGCAGCGTGAATGGCTTCTTTACTGGGTAGACAAATGGGTGATGGCGGTAATCCGTCTCGGGTATAGGTGTTATAAGGCGTATCGGCGCGCAGATCGTTGCGGCGAATATTGCCGTCATAAGTATCACCGAGGCCATATATGACCGTTGGATCGGTTTGCAGGCGCATACCTTTTTCTAATCTGCGTACAAACACGCCGGCAATTTCATCACGCTCTTCTGGAATACCCGTTTCTTTTTCTATAATAGACGCCATAATCAAGGCTTCGTAAGGATTTTTATACGGCAAGTCTTCAGCACGCTTCACCCAGGCTTTATCCAGTTCAGCCTGCATATTCTGATAAGCACGCTTTAAAAACTGAATATCAGTGGTGCCGGCCGGAAATTTATAGGTTTCTGGTAAAAACCAGCCTTCAGCATGCTGAACCGGCAGATCCAAAGCAGCCACAATTACGGCCAAATCAGGTTTATCATCGGTTGCTTTAATTTTAGGGTGTTGCCGCAACTTGATCAGTAATTGCTGGGCCGTCATACCTTCGACAATGGTCAGGTTGTACTGCATCACTTTGCCATCAATAAATTGCTGCAATAACTCAGGTAGCGTCGTGCCACGGGCAATTTGGTATTCACCGGCTTTAATCTGCGCGGCATTACCCTGATAGCGTCCGTATAAATCCAGGTAAATACTGGGTGTTGGGCTGAGACCCTGCTGATAGAGACGTTGGCTGATGCGGCTCAGATTATCGCCCGGCGCAATCACAAAAATGGTTTGGTCGGCGGGAGGCTCAATCGGAGTATTTAAAAAGCGTTGATACTCGGTCCAGCCATACACCAACGGCAGGCCCACCAAAAATAAAAAAACCAGTAATTTGACGGTGGCAGAAATTTTCATCAGTGCATTATTGCTTGTGACAGCCATTGCTGCAATTGTTGCGTCATCTCACCATGTGGCCATTTTGGTTGATGTTCGACTAGTTGTCTGATGGGCCAAATGCCAATCACGCTATTACAAAGCAGCGCTTCATCGGCGGTTAGCAAATCATCTACTGTTAATTGCGTTTCGTTAACTGTCCAGCCTTGCTGACGGGCATGATCTAATAAAAAGCCACGCATCACACCATTTATACCGCATTGGCTCAAATCCGGGGTCAGCAAGCGACCTTGTTGGAATAGCAAAATATTACTCATCGTGCCTTCAATCAAAAGACCATTGCTATCTAGCATCAAGCCCTCGGCAACAGTATTATCTCGCCATTCATTACGGGCAAGTACTTGTTCTAGGCGATTAAGATGCTTGATGCCAGACAGTTGTGGATTACGTGCCAAGCGTTGATGACAAAGACGAACCGCAACGCCGTGCTGATAATTTGCTGGATATTCTGGTAATGGATGACTGCTGATGATACGGGTTGCCGATGTGTTTTCGGCATATTGATAACCGCGCCCCCCCACACCGCGGGTAAGTATAATTTTGATCACCGCATCAGTATCAAGCGATACGGTGATCTGTGCTAATTCAGTTTTAATGGCATCAATATCTGTGGTGTTAAGTGATAGTTTCAGACGTTCACAGCCGATTCGTAGTCGCGCTAAGTGGCCATCCAATAACTCAAGTCGCTGATGGCGAAAAGCGATGGTTTCAAACAAACCATCGCCATATTGGAGTCCGCGATCCCGAGCATCGATTCTGTCTTCGGGCTGGCCGTTAATCAGAATCATTAAAACGAAAGTTAGCTAAGTTTACGGAAAATAACGGTACCGTTGGTGCCGCCAAAACCAAATGAGTTCGACATTGCCACATTGATAGACATTTGACGTGCGGTATTGGGCACATAATCCAAATCACAGCCCTCATCCGGATTATCAAGATTAATCGTCGGTGGCGCGATTTGATCGCGAATCGATAACACGCTGAAAACCGCTTCCACACCCCCAGCTGCACCCAATAAATGACCAATCATCGATTTGGTAGAACTAACTGCAACACCTTTTGATGCATTACCCAAAACCGTTTTAATAGCCATGGTTTCGGCAATGTCACCGGCTGGCGTTGAGGTGCCGTGGGCATTGATGTAATCGATTTCATCGGCATTCAAAGATGCGTCTTTCATGGCGTTTTTCATGCAGCGCGCCGCACCTTCGCCACCTACCGAGGGCATAGTCATATGATATGCATCACTGCTCATACCACTGCCAGCCAGCTCTGCATAAATCTTCGCACCGCGTTTGACGGCATGTTCGTATTCTTCCAGTACCAGAACACCGGCACCATCACCCAGCACAAAGCCATCGCGATCTTTATCCCAAGGACGACT
>JAVVFF010000100.1:0-7852 GCA_032250995.1 Methylophaga sp. | reverse complement strand
ACCTTACCCAAAAGACGCTTAACAGCATTATCAAAGCATCACTCGGGTTTATATTTTGACGCGGGCGGTGCTTTTTTTTGTTTACAACGATAGAATCACGGCCTTTTGCCGTGCAACGGAAAGCGTTATGAATCTGCTAACAGAACTTGTCCATCCTGAGCTAACTTCACGACAAGGCCGTATCTTCCGGCGTCATGCCGCCCGTGGCATTGTGTTACGCGAAGATAAAATCTTATTGCTTTTCACCGAGCGCTACAACGATTTCAGCTTACCCGGTGGCGGCATTGATCAAGATGAAGATATTCAGGTGGCCCTGAAACGTGAGCTGGAAGAAGAAACCGGCGCCCGCGATGTTCAGGTCAAAACACATTACGGTTTTATTGAAGAATACCGCCCCTATTGGAAGCCGCAATACGATCTGATGCATATGACCTCGCATTTTTTTGTCTGCGATGTTGCGGCAGATCTGGCTGAGGTTCGTATGGAAGATTATGAGATCGCCAATGGCATGAAGCCGGTTTGGATTTCTGTTGAACAAGCAATGCATCACAATCGCGAAGTTATGTCGCGTCAAGAGACAACCATGGGGCAATCCATACAACGCGAAACTTTTATGCTGGAAAAGATCGCCCAGGAACTGATTCCTCAAGCCGCTTAATACCCAGTAATCTAATCAAGGCTTGCCCAGACTTATTTGCACAAGGTGCTTCAGATGGTGTGTTCAAAGATTTGCGAACGATATTCGGCACCGAAGATGAATACTCCGATTTATTTGTAGTGGCCCAACGCAGTTACATAGCAATCAGGACAGACTACGCCAGGTCGATGAAAACGCCGCGGCCTTATCACCCACCAGTTTTTGCAAAACCACTTCCACGCCGTCGGTATCAATCAAGGTGCCATAGACATCAAATGCGATGACCATCGGCAAAACCTATACCTTAACCTTATAGCCGGTATTGAATATCCACCAGATAAAAGCCAAAAACGATATCAAAAATATGCCAATCATCAATAGACTAAACAGTAAGCTCACATCTGCCGTGCCGTAAAAACTCCAGCGAAAACCACTGACCAGATACACCACCGGGTTAAATAAAGTCACTTTTTGCCAAAACGCCGGCAACATCGTGATGGAATAAAAGGTGCCGCCCAGAAATGCCAGCGGCGTCACCACCATCAGCGGGATCACTTGCAGTTTTTCAAAGCCATCAGCCACCAAGCCGAGAATAAAACCGAGCAGACTGAAAGTAATGCAGGTTAAAAACAAAAACACCAACATCCACACTGGATGCAGAATCGAATAATCAACAAACATCCGGGCAGTCAGCAAAATCAACATCGCCAAAATCATTGATTTTGTGGCTGCCGCACCGACATAACCAACAACAATTTCAATCGCTGACACCGGTGCTGACAAGACTTCATAAATCGCCCCTGACCATCTCGGCATATAAATCCCGAACGACGCGTTGGAGGTGGTTTCGGTCAACACCATCAGCATAATTAAGCCCGGAATAATAAATGCGCCGTAACTGACGCCACCAATATCCGTCATCGCCGAGCCAATCGCTGAACCAAAGACAATAAAATACAACGAGGTCGATAACACCGGCGAAGCGATACTCTGCAAAGGGGTGCGCCAGCTGCGGTGTAACTCCGATAAATAAACAGCTTTAATGGCATACCAATTCATCGTGAGTCCTCCAGCAGACCGACAAAAATCTGTTCTAAGGTACTTTGTTTGGTGCGCACATCACTGAGCGCAATGCCGGAGCGATGCATCGCCGCTAGCACCTCGGTAACATGATTGCTCGGCTGATTGTCATCATAATCATAGGTCAACGTTTTGCCATCCTCACCGAGCTGCAACACAAAGCCGTTCAATTCGGTAGGCAGTTCGATAATCGGTGTTTGCAGTTGCAGAATAAGCTGCTTACGGCCCAGCTTTTTCATCAAATCCCGCTTGTTATCGACCAGCAGGATCTCGCCCCGGTTAATTATGCCAATCCGGTCGGCAATTTCTTCGGCTTCTTCGATGTAATGAGTGGTCAGAATAATGGTGGTACCGCGCTGTCGTAAGGTTTCCACCAGACGCCACATATCACGGCGTAATTCCACATCGACACCGGCGGTCGGTTCATCAAGAAACAATATTTCCGGCTCATGCACCAGCGCTTTGGCAATTAACACCCGGCGCTTCATGCCACCAGAAAGAAACTGAATTTTGGCGTGGCGTTTATCCCACAACGACAACGCTTTAAGTATCTCTTCCAGATAGACATCATCGCGCGGTTTGCCAAACAGGCCGCGGCTAAACACCATGGTATCCCAGACAAAAGCAAACACATCGATCGCTAACTCTTGCGGCACTAAGCCGATTTGTTTGCGGGCTTGCCGATAGTCTTTGACCACATCGTAACCACCGACTAAAACTTGCCCTTCGCCGACATTAACTAGGCCGCAAATAATACTGATAAGTGTGGTTTTACCGGCACCATTGGGGCCTAACAAAGCGAATATTTCGCCGCGTTTGATTTGCAAATTGACCTGCTTTAACGCATGAAATCCTGAGGGGTAAACTTTACTCAGATCGCGCACATCAATAACATTTTCTTCCAAAACAGGTTTCCTTCACATTACGGTTTTAGCATTGTTGCTGTTATATGTGACCATCCGACAAGCTTTAAAATCTTTTGCGGTTTTACTAGTCGCGGTTAAGCGCCGCTTTTAGCGCCGGTAAATAGCGCTCCGGTGCTTCGATATGCGGCAAGTGACCGACATCAGTAAATTCCACTAAATGGGCATCGGGAATTCGCTTTGCCGCGGCTTTGCCCAATTGAGTGTAATCGCCCATTTGCTGCGCTGTTTCGTCATCCACCAGATCGCGGCCAATCGCCGTGCGATCCCGGGTGCCAATCAACAAGGTGGTCGGCACTTTAAGTTGCTCAAATTCATAAAACACCGGCTGCGACAACACCATATCGGTGGTTAATGCCATATTCCAGGCAAAACGATCACCTTGCCGGGCCTGATAACTGCTGGCCAGTAATTGTGCCCAACGGGCATAATCATTATTCCACTGACCATCGTAATAACTCGCCTGCTGGTATATTTTGATATCACCAAAATTTTTATTTCGCTCGCTATTATAAAGCGTATCGATGGTGACATACGGCACACCCATCGCCCGCCAATCTTCAAGACCAATCGGATTCAGCAATAATAACTGCTGCACAGCATCGGGATATTGCAACGCAAAACGCGTTGCCAGCATCCCGCCCATCGAATGTCCCATTACTGTCACTTTTTCGATTTCAAGGCGCGTCAATAATGCTTTGCTATTGGCGGCCAGTTGGGCAAAGCTAAACTGATAATGCCTGGGCAAACTGGATAACCCAAAACCGATCTGATCCGGCACCACCACCCGATACCCCAGATCGACAAGATAATCGATAGTCTGCTGCCAATAAGCGCCGGTAAAATTTTTACCGTGCAGCAACATCATCACACCTTTGGGCTCACCTTCAGGCTGCACATCCATGTATTTCATAGTCAGCGTTTGTTGCTGGCTGTCAAACCTGAACGCCTTGACCGGATAAGGGTAATCATCCTCATCAAGCGCCATCACAGCAGAGCTGACAAAAATCAGTATCAAGACAGATAATGCAAATATCCGCATAAAATGTTTCTCCAAAAAAAAACAGGTGAAGTAAACTTTGCTTTAAGCAATCACTCTGCGGCATACCATAGCACGGCAAAAAAATGACTAGCGGTGCCCGCCACAACAAATAAATGCCAGATAAAGTGACCATATTGCAACCGCGAATCGGTCGCAAAAAACACCACACCCACGGTATAAAACAAACCACCCGCCAATAGCCAAAAGAAACCGGCGGTGGGAATGTTGGCCAGCAAGGGCTCGATAGCAATCACTATCACCCAACCCATCAATAAATACAGACTGGTTGATAAGATTAGATGCGGTTGTTTTTCTAAAACTTTGACTGTGATGCCAATAAATGCCAGCCCCCAGACAATGCCAAACAGTGTCCAGCCCAAAACACCTTGCAAAACACCAAAGGTAAATGGCGTATAAGTACCAGCAATCAGCAGATAAATCGCCGAGTGCTCAATACGCAAAAAAACCCGCTTGGCTTTGCCCGCTGGCAATGCGTGATACAGCGTAGATCCCATATACAGCAATATCATGGTCACACAAAACACACTGACGCCGACCACAAATAAAACGTCACCCTGACGAATTGCCTGCGCGATAAGAACTGGCGTGCCAATCAGCACCAGAATAAGTCCGATACCATGACTGACTGCATTGGCGATTTCTTCCCAGCCAGATTGCGCCCTGCTGGATCCGCTATGCGATTTGCACATGCACACTCCTAAAAGAATTGGTTTTGAGCCGCTCAGCTATTCACTGCTGTTACCTTTAGCGCCAGAATCAAAGCGTTGATGGATCGGAATGAACCACATACCAACTTGCCATAACCAGACTGCCAAAGCCGGTATACAATGCCACGAAACACCATGCCGACGCTTGCCAGTAAAGCAGGTTTTGTAACCAATGCTGAATAAACGAACCCGAATACCACAAAGCCTACAAACAGCACATATACGACTAAAATCGCATCGGCAAATAATAAAAATAGCGACTCTCTGGCCATAAAAATCACCTGATGACATTAGTCGACTCTATGGCCTTTTATCTATTGGGATTGCAGCGACTAATATGCTGTATTGCCAACTAACATCAATCACGTCTCGCCGCTTCAATCACAGCGATGTCGATCTTTGTCATAGTCATCATCGCATCAAACGCGCTTGGCAGCAGCCGGTTCAGGATCGCTGATCGCCTGCGTTAAAACCCGCACAGTGATTTGCCATAATGCAATTTACGCCTTGATTCTGAAGCTTGAACAGACACTCAGCGCGGTCACAGTGATCAGAATCAATCCCATGCCGAGGATTTGCATACCGGCCAAGGCCTCATCCAAAACCATAACACCGAATAATGACGCGGTAACCGGCTCAACCATTGCCACAATTGAAGCGACGGCTGGCGCGGTATAGTTAAGTCCGACAATATAGAGCACAAAAGACAACCCTGCGCCCAATACACCAAGTATGATAAATAGCGGCCAATCCGGCATGGCCGGCACCGCGAACACTTGTTCAATATTACTTGGCAAGAAGAGAATACTGGCAAGAACCGCAAATGCTATCACCAATATCGCCTGTGGACTGCCATGTGTCGCCGCATATTTAAAGCCAAAAATAAATATCGCGTAGCACAACCCAGCAAGCAAACCGGCGCCAACACCGACCGGCGAAATACCGCTGGGACCAATGTCATAAATTTGTGTCAGCAACACGATCCCCAACATCACCATAGCGATCGCCAGCCATTTTGCTGGCGTGGGTGTTTCCAGCCTGAGCGTAAAGGAGACCAGATAGACGAAAACTGGAGCGCAATACATCAATGTTGCCGAAACTGCGACACTGCCCTCGGCGATACTTATAAAGTAGAACGCAAAATTACCTGCGACCCCCAGTCCGGCAATCACCGACCAGAACCATAATCTGCGATCAACAAGTCCACTGTTCTGAGGACGTAATCCCAGCCAAACCAGAACAAACAGCAACCCAATCGCCCCACGGTAAAACGACACCACAAACGGATGCCAACCTTCGGCCATCAAGATAGCGCCAATGCCAGCAGATAAACCCCAGCATAACGCTGCCATCACTACAAAAGCCGTACTCAATCCTGACATGTGATCTCTAAGGCTTGTTTATCTTTTCGGATATGCCTGACTTCGCTTCTCAATTATCAGCCAGCAAGATGTCGAATTTGACCATCACATTGCCGATATTTGTCGGAATCGTCTCCTGAGCGCGGCCCTTTACCTCGGTCTTAATTTCTTCGATCATCTTGCCGCTATGTACATCAACAACACGCAAAATGATGTAGGAAAATAAGTAGGTTGGCTTATGGTAACGGCCTACGACAACATAGTCAGCGTCGAACTTCTCGCCCAACTCGGCTGCTGCTTCCGGCCGATCAAATAAATAGCCAACGCCCTTATTAGCCTCTGCCTGTACCTCGCTATCAATCTCGACCAAAGTGAATTGCTCGCGCGCTTCGAAGCCTTTCCGTAACAAACATTCAGTCAGCTCAACATTTTCCAGATCCTCAGCTGCCATTTCGGCATTTTTCTGTGGGTCACTCATTTTCATCGTCAGGTTCAGTAACTGCATATCGAGCACACCGATTTTGGTAGCTGCTATGGCGTTGCCGCAAGCAATCAGGCTCAGAGCGATAAGTATTTTCATAAAGTTTTTCATATTTTGCTTCCTTAGGGCTTGTTTATCCTTCATCTCCGCCTATGTTGTGAGCTGAAAAAGCGCCAATTAAGGCGCGAGAAGGGCGGTTTGTGAGATACATCTGTATCTCCCCTCCACTTTTTTTGGGGCTTACGCTCAAAAATGCCCCCGGCGTTTTTGTAGTTATTCTAAACAAACAACGAGCAACGCTGAACGGCGCGTCTCCCTAGCGCACTGGCATACCGTCCATCCATGACCATAAGTAGCACTTTTTCAATCACAACCCGCAGGGCTGGGACTATTTTTGCGCCCGGCAACGCTGTTAAGCATCCAACTGAAGTAGTAACTCAGTATCTAAACATGCCGCTTGCTGGCCCAGGGCGCCCGGGCATATCTCTTTTTTTGAAGTATTACTAATTTCAGGCACCCAGATCCGTTTAGCGTTCCTGAAACCAGGATTGAAGCTAAAGCACATCCAGTAAAGATGGCCTGAACATCCTGATAATAAATAATTGAAGTTATTTACCCTGACCTGGCGCCAATTACCTTTTGAATCTGTCCCGACAAAACGCTAGGGTAAAAGCCTGAACGACAATCTGGATGACGACATGGAAGCCCTGTTTACCGGCTTTGCCAATTTTATGTGGGGCCTGCCACTGGTGATATTGCTAGTAGGCGGCGGGCTATTTTTTGTGTTGTATTCAGGCGGCCTGCCCTATCGCCACTTCGGCCATGCCGTGCAAATTTTGACAGGCCGCTTTGATCGGGATGGCGATGCGGGCGATATTCCGCATGCGCAGGCTCTGAGCACGGCGCTTTCGGGGACGTTGGGGCTGGGTAATATTGCCGGTGTGGCGCTGGCGATTACCATGGGCGGTCCGGGTGCTATATTCTGGATGTGGATGACCGCCGTTATCGGCGTCGCCACCAAATTTTATACCTGCTCCTTGAGTGTGATGTTTCGCGGTCAAGATAGCGAAGGCAATCTTCAGGGTGGTCCCATGTATGTTGTCCGCGAAGGTCTGGGCAAACGCTGGTGGCTACTAGCTGCGCTGTTTGCAGTTGCCGGGCTGATGGGTACGATGCCAGCTTTTCAGGTCAACCAGTTGGTGCAGATTTTGCGAGAAGTGGTGGCGCAACCCGCTGGCTGGGCCACCTCACAAAGCCATTTCAGCTTTGACTTGATAATGGGGCTGCTGATCGCTGCGCTGGTGTTGCTGGTGACGACAGGGCATATCCAACGTGTAGGTCGCGTCACGGTGCGTATGGTACCAATTATGGTATTGCTGTATCTGGGGATGACCGTCCTGCTGTTAATGCGTTTTGCCAGTGAAATTCCGGCCGCCTTTCAGTTAATTATTACTGATGCTTTTTCAGGCGAAGCCGTCGCTGGCGGAGCCGTTGGCACGGTTATCCTGATGGGCGTGCGCCGGGGGGCTTTTTCTAACGAAGCCGGTATTGGTACCGAATCCATGGCCCATGGTGCAGCCCGCACCAACGAACCGATTCG
>JAVVFF010000002.1:0-41082 GCA_032250995.1 Methylophaga sp. | reverse complement strand
GCGGCTGTTTGCACAGCAGCGCGGGCGGCGGCGACATTGGCATTGGCCTCTTGGAATCGGGCCCGGCGACTATCGACTTCTTCGGCAGAAATAGCTTGTTGGATTAACAGCCGTTCGCCGCGATTAACTTCTAATTCCGTCAGTTTAAGCTGGCTTTGTACTCTGGCCAAATTGGCTTCAGCGCGCGCCAGTGCGGCTTGAAAAGGCCGCGGGTCGATTTCAAACAACAAATCACCTTTGTTAACCATCTGGCCATCCTTGAAATGCACCGCATCAAGATAACCGGTCACACGGGCGCGAATGGCGACTTCTTCTACCGCTTCGAAACGGCCGGTAAATTCTTGCCATTCGGTCACTTCGCGTTGCTCAGGAGCCATAACCTCAACCAAGGGTCGATTATCCTGCTCTTCAGCCAACAGCGGCGCCATCAATAAAACATGACTGAAGATGAATCCCAGCAAAATCGATTTTTTTGCAGCTGACGGCATAATGATCCTTGAGCGAAGATGGTCGACGCGAAATTTCTTTCCAGAAAGATAAAACTTTAACGATAAATTATCTTTCTAGCAAGTTAATTTTTTTGTCATAATGGCCGCATCAATGAGGATATAACGTGACCGAAAAAGCTAACCCAATGGAGCTGATTATCAGCCGGATGCAGGCGACATTGCCGGCGACTGATTTAGCTGCGGCAGCAACGGTCAAACGTCTGTATTGGGCACGAGAACAATTATTCGCCAAGAGTCGCAGTGTTATGGAAAAAAATGCCCTGAGCGCCGGCGAATACGATGCACTGGCTTCATTACGGGTGCAGGGTGAACCGTTTGAGCTGACGCCGTCAAATATTTGTCAGAACAATATGCTCAGTTCCGGCGGACTGACCAAAGTCCTGAATAATCTGGAAAAGAGACTGCTAATTTCCCGACATCCGTGCAGCGAAGATCAGCGCAGCCGTAAAGTCAGGCTGACAGCGGCCGGCCAAAAACTGATTGAGGCAGCACTGGTCGAAGTATTCGGAGAATATGAATCATTGCTGGCTACTCATCTCAGCACAGCAGAAAGACAGCAACTGGATAAACTGCTGATGAAATTGAACCGGTAACGTAAAAATTAAGAGGGCCCCACAGTGCCGATGCGAACGGGGTTCTTGAACCTGGTGGTCCAAGAGTGAAACCGCAGGAGGATGGCAAACTTCCCGTCAGAGCGGGCCTGTTTTTCAACCTCGGATTTTGGTTTCGGTAAGCAATTGCTTATCGGCTCAAGACAACACATGTCGCTGTCGAACACCGCAGGGTAAGTCATATGATACGCGGTTAGTGTGAATTTGTGGTGACGATTTTTTACAATTCTAACTGGCGATCTTCGCTAATAAACGCCTCGACGCGCTCTTTCAGTTGATGGATTTTTTCATTTATTTTATTCACGTCCTGCGACTCGTCCTGTTGCAGGATTAACAATTCATGCGCGATGTTAAGCGCCGCCATGACCGCAATACGGTCTAGACCAACGACTTTGCCACTGCCGCGGATTTTTTCCATTTTAGTGTGCACCATGCGCGCCGACGCAATCAGCGCTTCTTTTTCGTCATCAGGACAAGCAACCTGATAATCTTTGCCGAGGATAGTGACATGCACCGGTGCGCTCATAATTCTTCGTCCAGTTGTTTCAGACGGCTGACCATTTTTTCAATCCGGCCTCTGGCAACATCTGTCTTTTCAATCAATTGCGCCCGCTCACTGAGCCAGGCAGCTTGCTGGGAACGCAATAACAAGTTTTCCTCACGTAACCGGCGACCTGCCCGAAGCAACTGGTCTATCTGCTGCTCCAATTGTTGAATCGGGGTTTTATCCATTAGTATGCGTCTTGGCTATGCGAGAATAATGCCTAACTATAGACGTGCGCTATTGAACGGGTCAATAACTGCATGATGTGATTTTTAAATTCAGGCCGTATCTTTATGTCTCAATTGTATTTTCCGTCACTGTCACCTGAAAACATGACCAGTGACGGCCCCACTACAACCGCCGAATTACAGGGCGCTCTATGCGGTTTGCTTTGCCATAACAATCAGGCTAATCGCAATACCTGGTATAAAACCTTATTTGAAGACTACAATCCCGGACCGGAAGAGTTACAAAACCTGATTGCGCTGTTTGATGAAACCATTCAGGCGCTAAACAGCCTTGATTTTGACTTGCAGTTAGAGCTTCCCGATGACGATGCACCGCTCGGTTCACGGATTGCAGCGATGGCTGATTGGTGTCAGGGATTGATTTATGGTTTGGGCGCCTCCGGTTTAACCGATGAAACCAGCCTGTCTCAAGATTGTCAGGAATATATCACCGATGCGATTCAAATCAGTCAGATTGATGATATTGAACTTGATCAACTCGATCAGGATGAATCCAACTTTGCTGAATTGGTCGAATACCTACGCATGGGGCTGTTTTTGTTGTATGGCGAACTGCAACCTCCCGAAAATAACGACAACTCAACTGAACACTAAATGACTAAACAAGAATTCGCCCGCCGCCGCCGGCATTTAATGGACTTAATGGGGCCTGACACTATTGCCGTGTTGCCCAACGCGCTGGAACTCACCCGTAATCGGGATGTACATTTCCCCTTTCGTAGCGACAGTCATTTTCACTATTTGAGTGGCTTTGATGAACCTGAATCAGTATTAGTGCTGGTACCCGGCCGCGAACACGGTGAGTTTCTGTTGTTTTGTCGCGAGCGCAATCTGGAAAAAGAAATATGGGACGGCTATCGCGCGGGACTCGATGGCGCCATGTCCAATTTTGCAGCCGATGATGCCTATCCTATCAGCGATTTGGATGAAATATTGCCCGGTCTGATGGAAGGTAAAGAAAAAGTTTATTACACAATGGGCAATCAACCAGCGTTTGATCAGCGCATGGTCAGTTGGCTGAATCACCTGCGTCAGGCATCACGTAGCGGTAAACATTCACCAACCGAAATTATTGAACTCGAGCATATTCTGGGTGAGCTGCGCTTATACAAAAGCAGCCAAGAAGTTAAAGCCATGAAACATGCTGCGAAAGCATCAGTTTCTGGCCATATCCGCGCCATGCAGGCCACCCAGCCGGGCAAATGGGAATATGAAATCGAAGCAGAGTTGCTGCATGAATTTATGCGCCATGGTTGTCGTAGCCCGGCCTATCCATCTATTGTTGGCGGTGGCGAAAACGGCTGCATCCTGCATTACATCGAAAACAACCAAAAGCTGAAAAACAACGATCTGCTATTGATTGATGCTGGTGCTGAATATGATTGTTATGCTGCTGATATTACCCGCACCTTTCCGGTCAACGGTAAGTTCACACCGGCACAACGTGAGCTTTATCAGGTCGTTTTAGATGCCCAATACGCGGCGATTGATGCCGTGCGGCCTGGTAACCACTGGAATCAACCGCATGAAGTCGCGGTTAAAGTGCTCACTGAAGGATTAATTAGGTTAGGTATTTTGCAAGGTGAGCTGGACGCGTTGCTGGAAAAACAAGCCTATCGCGAATTCTATATGCATCGTACCGGGCACTGGCTGGGTATGGATGTCCATGATGTCGGTGATTATAAAGTAGGCGGTGCCTGGCGGTTATTGGAACCGGGTATGGTGCTGACCATCGAACCGGGCCTGTATATCCGCGATCCAGCGCATGTGCCGGAAAAATACCACTTTACCGGCATTCGCATTGAAGACGATGTGCTGGTCACCAAAGACGGTCATGATGTTTTATCTGCCGGCGCACCCAAAGAAATCGCCGCTATTGAAGCGTTGATGGCGGGCACCAGGGCAGCTTGATGGCCGCAAATGTCGATTTTGATGTGCTGATCGTCGGTGCCGGCATGGTCGGCACCAGTTTGGCATTGGCCTTAAATAATACTGGCTTGAAAATCGGTATTATCGAAGCGCATAGTATTGAGACCAATTCCCAGCCCAGTTTTGATGATCGCGGCATCGCACTGTCTTATGGCTCACAGCGGATATTTGAAACGCTTGATCTGTGGCCGGCTTTGCAAGCATTTGCCACCCCTATACTCAATATTCATATTTCTGATCGCGGCCATTTTGGCGTAACCCGTTTATCGGCACAAGCGGCAAACGTCCCTGCGCTGGGTCAGGTGTTGACCGCTAAACAACTGGGCCAGCAACTGAATATCGCGTTGCAGCAAGCTGACACTATTGCGTTGTTATCGCCGCTTACCGTTACCGCGCTTGAAACATCATCTGACAACGTCACCGTGAGTCTGTCCAATCAGCAAAACTTAAACTGCAAATTACTGGTCGCTGCCGATGGCCAGCATTCCACTATTCGTGAATTACTGAAATTGGATAGCTGGCAACGTGATTATCAGCAAACCGCGGTAACCGCCAATGTCAGCACCGAACGGCCACATCAAAACCGCGCATTTGAACGCTTTACCGATAGTGGTCCACTGGCTTTGTTACCGATGACTGATAGTCGCAGCAGCTTGGTTTGGACAGTAAAAAGTGACGATGAACAGCGTCTGCTGGCTCTGTCTGACAAGGATTTTTTACAGGCCTTGCAGCAGCGATTTGGTTTTCGGCTGGGTCACTTTACCAGGGTCGGCAAACGTAGCAGTTATCCCTTGGGTTTGATGCAAACCGATGTCGCCATTCAGCCACGTTTATTACTGATTGGTAATGCGGCGCACAGCCTGCATCCGATTGCCGGTCAGGGCTTTAATCTGGGATTACGTGATGCGGCGGTGTTGGCGGAAGTCATCAGTCAACATCGTGGTGACTGCGGTCAGCCCCGTTGTTTAGAAACCTATAAGGCATGGCAGTTACCAGCGCAGGATAATATTGTCAAAGCCACCGACAGATTGGTCAAAATATTCAGCAACGCTAATCCGGTACTGGGACATAGCCGATCCGCTGCGTTGGCGATGCTGGATATATTGCCACCGGTTAAACAGCGCCTGACGCTTGCCAGTATGGGCTTAAGCCAAAAACAAACCCGCCTGGCGCGCGGCTTGCCGTTATGAATCGGCAAACAGACATTATTATTGTTGGCGGCGGTATGGTCGGCAGCTCGCTGGCTTTGGCTTTAGCCCAGCACAGTGATTTAAACATCAGCCTGCTGGAAAGCCGTCCTCCTGCGCCATTACAACCAAGCGATCCGTGGCAGCTGCGGGTCAGTGCTATCAGTCGTGCCAGTCAGCAATTATTAACCGAGCTTGGCGTCTGGCAACGTTTATTGCCAAGCCGGCTGGGCCCGTTTGAGCAAATGCAGGTCTGGGAAAAAAACAGCCAGCTGGATTTTGCTGCGGCCGATATTGGCGCTGCTTGGCTGGGCCATATTATCGAAAATGGCCATCTGGAACAGGCACTGTTCGAAACCTTAAAGGCCACAAAATCGATTGATTTACTGAGTCCTGCTCAAGCTACAGCGCTTGATGAGCAAACCATCACGCTAAATAATGGTGATAAGTTGAGCGCACCGTTGATCATCGCCGCCGATGGCGGCCAATCGCAAATTCGCGACTGGGCAGGTATCAAATCGCGTGGCTGGGCTTATCAACAGCAGGGTTTGGTGGCGGTGGTCGAAACCGAACACCCCCATCAGCAATGTGCCCGACAGCATTTTTTACCGGGTGGCCCGCTGGCCTTTCTACCACTCGGCAATCCACATCAATGCTCAATCGTCTGGAGTCTGCCGGATGCCGAAGCCGAACAACTGAAAAATGTTGATGATCTGCCGTTTTGTGAGCAGTTGGCCAGTGCCTTTGATTTCAGACTAGGCAGCGTTCGGCTGTTATCGGAGCGCACTGCCTTTCCGCTTAATCTGCAACATGCCGAGGCTTATGTAAAACCCGGACTGGCTTTAGTTGGCGATGCCGCACATAGTGTGCATCCTTTGGCAGGGCAAGGTGTTAATCTGGGCTTTCAGGATGCCAGAGTGTTGTCGGATATTGTGCTCAAAGCACATCAGCAAGGCCGGCCAATAGGCGGTTTGCATACCTTAAAAAAATACCAGCGGGCACGACTGACTGAAAATACATTAATGCAATTAAGTTTCGATGGCTTAAATCGCTTATTTGCCAGTCAACTGCCGGGTATGGCGGCCATCAGGCAACTTGGCTTAAAGCAGGTAAACCGGTTGGGCTTTATCAAAAACTTGCTGATCCAGCAGGCTGCCGGGCGGCGTTAAATCGGTAAAAAAGCCATTGATGCGGCTTGCACCACAATATTTTTCACCAAACGCCCTTCTTTCTGGGCAATGATTTGCGACAAATTATCCTGGGTTGCGATCATGCCGCCAATCAGCCGCTGAAAACTCAAATTACGCTCCAGTGCTTTACTGCTGTCACTGAGCAAAATACGTTCACCGTTGCTATCGCGCTTGGTCGCCAGTAACCACGCTGCAATTTCGATATTCCGGGCACTGTTATACAGTTTCTGGGCATCAATCTCGGTCAGATAATAAAACGCTGTTTCATTGTTATACGCCGCCATCAACATCCGGCGCATGCCCACCGTAAATGCCAATACCCGATCCCCCTGATAGTCACTGCTCAAAGCAGCACGCAAAATATCGGTGGGCTTGGTGTTTTTCCATTTGGCAAAGCCAACATGTGCCGGATAATTAAATAGTCTGGCAACACTATCTTCGAGACTGCGTTTACCGCGATCATGGCGTTCATTGGGATTACGACGGTACAACTTTAAGGTAAGCGTTTTTAAGTCCTGCATCACCCGCTGTTGATGCAGCTCGATAATTTCATCGATAGTGCCCTTGCCAAATTGAGCGATAGGCGGAGGTGGTGACTGATTACAGGCCAGCACAAAAACACATAACAGCAGCAGGCTAAACCGTTTCATCAATCAAACCTGAATAAGGGCTGCGATCTTGCAGGCTGGCAATTTGCAGATAAGTGACGACCGGCGCAGGTAAAGCCCGGATCGGCTGTGTGGGTAAAAATTCGGCATTGTCGAGCTGCGCTAAAATACGAATAAACCGGGCCTGCTGACTGTCTTGTGCCGTGCTGACCGGCACCACTTGTTGCGGATTGTGAGCACGATTGCGGGCCGGGGCCGGAGTAAAACTGACATCAGCCGGCATCACCACCGACAGCCGATTGGCATTATCCGTCGGTTTAAGCGGAAAAACTCCCAGCGGGCTATTGCTGATTTGCATCCGGGTTTGCTACCCGTCGTGACCCACGACTGCGCTGATTATTACCTCCAGAATGCTTTTTATCATTTTGCCGCGGTCGATTTCTGCCAGCGGGATGTCGTTCCGGTTTCACTGCTGGCAACGGTTTTTTCAGGGTTTCATCGGCAGCAGAAGCCACTGGTAATTTATGTTTAATGTAATCCTCAATCTCGGGCAAAGAAAACGCATACTCTTCACAGGCAAAACTAATGGCCACACCACTGGCACCGGCACGGGCTGTGCGGCCAATCCGGTGCACATAATCTTCACAATCCTGTGGCAAATCAAAGTTAAAGATATGGCTGACTTCAGGAATGTGCAGACCCCGCGCGGCCACATCGGTCGCCACCATAAACGGGAATTCACCGTCCTGAAAGTGCTGCAACAATTGTTCACGCTTTTTTTGCGGCACATCACCAGACAGCAGCGCCGCCTTATAGCCATTACCTTCCAGAAAGCCCCAGACCCTGTCAGCGACATGTTTGGTATTCACAAAAACAATCGCCCGCGGCGGCTCAATACGTTTAATCAGCGCCAGCAGTAGCGGCACTTTTTCATCATTGGCCGGGTAATACACCGATTCTTCAATGCGATCACCCATGACTTTTTCCGGTTCCACCTGCACTTTTTCCGGGTTATTCATGTGCTCATAGGCCAGTTCCAGCACCTTGTAACTTAAGGTTGCCGAAAACAACATGCCAAGGCGCTGTGCCGGTAGCGGTAAGCGGCGCAGAAAAAAGCGCACATCTTTAATGAAGCCCAAATCAAACATCCGATCGGCTTCATCGAGCACCATCACCTCAATTTTTTTAAGGTTAAAAACCCGCTGTTTGTGATAATCCAACAGCCGGCCCGGTGTACCAATCAACACATCACAACCATCGATAATGGCATCACGCTGTTTTTGATAATCTTTGCCGCCATGCGCCAATGCAATGCGCAAACCAGCGTGTTTATTCAGTAACTCGGCATCTTTAACGATTTGAATCGCCAGTTCACGGGTTGGCGCTAATATTAAAGCGCGGGGTTGTTTTTGATGCGTATCAACCCCACACACCAGTAACCGTTGAAATGTAGCCAACAGAAAAGCGATGGTTTTACCGGTTCCGGTCTGCGCCTGACCCGCAACATCTTTACCCGCGAGCAATAATGGTAGGGACTGCGCTTGGATCGGTGTGCAAAATACAAAACCGGCGTCACTTAGTCCCTGTTGCAAATGCGCGTGCAGTGGCAGCGCTGAAAATGGCGTGTCGGTCAGATGGGCAGTCATAGAAATACTTGCATTACCTGTACTGATGAGAAAAAATGTCGTTTAATCGTTTGGTCTGCGAGTATAGCGGTCCGTTACTTTAGTTACCACTGGAGATAAACCATGAGCAAAAACGTCACAAATGTGACCGATAGCGACTTCGACAGCCAAGTGTTGCAATCTGATTTACCCGTCTTAGTTGATTACTGGGCAGAATGGTGTGGCCCATGCAAAATGATTGCCCCGGTATTGGAAGAAATCAGTGAGGAATATGCTGGTAAACTCCGGATTTGCAAACTGAATATTGACGAAAATCCTGATACCCCACCTCGCTACGGTATCCGTGGCATTCCGACTTTAATGCTGTTTAAAGATGGTGAAGTCGAAGCCACCAAAGTCGGCGCGCTGACTAAGTCGCAGCTGGCCGCCTTCCTCGATAGCAATATTTAATCCCAAGCACTTTATATCCCCGCGCTTTGTGGGGATAGATGTGCCTGTCATCGTCTTAGTCAGCGCCGTTGCGCTGACTTTGTCTGAACGCAGATGGATGTATCCGAACTTTTAGACGATCTCAATAAACCGCAGCGAGAAGCTGTTGCGGCGCCGCTCGGTCATGCACGGATTTTAGCTGGTGCCGGCAGTGGTAAAACGCGGGTACTGGTGCATCGCATTGCCTGGTTGATTCAGGCAGAAGCCTTGTCGCCGGCCAATATTCTGGCAGTGACCTTTACCAACAAAGCCGCCGCCGAAATGCGTGGCCGTATCGAAGAAATGCTCGGTTATCCGACTGGTGGCATGTGGGTCGGCACCTTTCATGGTCTGGCGCATCGCCTGCTGCGTTCACACTGGCAAGATGCCAGTTTGCCGCAGGGATTTCAGATCCTCGACAGTGATGATCAATTGCGCATGCTAAAACGCATTATCCGCGGTATGTCTTTGGATGAAGCGCAGTGGCCACCCAAACAGGCACAGTGGTATATCAATGCCCAGAAAGATGAAGGCCTGCGCGCTGCGCACATTCATGTAGGTGATGATCCCTACTCCAAAACCATGTATAGCGTTTATCTGTCTTATGAACAGGCGTGTGAACGCGCCGGTGTCGTCGATTTTGGTGAGTTATTGTTGCGCAGTCATGAACTGTGGCTGAAACGGCCGGATATTCTCAGCCATTATCAGCAGCGATTTTCACAGATTTTGGTTGATGAGTTTCAGGATACCAATACCATTCAATATGCCTGGTTGCGATTATTGGCCGGCCAAACCGGCTATTTGTTTATCGTTGGCGATGATGATCAGTCCATTTATGGCTGGCGCGGTGCCAAAATCGAAAATATCCAGAAATTTCATAAAGATTACCCGGATGCCAGCTCAGTGCGGCTGGAACAAAATTACCGTTCAACCGGCAATATTCTGGCCGCTGCCAATGCTGTTATTGCCAATAACAGTGAACGGCTGGGTAAAGAGCTATGGACCGAAGACAGTGATGGCGAGCCGGTTCAACTATACAAAGCTTATAACGAGCGGGATGAAGCACAATATCTGGTGCAGGAAGTTAAAAACTGGGTGGCCCATGGCGGTCAGCGCAGTGATTGTGCCGTGCTGTATCGCTCCAATGCCCAGTCACGGGTGATTGAAGAAGCGTTAATGCAATCTGCTGTGCCCTATCGGGTCTATGGTGGTCTGCGCTTTTTTGAGCGCGCCGAAATTAAAGATGTATTGGCTTATTTACGGCTGGTTGCCAATCGCCGTGACGATGCCGCTTTTGAACGGGTAGTTAATACGCCGACCCGTGGCATAGGTGCTGCAACACTGACCCAGTTACGGCAAATTGCCCGTGAAACCGATCGACCAATGTGGCATACCGCCGTTGATATTTTAAAACAGCAACTGCTGCCGGCCCGCGCAGCCAATGCGCTGTCAGGCTTTTTAACGCTGATTGAATCGCTGACACCTGAAGATGACAGTATGCCCTTGCATGAACTGACCCAATTGGTCATTGAAGAAAGTGGCCTGAAAGCGTTCTTTGGCAAAGACAAAACGGAAAAAGGTCAGGGCCGCATTGAAAACATGGAAGAGCTGATTAATGCCAGCCGTGAATTTATGCGCGCCGATGACGAGGAAGAAATGCCATTACTGGATGCCTTTCTGGCGCATGCCGCATTAGAGGCCGGTGATAATCAGGCCGATAAATGGCAGGATTGTGTGCAGTTAATGACACTGCATTCGGCTAAGGGTTTGGAGTTTCCACTGGTATTTATGGTGGGCATGGAAGAAGGTTTATTCCCCGGTCAAAAATCATCTGATGACCCCGTGCGTCTCGCTGAAGAACGTCGCCTGTGTTATGTCGGCATGACCCGTGCCCGGCAAACGTTATATCTGCTATTTACTGAATCACGTTATTTATACGGTCAGGAAATGCATCCGCGGCCATCACGCTTTCTGGCAGAAATTCCACCAGAGCGTATTCATGAAGTGCGCGGCCGCCAACCGGTCGGGGCTTTATCAGGACTTGCCAGCCGCCGCGAATCGGCTGATGATAGTGGCTTTCGAACAGGCCAACAGATACTGCACCAAAAATTTGGCCCCGGTGTCATTGTCGATACTGAGGGTAGTGGCAGCCATGCAAGGGTGCAGGTGAACTTTAAACAGGCTGGCAGCAAATGGCTGGTATTGGCATATGCCAAACTAGAAACGCTTTAGTTCAGGGACTTCATCGATGAAGCATATGCGTCTCAAACTGTTTTTGTTATTAATCACCGGCCTCAGCATCTCCGCCTGCAGCCCGCCCGATGCCACCAATGAAGATGGCAGCATTGATACCAGCAAAATTTATCGCTGGAAAATGGTCACCACTTGGCCCCCTGGTTTTCCGGTACTGCAGGAAGGCGCTGAGCGCTTTGCTGACAATCTGGCCAAAATGTCCAATGGCCGCCTGCAAGTCAAAGTGTATGCCGGTGGTGAATTAATCCCCGCTTTACAAACCTTTGACGCGGTATCCCAAGGTACCGTCGAAATGGGCCATGGCAGCGCTTATTACTGGGCTGGCAAAGTCCCGGAAGCGCAGTTTTTCTCGACCGTGCCGTTTGGTATGAATCCACGGGGCATGAATGCCTGGCTGTATTTCGGTGGTGGTCAGGAATTATGGGATAAGGTTTATGAGCCTTACAATGTCAAAGCCTTTCCGCTCGGTAATACTGGTATTCAGATGGGCGGCTGGTTTAACAAAGAAATCAACTCGGTTGCCGATTTGGATGGCTTAAAAATGCGCATACCGGGCCTGGGCGGTAAAGTATTTGCCAAAGCCGGTGGTAACCCGGTGTTGCTGGCCGGCAGCGAGGTCTACACCGCGCTGGAACGCAATACTATTGATGCCACTGAATGGATTAGTCCTTATCACGATCAGCGCCTCGGCTTATATCGGGCAGCAGAACATTATTATTATCCCGGTTGGCATGAACCGGGCGCCGTCCTGGAATTGAGCATCAACAGCCGCGCCTGGGCGACATTACCGCCTGATCTACAAGCCATGGTTGAAAATGCCGCGGTGGCTGAGAATCTGCGTATGGCCTCAGAAATGGAATATTTAAACGCCACAGCACTGGCAGAACTGCGTGAACGTGGTGTCGATATCAAACCGTTCCCTGCTGATGTGATGCAACGCCTGAAAACGCTGACTGAACAAACACTGGCCGAAGAAGCAGCAGACAATCCCAAATTTAAAGAAGTATTTGACGCCTATCAGGCCTTTCGCGAAAAGGATGCGACCTGGACTGAAATTTCCGAAGAAGCTTATTTGGGCGTCAAATAAGTGGTTGTTATCATCTTGACTGAGCCGGGTCTGGCCGAAATGGTCGGCACCCTTACCGAAGGCACGCATGTCTGGCTCAATCCGGCATTGGCCGACAGTAAAATACAACCAGATTGGCAGGCGCGTGGTCTGACTGTTCAGCTATTGCCAACCGAATTTGATGCCCGTAAAGACAAATCGCTGACCGATGCATTGGATTATGTCGAAAAACACAGTGACGATACCGATATTTTAGTTGAGTGCCCCTGATATGATCACCCGCGTATTTTTGTTTGCCCTGTTGTTAATGCCGCTGAGCGTATTCAGCAGTGAGTGGGACGCTGCCCGTCTGGCGTTGGATAAGCCGACTCAAATCACCATTTATCGGGATGCCAATTGCCAATGCTGCCATAAATGGATTGAACATCTTCAGGCGCATGATTTTCAGGTAGACGATCAAATCCGCAGCGATATGAGCAACGTCAAACAGCAGCTGGGCCTGCCGGTAAAAATGGCCTCATGTCATACCGCGATAGTCGATGGTTATCTGATTGAGGGCCATGTCCCGGCCGATGACATCAAGCAGCTGCTGTTCAATAAACCAGCCGATATCAAAGGCTTATCGGTACCACAAATGCCGGTGGGTACACCGGGTATGGAAATGGGTCAGCGTAAAGATCCATTTGTGGTGTTTAGTTTTGACGAAAACGACAACTTCAAAAGTTTTAATCGCTACAAACCTGGTGCGGATAACCGCTATCAGGCAGTCGCTACCACACCATAAATTATGGAATTAGTCTGGCTGCTCGGACGGATGCTGGCATCCGTCACCGGCAATGTTTTTCAAAAACAAATGAGCCTTCGTGGCCTGTCGCCGCTGTATATCACGCTGGGCAGCTATTTAGTGCTGAGCCTTATCAGCCTGCCGCTGCTCAACGTCATTACCTTTTCGCAAATCCAGCCGGGCTTCTGGCTGAATATCACGCTGGCAGCCTTACTGGATATGGCCGGCACGCTGCTGCTGGTGATGTCATTATCTAAAACCGATTTATCGGTTTTCGGGCCACTGAATGCCTACAAGGTCGTTTTTTCGACTCTTTTAGCTCTGATATTTCTCAGTGAAATCCCCAGCCTACAGGGCTTTTCTGGCATTGCCATTATTCTGGCCGGCAGTGTTTTATTGTTCCCTCCGAAAACTACTGGCAGTAACCGTTTAGTCAGTTTGCTTAAAGATCGCGGCGTCCAGCTGCGGTTTTTGTCGATCGCTTTATTTTCAGTTGGCACCCTGCCGTTAAAAAATGCGGTGATGACCGGTGGCCCGCTAACAACCACTCTGTTCTGGTGTCTGATTGGTCTGCCGCTGGCCATCGTTATGTATCTTATTTTCAGCGGGCAATCCTTGAAACAGGACTGGCAGCAAAGTCAAAGTAAATTGCGCGATTTTCTGTGGTTGGGCGCGCTGATTTTTACAATGCAATATTGCACTATGCTGCTGTTTGAAGGGCTGTTGATTGCCTATGCTTTAGCCTTGTTCCAGCTCAGTATGGTGCTGCAGGTCTTTCTCGGTTACCGGATATTTAAAGAAGGTCATTTGTACCGACGCCTTGCTGCCTGCGGCGTAATGATTATTGGCTGCTTGCTGGTGCTTAACGCTTAGGGTCTGTTTATCTCTCATAGCCACCACTGCTGGAGCTATTTTTTCGTCCGACAAGGCGGAAATGATGCGATGTAGTTATTCTACATAAGTCATTTTCAACGCCGTGGGGCGGAAAAAGAGCCCCAGCCCCTCGGGTTGAGGCTGAAAATGCACCACTCCTCGTTGCTCGTCGTTTATTTAGAATTACTAAACTGCTCTCCTCGCGCCTTGATTGGTGTATTTTCAGTCTCAACAGAGGCGGCTATGAGAGATAAACAGACCCTAAGATTTTTTAGCGTCACGCTGTTAATATGCAAACCTTGAGTCGGTATGCCGACAGTTTCTGATTAAGATATTCCCATGCAATTTGAAGATTTATTTTTAGATGATGCGCTGCTGGCAGCCATTGCCCACAGCGGTTTTAATAAAGCCACCGAAGTTCAGCAAGTGGCAATTCCGGCCCTGCTCGCCGGTCAGGATGTACTGGCCTGCGCCGCTACCGGCACCGGCAAAACCGCCGCATTTGTGTTGCCCATTCTGCAAAAACTGATGGATGAACCGAATCATTCCGGCAAAGCACAGTTTTTGGTGCTGGCTCCGACCCGGGAACTGGCATTTCAGATCCAGCATGTATTTCATCAGCTTGGTCAGTCTTTTAAACCGGCCATTGCCATGCTGACCGGCGGCGCTTCGCCGTGGGCACAGGTGCAACATGCCCAGGATAAAAATTGCGACATTATTATCGCCACACCTGGCCGTCTGCTGAGTCTGGTTAACGATGACTCGGTCGATTTAACCGGCGTTAGTTTGGTGATTATCGATGAAGCCGATCGGATGCTGGATATGGGCCAGGGACCGGATGTGCTGAATATCTTAACCGGGATCGGCCAGCGTTTTCAGGCTGGTTTATTTTCAGCCACCTTAGCGGGCAGCGGTGTGAGGATATTTGCTGAAGAGCTACTTAACGAGCCGCAAGAAATTTTACTGCAAGCCGCTAATCAGCAAGCAATCAATATCACACAGGAAGTGTATCTGTGCGATAACCTCGAACACAAACAAGCATTGTTGATGGCATTTATTGAAGATGCCGACTGTCTGCGCGCACTGGTATTCTGTAATAAAAAAACCCGTGCCGAAGAAGTCTGTGACTTTTTGCAATCGCGCAATATTTCGGCGCAATTACTGCACGGCGATTTTGATCAATCAGTGCGCCGTGAGCGGATCCGCAAGTTTCGCAGTGGTCAGGTCAAAGTAACCGTCGCCACTGATGTCGCCTCACGCGGCTTGGATGTCGCTGATATCAGCCACGTAATTAATTTTGATGTGCCGTTTCGCGGTGATTTATATATTCATCGTATTGGTCGTACCGGCCGTGCCGATAAAACCGGTTACGCTATTAACCTAGTGGAGCCGCATGATCATAAGAATCTGCAACGCATTGAACATCACGTCGGTGGTCCGTTAAAAATTTGCAAACGCAAAGGCATGGCACCCAAAGGGAAAAGTAATAAGGCCTTATCAAAAACCAAAGCCGAAAAAGGCCGCTATATCGCCAAAAAAGATCGACCAACTTAGGACTTGTTTATCTCTCATCTCCGCCTCTGTTGTGAGCTGAAAAAGCGCCAATTAAGGCGCGAAGAGAGCTGTTTAGTAACTCTAAATAAACGACGAGCAACGTATAGTGGCGGTTTTTAAGTCACAACCCGCAGGGCTGGAGCTATTTTTGCGTCCGGTTGTGTCATCAATCACTCATTTTGATAATAACTCTACAAATTTAACCTCTGAAAAGGTGCAAAAATAGCCACCAGCAGTGGTGGATATGAGAGATGAATAAGTCCTCTACCTAACCGGTATTACGCATGCCTTGAGAAATAGCGCTGATGGTTCGTAGCAGCGGATCTCGCCAGGTTTGCATATCGTCACCATTGTTTTCGGCTTGTCGGTAACGGCGCAGCAGCATGACCTGAATATGATTCAGCGGATCCAGATACGGGTTACGCCGCCTTAAAGATAAGGCCAGCACCGGATTTTCCGCAATTAACTTATCGGCATCGACGACTTTCAGCACTTCATCAATGGTCAGCTGGAATTCGTCGCGAATCTTGCCCAGCACCGCCAAAGATTGCTCGGTATCCAGACACAGGGTCGCATATTGCTGAGCAATGCCCATATCGGCTTTGGCGACTGACATTTGGGTATTACTGAGCAATGCCTGGAAAAACGGCCAGTCCTGCACCATTTGTTGCAGTGTTGGCATACCGTCCGGATGTTGTTGCAGCCAACTATGAATGGCGTGCCCGATACCATACCAGCCGGGCAAGGTATGCCGCGATTGCGCCCAGGCAAATACCCAGCCGATGGCCCGCACTGACGATTTAGAGCGATCTCCGGCTTTACGGTGAGACGGCCGTGATCCGATATTCATCAAGCCAATTTCACTGATCGGACAGGCCTCGTAAAAATAATCGAGGAAAGACGGTGTTTGCTCGGTCAATTGCCGGTATTGCTGCTCACCAGTTGCCGCCAACTGCGCCATGATCTGATGGTATTCGGCGGGTTCACGCCGGGCATTGGTAACCAAACTGCGGCTGGCCTTAATTAAGGCCGATACACCCATACCCAATTCATACGCTGCCGTTTCGGTATTACCATATTTAAACGACAATACTTCACCCTGTTCGGTAAATTTGATTTGCCCCTGCACGGTGCCGGGTGGTTGCGACAAAATCGCATCATGGGTTGGACCGCCGCCGCGGCCAACGGTACCGCCACGACCATGAAACATCCGACAGGCAATGTCGAATTTCTCTGATAATTGACTGACTTTTTGCTGCGCCTGGTACAAATGCCATGAAGAAGCCAGAATACCACCGTCTTTACAGGAGTCAGAATAGCCAAGCATAACTTCCTGTCGATTGCCAGAAGCCTTCAGCAAGCTGCGATAGGCCGGATTATCAAACAGCGCCGTCATCACCGGTTCGATATGCGCCAAATCTTCGATAGTTTCAAATAAAGGTGCAATGCGGATATGACAAAACCAGCCCTGCTCATCCTGGCCTACCAATCCGGCAAACCGGGCCAGCAGCATCACCTCGAGAATATGACTGGCAGCATGGGTCATTGAAATCACATAATGACCAAATGCTTGCTCACTGACTTCGACGCGTAATCTCGCCATCAACCGCATCAGCGCCAGCACCTCATCAGTTTGCGGTTGTAAGTCGCCGTAGATATCCGGTAGATTGGGCCGACGCAACAAGTCACTAATTAACTGCTGGCGTTCAGCTTCAGATTTTTGCAAATAGTCGCGGCACAAGCCGGTATGCGCCAGCACTTCAGCCAGTGCATCGCTGTGCTGTGATGATTCCTGACGAACATCCAGATGCAGCAAATAAAAGCCAAAGGTCTCAACCAGCCTGATTAAATCACTCAGCTGAGCATAGGCAACTTCTCTATCACCATTATCAATCAGCGATTTTTGCAGGCAGTACAAATCAGCCAGCATTTCCCGCTCGTCGGCATAGGCGACGCCCAGAGAATCAACGCGCTGATCCGGCCGGAAATACTGTTGCAGCAGCCGCAGATTATCCTCCAGCCGCGATCGCATAATGTAAAGTTTGCGCCGGTAAGGCTCATTGATAAAACGCTGGTTATTGGTGGCAAATGCCTTACTAAATCGTTGTTCGCTCTCTGCTAAATCTTCGGCCAATGCATCATTTATCCGACATAACGGCTGTGAATGGGTCAGGATAAACATCAAATTCGTGACATCCTGCAAATAACGGCGCAGCACTGACCGCTTTTGCAACATCACGGCCATTTCGGTAGTTTGCGCCGTGACATAGGGATTGCCATCACGATCGCCGCCTATCCACGAACCAAATTGTAAATAATGTGGAATGCGCACCGGCTCGGCATCGGCTAATTCATCGGCATACACCCGGCGGATAGCGTTTTCCAGGTTGCGATAACTGCGCGGCACGGCGTCAAACAAGCTGACATTAAAGTAATACAGGCCATTTTTAACTTCGTCACGAACGCTGGGTTTGATGGCCCGGACTTCATCAGTGGCCCATAACAATTGAATCTGCTGTTTTAACTGGCGGCGAATCTGCTGTTCATCAAAAGCTGTCAGCGAGCTGTGGGTCAACTGTTCATCAAGCAAAAACACCCGTCGCAAGATCTCCATCACCGTTCGCCGTTTAGATTCGGTCGGATGCGCGGTAAATACCGGCATATAAACCAGTTTTCCCAGCAGGGATTTCAACTGATTAAGCGTCACGCCTTCCTGTTTTAACTGGGTCAGCGTGTCGAGATAGGAACCATGCCAGAGATTGCCACCATTTCGCAGCTGAATCAGTCGGTTATGGTGGTGATAGGCTTCTTCGGCAGTATTGACCAGACTGAAATACAAATTAAAAGCACGAATGACCTCACCCAGCGTCTGCGGGTTAAGTTCACCGATTTGTGCCATGAGCTGATTACGCAACAGCGCATCACCTTGCTTACGCAGCCGGATAAAACCTTTGCGCAATAGTTCAACGGCCTGATAAACGCTGTCGCCGGAACGCTCGGCAATCACTTCACCAAGCAAATCCACCAAAAAACGAACATGACTGCGTAAATCTTTATCTTCCAATAAGCTCAACGCTTGCAGTTGGGCAAACTGTGTTTCCATACGAGTAACCTTTTAAGGGCTGAGTTGTTGGTATAAATCGAGATAACGGCGGGCACTTTTCGCCCAGCTGACATCTTGCAACATGGCGGTTAACATCATCCGTCGCCATATACGAGGATGGCCAAATAACTCAATGACTTCATGCAATTTTTCAATGAGCGTCTCGCTATTAGCTACGACAAATTTGAAACCGGTTGCAGTATTATTTTTGCGATTCGCCTCGCTGGCATCGACCACAGTATCGGCTAAACCGCCAGTATTACGCACCACTGGCAACGTGCCATAGCGCAAACTATAGAGCTGATTGAGGCCGCAAGGCTCAAACCGCGACGGCATTAAAAATACATCCGCGCCGGCTTCAATTTGATGGGCCAGTGTCTCATCATAACCCAACTGTAATCCTACTCTATCGGGATAACGGGCCCGCAATACTCGCAAATCCTGCTCAAACCTCGCTTCACCACTGCCCAGGCAGACTAACTGAATATCGGCGTTTTCTGACAGTAACTGGTCCAGTGCCGTAATCGATAAATCGATGCCTTTTTGTGATACCAATCGGCTAATCAGGCCGATTAACAACGTTTTAGGATTGTCCGGCAGAGCAACACGTTGCTGCAATGCTTGTTTATTAACGGCTTTAAAACGAATGGTGGCCGCGCTGTAATTTTTGGCCAGTGCCGGATCATTGGCCGGATCCCAGACACAGGTATCAATGCCGTTAACAATGCCAGTCAGCCGGCCCTGACTGGCGCGCAACTTCAGTAAGCCCTCAAGACCATAGCCAAATTCATAATTACAGATTTCTTCAGCATACGTTGGGCTGACAGTGGTGACATGGTCGGCATAGACCAAGCCACCTTTCATAAACGACAGCAGACCATAAAATTCCAGCCCGTCCATATGCCAAAGGCTATCCGGTAAATCTAAAATATCGAACTGTTCTCGGCTAAACAGGCCCTGATAAGCGAGGTTATGGATGGTAAATACTGTTGCCGGCCTTGACGACTGCAGACTTAATAAAGCCGGTATCAAGCCAGTTTGCCAATCATGGCAATGCACAATATCCGGTTGCCAGTTTAGCCCAGCATGATCATTAGCAATTGCGACAATTGCCCGGCAGAGCAAGGTAAAACGCGCAGCATTATCCAGCCAATCCCTGCCCTCAGCATCACTATAAGGCCCGCCCTCACGGTCAAAATACTGAGGGGAATCAATCAGCCAGCACGTTATATCACTGCCCGGCAAGGTGCATTGCAGGATTTTCACCGGTGCATAAGATCCATTAAGTTTTAAGCTGCCGACCATTTCACAATCTGCGATTTCTTGCAGCGTCGCCCGATAAGCTGGCATCACAATCCGCGCATCCTGCCCCAGCTCATAAAGCGAGATAGGTAGACTGGCGGAGACGTCTGCCAGCCCCCCGGTTTTCATCAAAGGCGTGACTTCACTACTGGCAAAAAGAATTTTTCGCACGAGCAACTCCAAAATTGTACAATTGCAGAATTATATACGCTCACGGCCATAGTCACAGCCTGCTACGGGAGAAATCATGCAACCTTGTACCCTTATTATTTTTGGCGCCACCGGCGATTTATCACAGAAAAAGCTGCTACCGGCGCTCTATCACTTGGATGCCGAAAAGCGCCTGACACCTGAAACCAAAATCATTTGTATGGGCCGCAAGGAAAGCACCCAACAAGACTGGCACGCGCTGGTTAAAGATTATGTTTCTGCAAAAGCCCGCGACGGTGCTGACCAGCAGGTGATGGATAATTTCCTGAATCGAATCAGCTACTTTCAAAACGACATTAACGATACGGCAAGCTATCAAGTTCTGGCGGACATGCTCAATGATCAGGCCAATGCATTCTCCAAAAATATCGTTTTCTATTTGTCAATTGGTCCATCGTTGTTTGGTGTGGTAGGCGATCAACTATCTAGCGTTGGGCTTAACAAAGAAAACGAAGGCTTCCGTCACTTAGTGGTCGAAAAACCGTTTGGTTATGACCAGAAAAGCGCCAATGAACTGGAACAAACACTGCGCCGTAATTTCACCGAAAAACAAACCTATCGTATCGATCATTATCTTGGCAAAGGCACTGTGCAAAATATTTTTGTATTCCGATTTGCCAACCTGTTGCTAGAGCCGCTATGGAACCGCAACTTCATTGATCACGTCCAGATTACCCACGCTGAGCAACAAGGTGTCGGTGGCCGTGCCGGTTACTACGATACCTCTGGCGCCTTGCGCGATATGATTCAAAGTCATTTATTGCAGGTGATGGCGCTAGTTGCCATGGAACCGCCAGCCGATTTAGATGATGAATCGCTGCGTGATGAAAAAGTAAAAGTATTGAAGGCTATTCGTGAAATCATCCCGGATAGGGTTGATGAGCATGCTTTCCGCGGTCAATATGCTGCAGGTGAAATCGATGGTAAAGCCGTACCAGGTTATCTGGATGATGATGAAGTCCCCAAAGACAGCGTCACAGAGACCTATGCGGCAATGAAGATTTATATCGATAACTGGCGCTGGCGCGGTGTACCGTTTTATTTGCGCACGGGTAAATGTATGCCGGAATCGAAAGCAATGATTGCTATTCGCTTTAAAAAACCACCACAAGAATTATTTAAAGGCACCGATATCGGTGACAGCCATGCCAACTGGATTGTTATGGGTCTGCAACCTGATAATACGCTGCGTATCGAGTTGCAAGCCAAACAACCTGGCTTGGAGTTGACTTCGCACACCGTCGGTCTGGAAACAGTCGAATCAGATGATAATAAGCACAAATTGGATGCTTATGAGGCACTGATTTTGGATGCTATCCAAGGTGATCGTTCATTGTTCCTGCGTTCAGACGAAGTCAATCTGGCCTGGAAAGTTGTCGATCCCATTTTAGAAAAATGGTCACAAGACAAATCGAATGTACCGATTTACCCGGCTGGTACTTGGGGTCCTGAAGGCGTTACCAAACTTCAGGATAATGAATGTCATATCTGGCGCAATAATATTTAAAGTGCATTGTGACTCGTCCTAAAATACATTGACGCATTTTTGATTAAGCCGGTTGCCCGATGCAACTGGCTTTTTTTGTACGTCATTTGGTATTTTGATCCCCAAAGGCATTAGCTGCTCAGGCGTTGGATTAGATTGGGTCGTCATTGCTTACCCCGAACGGTGCCCGTCTTGGCGACCGTATTGACCAAGCAACACTAGAACAGGACTTCGACCTTCAATCCCAAGCTGTGTTAGCCCTTAATTGTGGGTCAACACGCCTTTTTTAATTGTAGCCAACAGCCGTCAATTTAGAAGCCAAGAGGTCGTTTTTTAGAACGTTTGTGCTGCAATATTGCGGGCTTACCCATAAATAAGATCCAGATTTTTAACTTAATGCCAGGGCAGGTCATACATGTTAATTTAATTGACTCAACGCAGCGCCCATCTTCACAACATTACCCGCAGTCAAAACCTGCTGCCAGGCTGGCCCCCCCTTTGGCAACAGTAAGACGACTGTTGAACCCATATTAAATCGGCCCATCTCGGCGCCTTTGGCCAACTGAATATTATCGGTTTGATATTGCCAGTCACGGATTTGTTTGCCGTAAGGTGGGGTGATTTCACCGTCATGCCAAACGGTTTGCATACTGCCGACAAATATCGCACCGACCAGAATCACTGCTATCGGGCCAAAACCTGTCTCGAAAACAGTCACCAACCGCTCATTGCGGGCAAACACTCTGGGTACCGCCTGCACGGTTCGCGGATTAACCGAAAACAATTTGCCCGGCACATAACGCATATGTTGCAAGCGGCCAGCGCACGGCATATGAATGCGGTGATAATCGCGTGGTGACAAATAAATGGTCGCAAACTGACCATCAGTAAACTGTTGAGCCATCGTCATATCGTTACCGAGCAACTCAGCAACACTATAATCCTGACCTTTGGCCTGAATAATTCGACCCGCTTTAATGTCGCCGATCTGACTGATTTTGCCATCAACGGGTGATACCAAATCACTGTTGGCCAACTGTCGAACATCTTGCCGCAAAGCGCGGGTAAAAAAGGCATTAAAATGCTCAAAAGCAGTAATATCTTGCTGCACTGACAATGACATATCTACCTGATATTGCTTGATAATTGTTTTTATCATCGCGTTTTTCAGCCACGACCAGCGACAGCGGCATAAACGGTGCACTAGCTTTGATAAGGTATGTTGCGGTAACAAGTATTGTGGCAGCGTCAGCAATTTATCTTTAGTGGAAACGGCGGTAGCCGGTGCAGCCTTATCTGATGAATGCGGCAAAGTAACCCCTTTCGTGTGTAATCCAAGCTTGTCATAATCAGCCCAGCCCAATTAAGGAGTATAGCAAGCCATGAAACGTTCACTGATGATATTACTGATGTTATGTTTGAGCAGTTTATCGCTGCAGGCCGCAGAAAATGCTGGTGCCGTCGATAACTATTATGAAATTGAAAAAGCCTTCACCATTAACTTTTTGCGACAAAGTGAACAACAAGCTCGCTATTTACAGATCAAAGTTGCATTAAAATCCGATGACCCAAAAATCATCCAAGGCGCTCAGACCCATCTACCGATGATTCAGGACAGCCTGCGGATTTTATTTGCCGATCAGGATATGGCCAAAATAAATAGCATCGAAGGTCGCAAGGCGCTGCAACAAGAGGCCTATGAAGTCATCAATGCGATTTTTGAAAAAGAAATCAACAACAGCAATTTACAAAAGGTATTTTTCACAACCTTTCTCTGGCAATAAGCAGGCACGCTAATTGCTTTAACTTCAGTAAGTCACAGGATAATAACGCATGGCCGAACAAAAAGACGACATCGAAATAAAACAAGGCAACAGCAAAAAAAAGCTGCTGCTGGGAAGCATTATTGTGGTGATCCTACTGTCAGCAGGACTGGCAGCGGCATTTTTTCTAGTTGGCAATGACACTGATGGCGAAGTGACGGAAACCACTGAAGCGCCTAAGGCAGCGCCGATTTACTACGAAATCAACGAACCGTTTATTGTTAATTTTGGCAAGCAAAGTAATGACGCGGTGCGTTATCTGCAAATCAAAATGAAAATCATGGCCCGCAATCAACAAGCCATTGATGACTTTGTCGCCCATGAGCCGGCCATCGTCCATGAATTACTGCTGTTGTTCTTCAGTCAAAATTATGACGATCTGAATACCAGTGAAGGCACGCGCGCGCTGCAAGAGGCTACTTTAGAGACGATTAACCAACAATTGGCGACGCTGGCAGATAATCAATCAGGGCTGGAAGCCGTTTATTTCACCAGTTTGGTAATGCAGTAATTATGGCCGTCCACGATATCCTCTCGCAAGACGAAGTCGACGCACTGCTGAGCGGACTCGGTGACGGTGATCTGGAAACCGAAAAACCGGATCTGGACGAAAATGGCAAACCGCGGCGTTACGACTTCGGCAACGAAGAGCGGATTATTCGTGGCCGGATGCCAACGCTGGAAATGATTAACGAGCGATTTGGCCGTTATTTACGTATCAGCTTATTTAATATGCTGCGCCGCTCAGCAGAAATATCGGTCAGTGGTGTGCAGGTGATGAAATTTTCCGAGTATGTACATACCCTGTTTGTGCCGACCAGCCTGAATCTGATTCAATTGCAGCCACTGCGTGGTACCGGTCTGGTGGTGTTTGAACCGAAGCTGGTCTTTACCCTGCTCGATAATTATTTTGGCGGCGAAGGCCGCTTTCCGGCGCGTATTGAAGGTCGTGAATTCACTGCGACTGAACTACGCGTGATCCGCATGGTGCTCAATTTGTGTTTTGAAAATCTGACCGAAGCCTGGTCGCCAGTGATGCCGGTGCAGTTTGAATTTATCAATCATGAAGTCAATCCACAGTTTGCCAATATCGTTAGTCCCAGCGAAGTCGTGGTGATTTCTACTTTTCATATTGAACTTGATGGCGGCGGCGGTGATTTACATATCACCCTGCCCTATTCGATGCTGGAGCCGATTCGCGAATTACTGGATACCGGCCTGCAGAGTGATCGTAGCGCTGATGACGGTCGTTGGGGCCGGGCGATGCGCGAAGAACTGATGGTTGCTGAAGTGCAGTTAGCGGCAACGCTGGCAAAAACGCGACTGACTTTAGAGCAAGTCCGCCAATTAAAAGTCGGCGATATCATTCCCATTGAAATGCCCAAAGAAGTCGTTGCCATCGTTGAAGATGTACCGATGTTTCGGGCTACTTATGGTGAACATAACGACAAAGCGGCACTGAAAATCACCAAAATCATTGAACATCCCAAAGATCCGACACCCAATTACCAGCTGAAAAAGGTAAGCAAAAAATGAGTGAAGATAGCAAACAATCCGATCAGGATCTGGCCGACGAGTGGGCAGCGGCTTTAGAAGAACAAGGTGACGATCCCAGCGCAGATGACGACTGGGCATCAGCCATGGCGGAACAAGCCGACGCTGAAGCACCAAAATCGGATGCCAAGACCGCCCCCATGACCAAGCTTGACGACAGCGGCGTACCGCGTAGCGACGTTAATCTGGATATGGTTTTGGATATACCGGTAACCATTTCCATGGAAATCGGCCGCACCCGCATCAGTATCCGCAATTTGCTGCAACTCAGTCAGGGCTCGGTCGTTGAGTTGGATCGTTTAGCCGGCGAACCGATGGATGTGCTGGTCAACGATACCCTGATTGCCCACGGTGAAGTTGTGGTGGTCAACGATAAATTTGGTATTCGTCTGACCGATGTGATTAGCCCGGCCGAACGCATCAAAAAATTACGATGAAATCCCTGTTATTCATTTTCTGTGGCCTGCCAATGCTGGCAGTTGCCGAGACTGCCCAGCGCGAAACGCTTGGTGTTGATGCCGGTAATTTATTACAAACGCTGCTCGGTTTGTTACTGGTGTTAGCGTTAATTGTCGCCATGGCTTGGTTGGTGAAACGCAGTCAACAATTACATGGCATGGGTCAGCAACAATTTAAAGTGATCGCCGCTCTGCCGCTCGGACCACGCGAAAAAGCGGTATTGCTGCAAGTCGGTGAGCAGCAATTTTTGCTGGGCGTCACCCCGCAAAACATCAATTTACTCAGTGCGTTGGAACAGCCACTGGATTTAAATGCCGGCCAGCAAAGTCCGGTTTTTGCCGACAAGCTCAAACAATTTATGCAGCCTCGGGGCAAATAATGCGGGTTTTACTGACTTTTTTATTGCTGTTTAGTCCGCTGCTGGCGATGGCCGAGCCGGGCATTCCGGCATTAACCCTGACCACTGGCGAAGATGGCGGTCAGAGTTACTCACTGACATTGCAGATTGTGGCGCTGATGACGGTGCTGACGTTATTGCCAGCCGGTTTATTAATGATGACCTCATTTACGCGCATTATTATTGTGCTGGCCATTTTGCGTCAGGCGATGGGTGTGCAATCAACGCCATCCAACCAAATTCTGATTGGCCTGGCTTTATTTTTAACGATTTTTATTATGCATCCGGTATTTGGCAGCGCTTATGAAAATGGTGTCAAGCCCTATATGGATGGTGATCTGCAGGCCACTGAAGCGGTGCAGGCGGTCAGTGATCCATTCCGGGATTTTATGATTGCCCAGACCCGGGAAAGTGATATTGAGTTATTTGCGGAAATCGGTGGTTATGAACCGCTACAATCTGCCGAAGATATCCCGTTTAGCCTGTTGCTGCCGGCATTTGTGACTAGCGAACTGAAAACTGCTTTTCAGATTGGTTTTTTGATTTTTGTGCCGTTTCTGATCATTGATTTGGTGGTCGCCAGTGTGTTGATGGCGATGGGCATGATGATGTTATCACCAATGATTATTTCGCTGCCGTTCAAATTGATGTTGTTTGTGTTAATTGATGGCTGGGCGCTGCTGATGGGCACGCTGGCATCGAGTTTTTATATTTAGCTATGACCCCAGAAACCGTAATTACCGTGATGCATCAGACGCTGGAAGTCATTATCTTGTTGATTATCGTTATTTTAATGCCGGCGCTGGTGGCTGGTTTACTGGTCAGCATGTTTCAGGCGGCAACGTCGATTAACGAACAAACCCTGAGTTTTATTCCTAAATTGTTGGTGACCATTCTGGTGCTGATGTTCGCCGGCCCCTGGATGCTGAATCTGGTCACCAATTATGCGCTGCGCATTTTCGAAAACATTCCCTATCTTATCGGCTGAGCGATGAATTTCTCGCTGGCAGAACTCAGCGGCATCCTCGGCAGCTATTTATGGCCGTTTATCCGTATCGCCGCTATGGTCATGGCGGCGCCGATATTCAGTGCCAATTACATCAGTGCCCGCTTTCGTCTATTACTGGCTTTGGTTATTACCATGGTGGTAGTGCCGACCATTAATGCCCCTATGCCACAGGTGCTTGCTATCAGTGCTGAGGGTTTATTGCTGATCACCCAGCAAATCCTGATCGGTATTTGCTTAGGCTTTATGCTGCAATTATTGTTTAACGCTTTCATTATTGCCGGTCAGTTGATTGCCATGCAAATGGGGCTGGGGTTTGCCTCACTGATCGATCCGCAAAATGGTCAGACGGTGCCGGTGGTCAGCCAGTTTTATCTGATTTTTGTCAGCCTGATTTTTGTCAGTATTAACGGTCATCTGGTACTGATTCAGGTACTGGCTGAGAGTTTTATCACGATGCCGGTGGGCAGCACTGGCCTTGTTGTCGAATCCTTCCGTGATGTTGCGCTGCTGGGCAGTTGGATGTATGCCGCCGCGGTGCTGATCGCTTTACCGGCGATTGGCTCGCTGACTATGGTGAATTTAGGCTTCGGTATCCTGTCACGGGCAGCCCCACAGATCAGTCCGTTTGCTATCGGCTTTCCGATGAGCATTATTCTCGGTTTTGTCATTATATTGGTGACCCTGCCGCTGGTCGGTCAGCATCTGATTAATCTGTCTGACGAAATGTTGCAAATGACCCGTCAACTGGTGCAAAGCAATGGCTGAACAGGACAGCGCTCAGGAACGCACCGAAGAACCTTCCGCCAAGCGCCTGCAGGAGGCGCGGGAAAAAGGTCAGGTACCGCGCTCGCAGGAACTGAACACGGTAATGGTATTAATAGCCAGCGCCGCAGCGATGTTTGTGGTCGGTGAAGGATTGATTCAAAGTCTCAGTGATGTGATGAAGCTTGGCATGACCCTGGATCGCAATGATCTTTTTGATGTCGGGGCCATGCTCGATTCGCTCTGGAAAGGCATCGAAATCATGGCATGGGATATGGTTTTATTTCTCGGTGTGACCGTGATTGCCGCGTTGTCGGCACCGGCTTTGATGGGCGGCTGGAATTTTTCAGCGCAGGCGATGGGTATCAAACTGGAAAAACTCAGCCCGTTAAAAGGCCTGAAACGCATTTTTGGCCCGCAGGGCTTGGTTGAACTGGGCAAAGCGCTGGGCAAATTTCTGCTGGTGGGCTTTTTCGGCACACTGATTTTATGGGGTTTGCGTGACCAATTATTGACGCTGGGTCAGCAGGAAGTGATGCCGGCAATGGCTGAACTGGGATATATCGTGTTGTGGGGCTTTTTGGCGATTTGTGCCAGCCTGATTTTGATTGTCATGATCGATGTGCCATTCCAGAAGTGGAATCATACCCGGCAACTGAAAATGACCAAGCAGGAAGTCAAAGACGAACACAAAGAAACCGACGGTAGCCCTGAAGTCAAAGGCCGGATCCGGCGTATGCAAATTCAGTTATCGCAAGCCCGCATGATGCAGGATGTACCCAAGGCGGACGTTATTATCACCAACCCAACTCACTATGCTGTCGCCCTTCGTTATGACCAAAGCAAATCCGGTGCGCCAGTGATGGTTGCCAAAGGCACTGATTTAATCGCCCAGCAAATTCGCATGGTGGGTAATCATCATGATGTGCCGCAATTATCGGCACCACCGCTGGCGCGGGCGATTTTTTATAACACCGAAATCGGCGAAGAGATCCCAGCTGGTCTGTATATTGCAGTAGCGCAGGTACTGGCCTTTGTATTCCAGCTGCGTCGCTATCGCAACCGCGGTGGTAATAAACCGCAATTGAATACGGAGGATTTGCCAATCCCTGACGAATTCAGACGAGACGAGTAGTAAATGGAAAATGTGACCATGTCCCGCCGCTTCAGCACCATGCTCAGCGGCCACGCTGCCGCGCCGATGTTACTGGTAGCCTTACTGGCCATGGTGGTTATCCCGCTGCCAGCGTTTATGCTGGATCTGTTGTTTACTTTCAATATCGCGCTGTCGCTGGTCATTGTGCTGGCCAGTGTCTACGTCTTAAAACCACTGCATTTTGCAGCTTTTCCAAGCATCTTGCTGATTGCCACCTTGTTGCGGTTAGCGCTGAATGTTGCCTCCACACGGATCATTTTGCTAGAAGGCCATACCGGCACCGCTGCTGCCGGTGAAGTGATTGAAGCTTTTGGTGAATTTGTTATCGGTGGTAACTACGCGGTTGGTCTGGTGGTGTTTGCCATTCTGGTAATCATTAACTTTGTGGTGGTCACCAAAGGTGCCACCCGAATCGCTGAAGTCAGCGCCCGTTTTACCCTTGATTCGATGCCCGGCAAACAAATGGCCATCGACGCTGACTTAAATGCCGGTTTAATTACTCAGGATGAAGCCCGCCTGCGTCGTGAAGAAATCATGCAGGAATCGGATTTTTACGGCTCTATGGATGGTGCCAGTAAATTTGTCCGTGGTGATGCAATCGCCGGTATTTTGATCTTATTCATCAATATTATCGGCGGCCTGATTATCGGTACCCTGCAGCACAGCCTGAGCTTTGGCGAGGCCACGCATAACTATACACTGCTGACCATTGGTGACGGTCTAGTCGCCCAAATTCCGTCACTGCTACTGGCAGCTGCTGCTGGTTTATTAGTGACTCGCTCAACCTCAGAACAGGATATGGGCAAACAAATCTTTGGCCAGCTGTTCAAAGAACCGAAAACCCTGGCCATCACCTCCGGCATTATCGGTGGTTTGGGCATTATTCCCGGTATGCCGAATCTGCCGTTTTTATTGTTAGCCGGTGCCGGTGGCGGCAGTGCCTGGCTGATATCACAACGTCAAAAAGCCGCCGCTGTTGAAGCCGCACCGAAGCCACAAGCTGAAACACCACACGAACAACGTGAACTCAGCTGGGATGATTTAAGCCCAGTGGATCCGATTGGTCTGGAAGTCGGGTACCGGCTGATACCGCTGGTTGATAAAAACCAAGGCGGTCAGTTAATGAACCGCATTAAAGGCATCCGTAAAAAAATCTCCCAGGAAATGGGTTTTTTGATCCCGCCAGTGCATATTCGTGACAATCTAGATCTGACCCCGACCGCCTATCACATCACCTTATTTGGCGTCACTTTCGGCGAAGCTGAAGTTTATCCGGACCGCATGCTGGCGATTAATCCCGGCCAGGTATTTGGTCAGCTGGAAGGCATTCGTACCCAGGACCCGGCGTTTGGTCTGGAAGCGGTCTGGATTGAACCGGCACAACGGGAAAGCGCACAGGCACAGGGTTATACCGTGGTTGATGTCGATACCGTTATCGCTACGCATTTAAGTAAAATCCTGCAAAACCACGCCCACGATTTATTAGGCCGCGAAGAAGTCCAGCATCTGCTCGATAACTTATCAAAAATCGCCCCGAAACTGGTCGAAGGCCTAGTGCCCGATACCGTGCCATTGGGCACCGTGCAAAAAGTGCTGCAAAATCTGTTACAAGAAAATATCCCGGTCCGCGATATTCGCACTATTACTGAGGCGATCACCGAACAGGCAGCGCGCAATCCGGAGCCGGAAGCGATAACCGCCGCGGTGCGGATGTCGCTGGCACATTCTATTGTCCAGCATATCAATGGCACCAAGCCAGATTTGCCAATTATCACCCTTGATCCCGAACTGGAACAGATATTGCTGAAAACACTACAAGCATCCGGTGACAGTGGCGCCAGTCTGGAACCTGGCCTTGCCGAAAACATGCACCGTAACTTGCAGGAAGCAGCGCAACGTCAGGAAATGGCCGGCGAAGCGGCAATTTTAGTGGTACAGGCGGGTTTGCGTGGTTGGATTTCCCGGTTTATCCGCAACGCTATTCCCGGTTTACATGTGCTTTCGTATAACGAAATTCCGGATGACAAACAGATCCGTATTGTCGCCAATGTTGGCCGCTAGAGAGGTTTAGGCTATGAAAATAAAACGATTCCAGGCAGCAGATGTGCGTCAGGCCCTTCGTGAAGTCCGCGAAGTATTGGGGCCGGATGCGGTGATCTTGTCCAATAGCCGCGTTGATGGCGGCGTCGAAATCGTTGCTGCCACTGATTATGATGAATCACAATTTCGTCGGCAAACGCCAGTCAGACAACGGCAGGAAACACCCAGCGTCGAAATTGAGCCGGAACCACAACAACCCCAATTCAGCACCCCGCGTCAGGAAAATATCTGGTCGCAGGAACCAACCTTGGTACAAATGCGCAAAGAAATCGCCGGCTTGCGCGATATGCTGCAAAACCAGCTTTCTGATTTGACCTGGAAAGATATGGCCCGGCAAAGCCCGACCCAAATGCAATTACTGAAACGACATCTGCATATGGGCACCGATGTTGAACTGGCCAAAACGCTGGTGACTCAGGCAGCCGGCATTGATGATTTGGAAACCGCCTGGCGCCAATCACTGGGCAAGCTGGCGGCGCAAATTCCGCTGCAAGCACAAGATATGATGGAGCACGGCGGTATTACCGCCTTGGTCGGCCCGACGGGTGTCGGCAAAACCACCACCATTGCCAAAATCGCCGCCCGCTGCGCGCTGAAACATGGTGCCAAAAATGTGGCATTGATCACCACCGACTGTTATCGCATCGGTGGTCAGGAACAGTTACGCACTTATGCCCGCATTCTCGGGGTGCCGGTTCGTGTCGCGCGAAATCATCAAGAATTGGCTACTGCCCTCAGCGAGTTGCTTGATCGGCGGTTTATCCTGATCGATACTGCCGGTATGAATCCACGCGATATGCGCCTAACCGAAAAATTTGCCATGCTGCAACAACAGTCAGCACGGATCCGCACCTTGCTAACACTGTCAGCCACCACCCAAAACAGCGCACTCAATGATATGATTGCGGCGTTTTCGCATTTAAATTTAGATGGCTGTATTTTGACCAAAACTGATGAAGCCGGCAGTCTTGGTGGCGCCGTATCAGCAATGATCCGTTATCAGCTGCCGCTCGCTTATATTGCTAATGGTCAACAGGTGCCGGAAGATTTATCTTTAGCCCGACCCAATAGCCTGGTTAACCAGGCCAGTGAACTGATGCAATCAGCCCAACACAACCCGGACCCGCATACCGTGTCCAGTTACGGAGGTTTTGCCGCCTATGGCTGAAACACCACAGGATCAAGCCGCCGGTCTGCGTCAAATGCAACAAGCATCGCGGCCGGTTAAAGTTATTGCTATCGCCAGTGGTAAAGGCGGTGTCGGTAAAACCAATGTCACTGTCAATCTGGGTGTGGCACTGGCAACGTTGGGCAAACAGGTAGTGTTGTTAGACGCTGATCTGGGGCTTGCCAATATTGATGTCATGCTCGGCCTGCATCCACAATTTAATCTGCTACATGTGTTGGAAGGCAGCAAAACGCTTCGGGAAATACTGGTTGAAGGCCCGGCGGGTATGCAGATTATTCCGGCCGCTTCCGGCGTCAAAAAAATGGCCGAACTCAGTCCTGCCGAGCATGCCGGTATGATTCAGGCATTTAGTGAATTGGATCAACATATTGATGTGCTGTTAATCGATAGTGCTGCCGGTATTGCTGACAGTGTTATCAGTTTCAGCCGCGCCGCGCAGGAAGTCATTGTTGTGGTCTGCGATGAACCGGCTTCGATCACTGATGCTTACGCACTGATTAAGTTATTGAGTCGTGAACACGGTGTCGGCCGCTTTCATATCATTGCCAATATGAGTCGTAATGTGCAGGAAGGCCGGGAACTGTTTGATAAAATTGCCATGGTTTGTGACCGGTTTCTGGAAGTGACACTGGATTTTATGGGCATTGTGCCATTTGATGAAGATCTGCGCCGTGCCGTTAAAAAACAACGCAGCGTGGTCGATTATGTGCCTCGCAGTAAATCTGCCGCTGCGTTTACCCATCTGGCCAAAAAAATCGAATTTTGGCCAGTTCGCAAAGCCCCCAGCGGCCATATGGAATTTTTTGTTGAACGGCTGATCCGTGCCAGCATGGAAGCCGTATAGCCATGATGAGCGTGTTGATGTATCAGCAATATGCCAACGGGCAGTCGCAAGCTGATCTGATCCGGCAACATGGCGCGCTGGTTAAACGTATCGCTTATCATTTAATTGCCAGACTGCCGCATACGGTTGAAGTAGATGATTTAATCCAGGCCGGCATGATTGGTCTGTTAGATGCCTCCCAGCAATACAATGCCAGTCAGGGTGCCAGTTTTGAAACCTATGCCGGTATTCGGATCCGTGGTTCCATGCTTGATGAAATCCGTCGTAACGATTGGGCGCCCCGCTCGGTGCACCGCAAAGCCCGGGAAATTGCCGATGTCATACAACAACTGGAACAGCAACTCGGCCGGCCAGCACATGACACCGAAATTGCCAAAGCACTGGGCATGGATCTGGATGACTATTATCAACAACTGCAAGCATCATCGGGCCATCAGGTGTTCAGTCTGGATGAACTCACCGATAATCAATTGGCCGATAGTGAGGGCTTGGGAGAACGGCCTGACTGCCCGGAGGCCAATACTGAAAACAATGATTTTCAACAAGCGCTGGCCCAGGCAATTGATACGCTGCCAGAGCGTGAGCGGCTGCTGATGAGCCTGTACTATAATGATGAACTTAATTTAAAAGAAATTGGCGAAGTGCTGGGCGTCAGCGAGTCGCGAGTCAGTCAAATCCACAGTCAGACCGTGGCAAGGCTCCGCGGCAAACTGCGCGACTGGTTACAGTGAGTTTGGGAGAACAACTTTGGATAAGAATATGAAGATCCTAATTGTGGATGATTTTTCCACGATGCGCCGGATTATCAAAAACCTGCTTCGGGATCTGGGTTTTAATAACACCCTCGAAGCAGATGATGGTCTGACAGCCCTACCCATTTTGCAAGCCGGTGGCATTGATTTTCTAATCACTGACTGGAATATGCCAGGTATGCAGGGCATCGATTTGCTGAAAAAGGTGCGCGCTGATGAAACCCTGGCAAGCTTGCCAGTGTTGATGGTTACCGCTGAAACCAAACGTGAGCAGATCATCGAAGCGGCCCAGGCCGGTGTCAACGGCTATATTGTCAAACCGTTTACCGCGGCCACCCTGAAAGACAAAATCGAAAAAATATTTGAACGAATCAATACCCAATAAGCCAGCCCAAGGTGATTTATGCAAGCAAACCCCAAAGCGGCCCAACTCGATGCCGCTCGTGCGTTGTTGGCCGCAATTGAACAAGATGATGACGCCACTGCCAAGCAGCAACTTGCTAGGCTAAGTGAAAGCCGCGAAACCGAGCTGTTTCAGGAAGTTGGCAAATTAACCCGCGATCTGCATAACGCGCTTAATAACTTTAACGTCGATAGCCGACTGGTGGATTTAACCCATAAAGAAATGCCCGATACCCGCGATCGGCTGAATTATGTTATAGAAACTACCGAAGCCGCTGCCCACAAAACCCTCGGATTTATCGACGAAACCCTGCCACTCGCTAATGAATTGCAAAAAACGGCCGCTAAACTCGATGCAAGCTGGCAACGTTTTCGCAATCGGGAAATGTCCGCAACAGAATTTCGCGAATTAAGCCGTGAAATCGAAGCCTACTTGCCGTCGGTCAGCACGCATGCCCAACAGATCCATCATAATCTGTCGGAAGTGACGCTGGCACAGGGTTTTCAAGATTTAACCGGCCAAGTGTTACGCCAAGTCATCGGTCTGGTGGAAGAAGTTGAGGATAATTTGATCCGACTGGTGAAACTAGCCGGCCAACCAACGACCACCAGCAAACCAGCCGAAGTTGATTCGCTGAAAGCCGAAGGACCACAAATTAACGCTGATAAAAAGGCCAATGTGGTGAGCAATCAGGACGACGTTGATGACTTGTTGTCAAGTCTCGGCTTCTAGAGGAAAGCGAGTATGGCACTGGATACTGATGATGAAATTCTCCAGGACTTTATGGTCGAGGCGGAAGAAATTCTCGACGGCCTTAATGAACAATTAGTAGCGCTGGAATCCCAGCCTCAGAACAGTGACCTGCTTAATGCCATTTTCCGTGGTTTTCATACCATCAAAGGCGGTGCCGGCTTTTTAAATCTTGATGCCATGGTCACCTTATGCCACAAGGGCGAAGACGTATTTAATCTGCTACGTCAGGGCGAACGGCATGTTGATGCCGATATGATGGACACATTCCTGAAAGTGCTCGACAGCCTGAATGCGATGTTTGCCGAATTAAAAAATGGCGAATTTCCAAAACCTGCCGAACCGGCAATTCTCAATCAACTCTCTGCCTATTTAGCGGCTGATGCTCCGCCAGCACCGGCTGCACCCACCCCTGAACCTGAGCCAATTGTCGAAACGCCTGCTGAATCCGGCGACGATGATATTACCGATGATGAGTTTGAAGCCCTGCTGGATCAACTGCATGGTAATGCTGCCCCCGGTATAAAAAATCCACCCGCAGTCGATACCGGGCCAGCCAATGGTGCGGCCGTCGCTGATGACGAAATGACCGAAGCAGAATTTGAGGCGTTACTGGATGAATTGCAGGGTAAGAAAACAATCCCTGCGACAACAACGCCTAAACCGGCCGAACCGGAACCCGTAAAAGTCGCCGACGTACAGCCACCTGTTGCCGAGAAAGCCGCAAACAGCAATAACGATAAAACAGCGACGCCGGCCAAAGCCACGCCACCGCCTGCAGAAACCAGTGTCCGTGTTGACACTGCGCGCCTCGACGAAATCATGAATATGGTCGGTGAGTTGGTGTTGGTGCGTAATCGTATTAATACGCTGGAAGCATCATTTGAAAACGAGGAAATGGCCAAAGCGGTCAATAACCTCGCCGTTGTCACTGCTGATTTACAATCCGCTGTCATGAAAACCCGGATGCAGCCGATTAAAAAAGTTTTTGGCCGTTTCCCGCGCGTGGTCCGGGATCTGGCCCGCAGCCTGAAAAAAGACATTAATCTGGAACTGCGCGGCGAAGAAACCGACTTAGATAAGAATCTGGTCGAAGCACTGGCCGATCCGCTGGTGCATTTAGTGCGTAATGCTGTCGACCATGGCGTTGAAATGCCTGATGTCCGTGAAGCTGCTGGTAAACCGCGCACTGGCAACATTGTGCTAGCCGCTGCCCAGGAAGGGGATCATATTCTGCTGACCATTGCTGATGACGGTGCTGGGATGAACCCCGAAGTGCTACGCAGTAAAGCCGTGGAAAAAGGCATGATGGATGAAGAGGCCGCCTCCCGGCTGACCGAATCAGAATGCTTTGCGCTGATTTTCGCGCCGGGCTTTTCGATGAAACAAGAAATCTCCGATATTTCTGGTCGCGGTGTTGGTATGGATGTTGTTAAAACCAGTATTGCCAAACTTAACGGCGTCATTGATATTCAATCTGAACTGGGTAAAGGCACCACCTTATTGATTAAAGTACCGCTGACATTGGCGATTATGCCGACACTGATGGTGATGCTGGGTAGTCAAATCTTTGCTTTTCCATTGGTCAGCGTTAACGAGATTTTTAATTTGGATCTGCGTAAGACCAATACCGTAGATGGTCAGCAAACGATAATGGTCCGCAATAAAGCGTTGCCCCTATTTTATTTACGTAAATGGCTGACCAAGCATTTTGATGATAATGAGAAACCAGCCACCGCGCATGTGGTAATTGTCAATGTCGGCACCCGTAAAGTCGGTTTTGTTGTTGACCAGTTAATCGGTCAGGAAGAAGTGGTGATTAAACCGCTGGGCGCGCTGCTGCATGGCACCAAAGGCCTGGCTGGCGCCACCATTACCGGTGACGGCCGCATTGCACTGATCCTCGATTTCCCGGAATTGATGGCGGCCTATGCCCATCGTAAACATTAAGGGATAGCGTGACGGTCAAAGTTCTAATTGTTGATGATTCTGCCTTTTTCCGACGTCGGCTGACGGAAATCATCAATGCCGATCCGCGTTTGCAGGTTGTCGCCACGGCCGCTGACGGCCAACAGGCTGTTGAACAAGTCAGCATTCACCGCCCTGATGTTATCACCATGGATCTGGAAATGCCGGTGATGGATGGCATTGCTGCGGTCCGGCAAATCATGCGTCGCCGGCCGACGCCGGTGCTGATGTTATCGACCTGGACCACCGAAGGCGCCAAAGCCACTCTGGATGCGCTTGAAGCGGGGGCAATGGATTTTTTGCCAAAGCGCTTTGAAGACCTAACCGATGACCGGCAAACACTCTGTGAACGGATTTATTTTCTGGCCACCCATGCCCGATCACAGGCCGCACCGCTACAACTGCAACCCACTAGCAAACCGGCCAGACGCATCAAAACTGACACTGACAAAGCGCTGAATTTGGTGGTGATCGGCACCTCAACTGGCGGCCCCGTAGCCTTGCAAAAAATATTAACGCAATTGCCGGCAAGTTTTCCCTATCCGCTGATTCTATTACAACATATGCCGGCGACGTTCACACCGTCATTTGCCGAGCGCCTCAACAACCAGTGCCAAATTCGTGTTAAACAAGCTGACAATAATGATACGCTGCAAGCTGGTACAGCGTATCTGGCACCGGGCGGTAACCAGCTATTGGTAAAAGGCCGGCCGGGTCGTTTATATCTGCAAATTGAACGCGGTAGTGAAACTGAAACCTACCGGCCCAGTATTGATGTAACCTTAACCTCTGTCAGTAAAATTTGTCCGGCGACAACATTAACGATTATTCTCACCGGCATGGGTGCCGATGGCAGTGAAGGTACAAAAAAAATGCATGCGCTGGGTGGTGCGGTCTGGGCTCAGGATCAACAGAGCAGTACGATTTATGGCATGCCGATGGCAGTTGCCAAAGCCGGCGTAGTCGATAAGATTCTTGGCCTGAGTGATATTGGCCCTAAACTGGCGGCACTGTAATTTAAATGGATATTCTCAGTATTGTTGGTATTTTGTTGGGCTTTGGCGCCATTGTCATCGGCCAACATCTGGAAGGCGGTCATCTTGAGACCATTCTCAATGCGGTCGCCCTGCTGATTGTTTTGGGCGGCACGGTTGGCGCCGTCATGCTGCAGACACCGATGAATACCTTTATCAGGGCACTGAAAATCACCGTTTGGGTATTTAAACCGCCAACACAATCGGCAGATACCCTGCTCGCTAAAATTCTTGAATGGAATCAGGTCGCCCGTCGTGAGGGCCTGCTGAAACTGGAAAGTCTGGCATTGGAAGAAAGCGATCTGTTTACCCAGAAAGGCCTGCAACTGATTGCGGATGGCGCTGAAGCCGAAGTTATCCGAGAGATTCTGGAAACTGATCTGGATCTGCTGGAAACCCGCGATTTAGCCGCTGCCAAAGTCTATGAAGCCCTCGGTGGTTATGCGCCGACCATTGGTATTCTCGGCGCTGTGTTGGGCTTGATCCATGTGATGGGCAATCTTGCCGATCCGTCGTCATTAGGCTCCGGTATTGCCGTCGCCTTTGTCGCTACGATTTATGGTGTAGGTTTTGCCAATCTACTGTTTTTGCCTATCGGCAATAAGCTGAAAACACTGGTACAGCGGCGTTCGCAGTTGCAAATGATGCTGATAGACGGCCTTATCAGCGTTGCTGATGGCGACAATCCACGCAATATTGAGAGCCGCTTACAGGCCTATCTTGGTTAATATGGCGCGTCGTAAACGTCATGAAGAACACGAAAACCACGAACGCTGGCTGGTATCGTATGCTGATTTTATCACCCTGCTGTTTGCGTTTTTTGTGGTGATGTATGCTATTTCATCGGTCAATGAAGGCAAATATCGGGTGCTGTCAGATACTCTGGAAAGCGTTTTCACCAGTCCCAATCGCAGCGTCCAACCCATTCAAGTCGGTCAATTGAGTCGCGGTGAAGGACCAAGGACTGCCGCGCCCGGTAAACCGGAAATTCCAAGCTCTGTAATTGAATTACCAGAAATCCCAAAACAGCCACAGCCGGATCAGGAAATCGTACAGAGTATCGAGCAGATCAATGAACAGTTAAGCAGCGCACTGGCAACGCTGATTGATAATGAAGATGTCGTTATCAAACAAACTGAAGACTGGCTGGAAGTTGAAATCAAATCCAATTTTTTGTTTGGCAGTGGTGAAGCCCGCCTGGCCAGTGATGCGGTGCCGGTGATTGGTCAGATTGCCGATGTGCTAGCACCGCTGGCTAATCCGATTCAGGTCGAAGGATTTACCGATAATATTCCCATCAATACACCACGATTTCCATCAAACTGGGAATTATCAGCATCACGGGCCGCCAGCGTTGTTAACTTAATGGGCCGCTTTGGCGTTGAACCCAGCCGGATGTCGGCGATTGGTTATGGTGAATTTAAACCTATAGCCGATAACGACACCGAAGCCGGTCGTCAGAAAAACCGCCGGGTGGTCCTAGTAATTCTGGGCAGCAATGACAGCCGGCGAAGTCCAGAGGTATTTGATGACAATACCGCGCCGCAAGATACACTGCAGCTACCGTTGATTGAAGAACCGGCGCCATCTGACGCCCAGGTTAGTGATTCGCAAGCAGCTAACGACACTGTTGATACGCCTTGATTGCATCAATATTCAATGTTTGCCAGTCCCTTGGGGCTTAACTAAATTTAATGGGCGCTTTACAAATCCAAGCTGGCATAAAGTCTGCATTGGTTAATTTCGGATATGAATGTCATAAAATTGGCAGACAATCAGCAGCACAATTGTCCAAGGACAAAACTGATGAGCGAACGAGATAAAGCAGAAGCAGACAGCGACCCAATTTTACAATGGGTCACCTATCATCTGGCCGATGAAGTTTTTGGCATTAATGTGATGCAGGTGCAGGAAGTATTACGGCTGACGGAAATTGCCCCGGTGCCCGGCACGCCCAGCTATGTTCTGGGCATTATTAATTTGCGTGGCAATGTGGTGACGGTTATCGACACGCGACAACGCTTTAATTTACCCAGCATTGAGCCAGATGATTCGGCAAGAATTATTATCATTGAAGTCGCCGGTAATGTGGTGGGCATGCTGGTCGACAAGGTTACTGAAGTCGTTTACCTGCATCAGTCAGAAATTGATAGCGCGCCCAATATCAGCAGTGACGATAATTCACGGTTTATTCAGGGTGTTTGCAGTCGTGACAAATCGCTGCTGATTTTGGTCGATGTCAATAAATTACTCAGTGATGATGAAATCGCTGATGCAGCCAGTTTTTAAAATAGATTATGGCGGCTGACGAACTCAAACCAACGCAGCCACTGAGTCCCGGATTACCGACGGATCCGGCGCCGGAAGATCATCGTCGCCAGCCACCCAAGCCACCGCCGGAAAAACCGGCTGAAGACAATACCGAATCAGATAAAAAGCGGCCGCCGCCAGATAATCTGATTGATGAATATGTGTGATAACGCCAGATAGGAGCGTTGCTATGTTGATATATAGTTTACTGGGCCTTGGCCTGTTATTAGTGGCGCTAATGATGCTGCGTTTTTACCGGCTGCATAAAGCGCAAAGCCTGCAGATCATTGCGCTCGAACAACAACTGGCCGGGTTATGTGCCGCCGCGGTCGGCGCTGATGAACGGGTGGTTAAATTTGAGCAAATGCTTAATAAATTGCGCGAGCAGCAAAACACAGTGGAGCTGGGCAATGGCCGCCAGCAAGGCTACGAATATGCTATTCGCCTGGCGCGTAAAGGGGTTAGCGTCGATCAAATTGTCGACAATTGTAATCTCAGTGATGAAGAAGCGCGTTTAATCAGTCGTCTGCATGGTCTACAGCCGCGCGGCGCCGAGCTGCACTAAGGGGCATAGGCAACTGAGCTTGCGGTTTGCCAACCAGATAACCTTGGACAAAATCAACGCCATATTCCTGTAGCAATGTCATGGTACTTTGCCGTTCAACAAATTCAGCAACAATCTGCTTACCTAAACTATGGGCGATATCAATCATTGATTTGACCAGCAATTGATCCACCGGATCATTATCCAGATCAGTGATAAAACTACCGTCAATTTTCAGAATATCTACCGGGAAATGCTTTAAATAGCTATAAGAGTTAAAGCCAGCGCCAAAATCATCGAGGGCAAACCGGCAGCCCAACTCACGCAGCCGCACCACCATTTTTTTGGTTTGCTCAAAATTAGAAATCGCCGAGGTTTCAGTGATTTCAAATACCACACGCGCCGGATCAATACCGGTTTCTGACAGTTTTCGTTCCACCAGCGGATAAAGATTTTGATCCAGAAAAATATTACCGGA
>JAVVFF010000099.1:0-8122 GCA_032250995.1 Methylophaga sp. | reverse complement strand
GGCCGATTTTTGATTTGATGGAAAAGTTTGCCGAATACGGTTTTAACAAATCACATTCGGCTGCTTATGCACTGGTTGCCTATCAGACCGCCTGGCTGAAAGCGCATTATCCTGCCGCTTTTATGGCGGCAGTGTTATCGGCGGATATGGACAATACCGACAAAATTGTCGGTCTGATTGATGAATGCCGCGATATGAAACTGAATGTGCTGCCACCGGATGTTAATCACAGCAAGATCCAGTTCACTGTCGAAGATGTCAATACCATTCGTTATGGCATGGGCGCTATTAAAGGCGTTGGTGAAGCGGCACTGGCTGGTATTGTTGCTGAACGCGAGCAGGGTATAGCCTTCAGTTCATTATTTGATTTTTGCCGTCGGGTTGAGTTGAAAAAAATTAATCGCCGGGTGATGGAATCATTGGTTAAATCCGGTGCATTTGATTCGCTGGGCGGTCATCGTGCCAGTCTGGAAGCCAGTCTCAGCCGCGCCCTGCAAATTGCCGAACAACATCGTCGTGATGCCGATAGTGGTCAGAATGATATGTTCGGCTTATCAACGCCGGATCCGCAGCAAGGCGATGATACCGATAGGTTGGAAAGTGTGCCGGACTGGTCGGAAGAGCAGCTGTTACAGGCCGAGAAAGAAACGCTGGGTTTGTATTTAAGTGGTCATCCGATTGACCGGTTTACTGATGAACTGAGTTTATTTGTGCCGAAAAAAATTGCCGATCTGGATGCACCGGAATCCAAAGGTTATCAGCGCAATGAAAAACCAGTGCTGACGGCGGGCTTAATTGTTGCCATCCGTACCATGAAATCCAAAAATGGCAGTCGTATGGCGTTTATTACCCTTGATGATCAAACTGCGCGGCTGGAAGTGCGGGTGTTTGCTGATATATATGAGCAATACCAGAGTGTGATCCAGCCAGATAAACTGGTGGTTATCCAGGGCAAAATCGGTCAGGATAATTTTACCGGCGGTCTGGCGGCGACGGCAGAAGCGGTTTATGACATGCAAAAAGCCCGCGAATTATTTGGTAAAGCGTTGCAGCTGAATATCAATCCACCGGATGACCCGCAGTGGGTGACGCGGTTGCAGGGCTTGATCGCACCGTTTGCTGGCGGTGTGATGCCGCTGGAATTAAAATACCGTAATCAACAAGCGGAAGTGATGATTCAGTTGGGCAGTGACTGGCAGGTGACACCGACCGATACTTTGCTAAAATCGCTGTCAGATTTGGCCGATAATGCAATGGTTTCGGTGCGTTACTAAATACTAACGGCAATATGCCAGTAAACTATTGTTGCTGATCGATATACGTGCACGATTAACACGATAAATCGATTGCAAAAACCAATGGAGTGATGCACGTGGATATGACCCCTTATATGAAATTAATGGCTGAAAAACAAGCCTCGGATATGTTTTTCTGTACCGGTACCGAACCACAAATCAAAATTCAGGGGGTGATCCGCCCGGTCGGTAATAAAAAAATGCCCCCCGGTGAAGTTAAAGAAATGGCTTACTCACTGATGAATGAGGAGCAGGCAACTGAATTTGAAGAAACCCTGGAAATGAACTTTGCCGTGCCGCTGTCCGGGGTGGGCCGGTTTCGGGTCAATATTTTCAAACAACGCGGCGAGGTCTCAATGGTTATGCGTTTTATTCAGACGCATATTCCTGACTTCAAGGAAATAAATCTGCCCGAGGTGTTGGGTAAAATAATTATGGAAAAGCGTGGGCTGATCCTGGTGGTTGGTTCCACGGGCAGTGGTAAATCAACCACGTTGGCGGCGATGATTGGCCATCGTAATCGTAATGCCAATTCTCATATTTTAACCATCGAAGATCCGCTGGAATTTGTCCATCATCATGAGCGTTCGATTGTGCAGCAGCGTGAAGTTGGCATTGATACCCTGACCTACGAAAATGCATTGAAAAACGCCTTACGGGAAGCGCCTGACGTGATAATGATTGGTGAAATCCGTGATATGGAAACCATGAAACATGCTATTCAGTATTCGGAAACGGGGCATCTATGTTTAGCGACTTTACATGCCAATAACGCCAACCAGGCGTTGGATCGGATCCTTAATTTTTTCCCGGAAGTGATGCATCGTCAGTTGCTGATGGATTTATCACTAAACCTGCGGGCCATCGTCTCACAACGTTTGTTGCCAGCCAAAGATAGTGCTTTGGTACCAGCAGTTGAGGTACTGTTATCGACACCATATATCCGTGAGCTCATTTTAAAAGGTGATATCGGTGGCATTAAAGAAGCCATGAAAGAAAGCAGCGAGTCGGGCACCATCACTTTCGACCAAGCGCTGCTATATTTGTTTCAGACTGGCAAAATCAGCGAAGAAGAAGCGTTGCGTAATGCTGATTCCCGTAACGATTTAAGTCTGGAGATTCGCCTCAATGCCAGCGATGATGGTAAAGATAACGACAGCGAATTAATTCTTAGCTGAAAGTGCTAATTGCTTAAATGTGTATAATTCGACGTTATTCCAAAATAAACAGGTCTTTTTGTAATGCAGTTAAATTTTCTTGACTACGAGCAACCGATTGCTGAACTGGAAGCCAAAATTGATGAGCTTCGTTATATGAGCAACGATACGGATCTTAATATCACGGAAGAAATCCAGAAGCTCAAAGAAAAAAGCGAATCGCTGACCAAATCTATTTTTGCTGGTTTAACCCCCTGGCAAGTGACACAAATGGCTCGTCATCCGCAGCGGCCCCACACATTGGATTACATTAAACACCTGATCACTGATTTTGAAGAATTGCATGGTGATCGTACTTTCGCCGATGATGCGGCGCTGGTCACCGGTATGGGCCGTTTTAATGGCCAGTCGGTGATGGTTATTGGTCATCAGAAAGGTCGTGATACTAAAGAAAAAGTAGCCCGTAATTTTGGTATGCCCCGTCCCGAGGGCTATCGCAAAGCACTGCGGATTATGAAGCTGGCCGAGCGTTTTAACCTGCCAGTTTTAACCTTTATCGATACACCGGGTGCTTACCCCGGTATTGGCGCTGAAGAACGCGGTCAAAGTGAAGCGATTGCCCGCAATTTATTTGAAATGGCGCAGTTAAAAACGCCGATTTTAAGTACGGTGATTGGTGAAGGTGGATCAGGCGGTGCACTGGCAGTGGGTGTGGCGGATCATTTGATGATGCTGCAATACAGTATTTACTCCGTTATTTCACCAGAAGGCTGTGCGTCGATCCTGTGGAAAAGTGCTGAAAAAGCGGCCGATGCCGCGGCTACGTTAGGGGTAACGTCGGATCGCCTGAAATCGATGAAATTAATTGATGAAGTCATTCCTGAACCGCTGGGTGGTGCCCATCGTGATATGGATTTGACGGTCAGTAATTTGAAAAAAGCCATCAACGGCAAACTTAAACAACTACAGGCTATGCCGGTTGAAGACCTGGTTAAACGCCGTCAGGCGCGTCTGATGGAATATGGGGCCTTTGAGGGATAATGTTGCTGTGTGACTATTGATGCGCAGTCAATTCTAGACAAACTGCAGCCTTTTCTTGATGGCCGGCCTTTATGGCTGGCTTTCAGTGGCGGTCTTGATTCCACGGTACTGGTGCATCTGTTAGCCAGCCAACAACCCAAACTGCCACTACGGCTGATTCATATCAATCACCAACTGCATGCCGATGCCGCACATTGGGCGGCACATTGTCAGCAATTTGCCGGTCAGCTGCAGCTACCCATTACGATTGTTGAAATCTCCGTTGACCTTAAGACTGGCTCAGGGATGGAAGCGACAGCCAGAGATGCGCGTTATGACGCCATTGCTAAACATATTGGTAATAAAGCCGTATTGCTGACCGGCCAACATCAGCAAGATCAGGCCGAGACGTTAATGCTGCAGTTACTGCGCGGTGCCGGTAATCGTGGTTTAGCGGCGATGGCGTTGCAGTCTAATTGGCAAGATATGACGATTGTCAGGCCCTTACTGACTATTGACCGACCAGCGCTGGCGGCATATGCCCAGCAATATCAGCTGAAATATATTGATGATCCCAGCAATAACGATATTAAAATTCAGCGTAATTTTCTGCGCCATCAGATCTGGCCCTTGTTAAAAAACCGCTGGCCGGCTTTGAATCAAACCTTAAGTCGCAGTGCTGCGCATTTAAATGAAGCACAAGCACTGCTTGATGAACTTGCGGAGATTGATTTACAAATCGTTAATGCCGATGTAACGGCTGCTACTTTAACTTGCGCGAATTTACTGGCATTGTCACCGGCGCGGCAGCGTAATGTGCTGCGCTATTTTTTGCGTCAAATGGCGTTAACGCTGCCGAACACGGTAATTTTGCAGCGAATAATTGATGAGGTTTGCGCGGCCAAAGAGGATGCAATGCCATTAGTTGAATGGTCAGACTATGCAGCGCGCCGCTTTGCCGGAAAGCTGTTTGTTCATCCCCAATGGCCGCAAATTAATAGTGATTGGCAACAACTACTGTACGCGCCAGAAAGCCTGCAATTACCTGATCACCACTGGTTAAACTGGCAACTGACAGATGGTCCCGGATTGTCGGCAGACCTTATTAAACAAGGTCTGCTGGTGCGTTTTCGTCAGGGCGGTGAAAAAATACAGTTAGCAGGTCATTCGCAGCATCACGATCTGAAAAATTGCCTGCAACAATGGCACATCCCACCATGGCAGCGGTCGCGCATCCCTTTGTTATTTGCCGGTAGCGAACTGGTTGCAGTAAGCGGTTATGCGGTCAGTGAAAAGGCCTTGCCGCCAGCAGGTGAGCAGGGCTGGTGGCCATTTGTTAATGACATGGCTACGACAGATTTTTGATTGAGCGGCAGGGGCAATTCTGATACTTTATGTGCTTATTTGCGCGCTGCCATTCCGGCCTGCCTAGAAAAGTTGAACTCTCCGATATATGACTAAATTTATTTTCGTCACTGGTGGTGTTGTGTCGTCCCTTGGTAAGGGCATCGCAGCAGCATCACTGGCAGCCATTCTGGAAGCACGTGGCTTAAAAGTTACGCTGGTTAAACTCGATCCCTATATCAACGTTGATCCGGGCACGATGAGCCCGTTGCAACATGGTGAAGTGTTTGTCACGGAAGATGGCGCTGAAACCGATCTGGATTTGGGGCATTACGAGCGGTTTATCGATGCCGATATGACCAGCCGTAATAACCATACAACCGGCCAAATATACGAAAACGTTATTCGTAAAGAGCGTCGCGGTGAGTATTTAGGCAATACCGTGCAGGTGATTCCGCATATTACCGATGAAATCAAACGTTGTATTTATGAAGGCGCCGGCGATGCCGATGTCGCGCTGATTGAAATCGGCGGTACCGTTGGTGATATCGAGTCGTTGCCGTTTTTGGAAACCATTCGGCAAATGGCTACCGAATTGGGTAGGGATCGCGCGGTATTTATTCATTTGACGCTGGTACCGTATATCGCATCAGCGGGTGAAATTAAAACTAAACCGACCCAGCATTCGGTTAAAGAACTGCGCACCATTGGTATTCAGCCAGATGTACTGGTCTGTCGAATGGATCGGCCGTTGCCGGAATCCGAGCGCCGTAAAATCTCACTGTTTACTAATGTGCAGGAACATGCGGTGGTGTCTTGTGTTGACGTCGACAGTATTTACAAAATCCCGATGGAGTTACATCGCCAGGGCCTGGATGAAATTGTCGTCAAACAACTGGGTATTGATGCACCGCCGGCTGATTTAAGCCAGTGGCAGCAAGTCTACGAAAGTCTTAGTAATCCTGAGCACGAAGTTGATATCGCCATGGTCGGTAAATACATGGAACTGACTGAAGCTTATAAATCACTGTCAGAATCATTGATTCATGCCGGCATTCATACCCGTACCAAGGTTAATGTGCATTATGTCGATTCTGAGCTGATTGAAAAACAAGGCACTGATTGCATCAAAGATATGGACGCGATTTTGGTACCGGGCGGCTTTGGTAAGCGCGGTGTCGAAGGTATGATTCAAACTGCACAATATGCTCGTGAGAATAAAATTCCGTACTTAGGTATTTGTCTGGGAATGCAAGTGGCGGTTATTGAATATGCCCGTCACAAAGCCGGACTGGAAGGCGCGTTCAGTACCGAATTTGATCCCAATACACCGCATCCGGTTATTGGTTTGATCACCGAATGGCAAAAAGAAGATGGCAGTGTTGAACAGCGCAGTGAAGATTCCGATTTGGGCGGTACTATGCGTCTGGGTGGTTATCCCTGTGTGCTCGCTGAAGGCAGCAAGGCGCGGGAAATTTATGGTCAGCCGGAAATTAGTGAACGGCATCGTCACCGCTACGAATTTAATAACAATTACAAAACACAATTGGAGCAGGCCGGTTTGATGTTTTCTGGTTTGTCCCGGGATAACAGCCTGGCGGAAATGATCGAAATCCCCGGCCACCCATGGTTTGTCGCCTGTCAGTTCCATCCGGAATTTACCTCGACCCCACGCCATGGTCATCCGTTATTTCAGGGTTTTATCACCGCCGCCAATGTTAATCGCAACCTGCGAGGTCAGCACTGATGAATTTATGTGGTTTTGAAGTGGGCGGTAAACAGCCGCTGTTTCTGATTGCCGGCACATGTGTGATTGAAAGCGAACAAATGACCATGGATGTGGCTGGTCTGCTTAAAGAAATCTGCGATAAATTGGGTATTTCGCTGATTTATAAATCGTCTTTTGATAAAGCTAACCGCACTTCGACCAAAACCTACCGTGGCCCGGGCGTTGATGCTGGCTTAAAGGTGCTGGAAAACGTCAAAAAACATTACGGTCTGCCAGTGCTCACGGATGTTCATGAAGATACGCCGCTGGCTGAAGTTGCCAGTGTTGTTGATGTCTTACAAACGCCGGCATTTCTGTGTCGGCAGACTAATTTTATTATTAATGTCGCCAGTCAGGGATTACCGGTTAATATCAAAAAAGGCCAGTTTTTAGCGCCTTGGGATATGATCCATGTTGCTGATAAAGCCAAATCTACTGGCAATCAGAAAATCATGCTCTGTGAGCGGGGCACCTCATTTGGTTATAACACTCTGATATCCGATATGCGCGGGCTCGCGACCATGCGGCAAATGGATTGTCCGGTGGTATTTGATGCCACCCATTCAGTGCAACAACCGGGCGGCCAGGGCGGTAAAAGTGGTGGTCAGCGCCAGTTTGTACCGGTATTAGCCAGAGCGGCGGTTGCCAGCGGCATTGCCGGGATTTTTATGGAAACCCATCCGGATCCGGAAAAAGCGCTTAGTGATGGGCCCAATTCCTGGCCCCTGGACCAAATGCAAGCCTTGCTGGAAACGCTGATAGCAATTGACCATAGTGTCAAACGACAAGATTTTATTGAAGATCAATTTTTATAACCAGCCAACCGGCCATGGCTGGTTATATAAGCGGAGAGCGAAATGAGCAAAATTATTGATGTCCGGGCCAGAGAAATTTTGGATTCGCGTGGTAATCCGACCGTTGAAGCTGACGTTATTCTGGCCAGTGGTGCGATGGGCCGGGCGGCTGTGCCATCCGGTGCTTCAACCGGTGAACGCGAAGCGGTGGAATTACGTGATGGTGATGCCAGCCGTTATTTGGGTAAAGGTGTTACCAAAGCGGTTGCTGCGGTTAATAATGAATTGCGTGCTGCGGTGGTCGGTATGGATGCGACTGTTCAGGCTGCCCTGGATCAACGTTTAATCGATACCGATGGTTCTGCCAATAAACAACGTTTAGGTGCCAATGCTTTGTTGGCAGTGTCTCTGGCCAACGCGGTTGCTGCGGCCGATGAAAAAGGGCTGCCGTTATATCGTTACCTGGGCGGTGATAATGCCCGCACTTTGCCTGTACCGATGATGAATATCGTCAACGGTGGTTCACATGCCGATAACAGCGTTGATTTTCAGGAATTTATGGTGATCCCGGCCGGTTTGCCGAGCTTTTCGGAAGCGTTGCGTGCCGGTACTGAAATCTTCCATGCCCTGAAATCAGTACTGAAAAAGCAAGGTTTGAACACGGCTGTTGGTGACGAGGGCGGTTTTGCTCCAGATTTAAAATCTAATGAAGAAGCCATTGAACTGATTCTGCAAGCCATTGAT
>JAVVFF010000098.1:0-8255 GCA_032250995.1 Methylophaga sp. | reverse complement strand
CTCATCAACCTGTAACGCCGCAGCATCTTCGCGCGCCGCTTCTACTGAATGAAATGGAATTTGCTGATAAATAAATGGCTCATCATGCTGAGCAAATAATTGATTAACGGCGCTGACCAGCTCCGGCTGAGAACGCCAGTTTTTACCGAGCGTATGCTGCTGCGCCGCATCACGCTTGGCCTTGAGATAGGTAAAAATATCAGCGCCGCGAAAGCTGTAAATCGCCTGTTTGGGATCGCCGACAAAAAACACTGGCAGCCCACTGTCGGCAAACAACCGCCGGAAGTTATCGTATTGAATCGGATCGGTATCCTGAAACTCATCAATCAGTGCTGCACGGTATTGCTGACGCAAACGATCCACCAGCCATTCACCCTGCTCGCCATTCAGCGCAGCGCCAAGGTTAATCAGCAAATCATCATAAGACTGTATTTGTTGCTGCGCTTTGCGCTTGGGTAATTGCTCGCGAATAAAGGCCAGCAATTGCAGGCGCAGATGCTGTAACTGCACGGCCCGTAAGTTATTGATCTCGGCATAATAATTAGCTAATTCAGCTATCGCCGGCCAGAAGCTTAGTGGGGGTAATTCGACATTCTTTTTCAGGCCTTTTTCGAGCTTTTCCGGGCTCAGTAAGTCCATTAATTCCGGCCACTGTTGCGGCGGTTCGTTTTTGTCAAAAATGACCGATAAAAATTCAATCAGGCTGTCAACTTTATCGGGCTTAAAACTGGTTTTGCTCAGACCGCCGCTTTGCAAAAAAGCGATAACGGCATCTGACTCTGATTGCCAAGCTTTGCTGACGCGGTTAAAAGCACTTTTTAAAGCCGATTTAACGGCGTTGATATCCGGTTTATCAATCTGCTGAATGGTCAGGTACGGTTTGCCGACCAGTTTGCGAATTGCCGCCAGCAGCGATTCCGGGCTTTGTTTTTGCGACAATAAATACGCGCTGAATTCGCTATCGGCCTGCACCACTTCTCGGCGCCAGAAATCATCGGTGACATCCTGCAACATCTGCGCGTCATCACCGATCAATTCCATTTCAAAACGGCTGCCGGACTCAAAGGCAAAATCTTTCAGTACCTGCTGACAAAAGCTGTGAATGGTAAAAATCGCTGCTTCATCAAAACTCTGAATAGCCAGATTCAGGCGCTTTAAATCGGCTTGATGTTCGGCTGGATTCTTTAATAATTCATGGCGGGCATCACTGAGTTTTTGCCTGAGGCGATCGCGTAATTCCTGAGTGGCAGCGCGGGTATAGGTCACGACCAGAATCTGCTCGATATTGAGCTGTTGCTCAAGGATCAATCGTAAATACAGGCCGGCCAGCGTATAGGTTTTGCCGGTGCCGGCACTGGCTTCAATCAGATTGCTGTCCTGTAAGGCAGTCTGCTGTAAATCAAATGATTTCATGCGTTGCCGCCTTGCATGGCATCCCAAATCGGCTGATAAACCTGCAAACTCAAAGTCTGAAACGCTTCATTTAACGGTGACTCGTTAAACAATAAGCGATGATACGGATCGGCATCTTCACCGACGGTAAAGCTAGTCGTCCAACTTTTATAAGCTTGTGTATCGGGATCGGCACGGCCGCCGTTTAACACTGCCTGCGCGTAAGCAAAACTGGTTTTTGGTAATAACGGCACCGCCTGATGTAAGCCCTGCCAGTAAATCGCCAATAAATCACTTAAAAGCGACTCCGGCGCAGCCACTGCCTCAAGTGTAGTAAGCCCGTTCTCTGTTAATAAGCGGCTTTGCGTGGCAACGCCCCGTGGTTTTAAACAGTTGAGCAGCAGATGACTGCACCACAGCCGCAATAAGTCGCTGGCTCGGGTTTTACCCAGCCGATATTGCAACAGGCCGGTTGCCGACAAGCCCTGCAATTGACCGGTCACGGTAAATTCGCCGCAAGCTATTTCAAAAGCCAGCGGATCTAATGGCGTACTGGGTTTAAGCGGTTTCAGTTGCTCGGCAAATGCATCAACCGTTGCCAGTTGCTGGTTAAATAGCAAATCAGCGAATTGCCCCTGCGGCAAGACGCCACTGGCAGCAATCACTGGCTGGATTTGTTCGGTCGTCACATCCTGCATTCGGCCCGCCAATAATTGCTGTTTTACTGACCAGGCTTCGAGGCCATTTAAAGCAAACGGTTCGCGGCTTTCCAGCGTTGCGGCACTGTCTTCAAAATAAATGCCCAACCGCTGCTCAGCAAGATAACGCGCCGGATGGCTGAAAAAATTAATGAGCTGATTCAGACTGACAAATCGCCAGCTGTCATCGGCTTCGGGCAAGCTTTCGGCAAACCAGTTATGGACAAACTTTTCATCTGTTGGCGGCGGGCAGGCAGCAGCATTAAAGCTGAATAATTTAGCGGTTTGGCCATCAAAATAACGGCGGCTAAATGCCTGTAACGGATGCTGGGTTAATAGCTGCGGCCAGACCAGCTGGCCTTTGTCATCAACAAAACGTTGATTGATGACATCCCGTAAATCACTGACCAGCACTGACGGCGGAATATCGGTGTTGTCATGAATGCTGGCACCGACATAGCTGATATACAGATGCCGGTTGGCCGATAACATCGCCTCAAGAAATAAATAACGATCATCATCACGTCGTGAACGATCACCGGGCCGGTAATGCGTCGATAATAAATCAAAGCCGGGTTTCGGTTGCCGCCGCGGAAAACTGCTGTCATTCATACCCAGTAAACAGACTACATCAAAGGGAATGCTGCGCATCGGTACCATGTCGCAAAACGTGACACCACGACCCATAAACTGATGTTCAGCGCCGGGCAGTTCAATATGTAACTTTAACCAGTCACGGATGACTTCAATGCCAATCGTTTCATTAAAACCGCCCTGCACTGACGACTCTGCCAGATGCTGTATGGCGGCTAACAACGCATCCAATTGCAATTGTTCGGCCTCGCCTTCTACCGACATAATCTGGCTCAGGCACTGCAATAAATATTGTTGCCAGTCTTCTGGTATGCGTGGCCGTTTTAAGGCATTACGCAAATTCACCAATTGTTCGATAAACAGATTTAACTGGGCCACCATTTGCGCGCGTTCGCCACTAATCCCGGCGAGTGGTAATTGCCCTTCGAAAAGCTGCCATTGATCGTCATCTGTCGGTGATAAGGCATAACCCAAAAGCAATCGATCCAAACCACTGCGCCAGGTATTGGCGGCATTGGCCGGTAAATCCAGCGCCGTTTTATCTTCTGCCGAAAAGCCCCAGCGAATATAGGTTTGTTGCAGCCAATCGCGGATCCATTCAAGTGCCTGATTATTTAACTGAAAGCGGCGCTGAATGGCGGCGCATTCCAGCAAGGCCATGATGCTTTCAACATCAAATCGCGACTGCGGCAAGGCCAGCAATCCGTCAAAAGCACTGATAATCGCCTGCTGCTGGGCATCACCGCGATTGGCAATGCTGTATGGAATATGCCGCGACGCCGGCTGACTGCTAAATACCGCTTCAATCGCCGGTGCATACAAATCGATATCCGGGGTCATTACCAATACATCGGTGGGTGATAAATCCGGATGCTGCTGAAATAAATTTAACAGCTGGTCATGCAGCACTTCAGCCTCACGCAGCGGGCTGTGGCAGCTATGGATTTGCAGCGAATCATCTTCTTTATCAACGGGGATCGTGGTGTTATCAGGATCTAATTGGTAAATATCGGCTTTGAGCTGGCTGAGCAGATCGGCCGGCTCTGGCGGCAGGTAATGGGTTTCTGCGGTATGCGGTTTTTCCTGCAGCTGAGCAAAAAACGTCTGGCCGATTTTGCCGAGACTGGCCAACAGCGGATGTCCCATCTCGATGTCGGTATTGTCTTCCAGCAGCAATAATTGCTGGGCTTGCTGTTTGCCGCTGCGTAAATCTGCCCAGTAATCCTCACTTGGCGACAGTAAATAAATATCAACCTCGGAGAGCTCTGCAATCGCCGCCAGCAAATCCAGATACACCGGCGGCAAGGCGCTTAAGCCAAATATCGATAAGCGTTGCGGCAAAATATCCACCGGGAAACTGCCATCATTTAACGCCTGCTGCATTCGCTGTAATAAGCGGGCGCGATGTAATGGCGCTTTATCGTCTTTGGTTAATAATTGCCATAACGCCGCTTGCCAGTTTGGTGTATGGCCGGCTTCCCAACTGGCGATCCAGTCCGGGCGGTACATTAAATACTGGTCAAAACTATCGGCAATGCGCTGAGCTAAATCATAGGCTTTACGGGGATCTTGTTGTTCGCCAAGATAACGACTTATTTCCACAAACTTTGGATCGTTAGCAACAGTTGGCAACAATTTGAAGATTTTCCAGGCCATAGCATCGGTGGCATACGGTGATTCTCGCGGCACATCCGACCATACCGAACGAAACAGACGCCATAACCAGGCAGACGGAAACGGAAATTGCAGATGCGCGGCAACCGACTGTTGTGTTGCCAGCGTTAAATTTAACCAGCGCGCCAGCTCATTACTTTGCACCATAATGGTTTCTGGTTGCAGTGGCGACAACGGCGTTGCCTGCATTTGGGCGATAAGACGGCCAGCAAGTTGCTGCATGCTATTGCTGTAAATAACCGTTAGCACAAAATCACCCTATTTTTAGCTAAATAAGCATGCTGCATTTTTATAATTAATTTAAACATTTTGATTAGCTTCGACTGACACACCGATAATACAGGCCATAATCCGTTCGTCGATTTTTTTCTGTCTTGGAAACGTTGAGAAAGCGTCAATTAACATAGGACCTAACGTTTCTTCGCGTCCCAGCAGATCCTTTTGCAGATCTTTCAACATTAATAACTTGATTCGTGAACTGTGCAATTTTTGGTACCAAATCGGCCGGATAAGATCCAACCATCTTGATGCAATTTCATCCCAGTTGGGTTGATAATCAGGAAGTGGCCGACTGAGAGCGCTATACAATTCCTGATAGTTATCAAGTCGTTCCTGATTTCGTTCAGCACTGACTTTTTTGATATAAGCTTCCAATAATTTTTCAAGTTGCTCCAAGGCGCGTTGTTTTCGTCTGGGCAATAATGATCGCTCGACTTTAGGTAATTGCCTGATGAAATGCTCCAGGATGCTTATTGATCTGGTATCCATTGGTAACGTTTCTTTTGGCACATCTGACAGACGCTCCCGCAAAGCCATACTGATGTCATCTAAATCATGTAATGGCATAGACGACAAACCGGGCAACATCAGCCAGCGGGGCGTGGCAAAGGTACCAGCTGACAGACAGAAAAATGCCCATGGGCTTTGAGCTTTTACTAAACTGACTCTGGACAGTACTTTGGTTTTAATCTGTCTGTAATGGTGATAGGTTTCATTTGTTATAAGCGAAGAGTCCCCCTCTATCATCGCTCTGACCATCATAAATGCATCGGTAATACCATCCCACTCATCAACGGCCATTTGCCGTTCAAACTCCTGCAGCATTGTCGTGTATTTAACAGGCTCGGTTTTGTTCGAGCTCATCCCCTCCGGAAGCGACATATTAGAACCTAACAAATTTTCGACGGTTTCATATCGCTCGACAAAGCGCTCGTCAGAAGAAATGGCAAACTCCGCGGCATCATCCGGCCACCAGACGGCAATCTGATCATGCGGACTATCCATTCGATCTACCCTGCCTACCCGCTGTTCGGCAATTCTGACCACACTGGGCATATCCAGATGTACCATCACTGAGGCCTGCTGCAGATTGACCCCTTCTGCCAGACTATCTGAACATAAGCCAATGAGATTTTTCTCCGTAGAGCCATGTTTAAATGCCTCCATTATCTGTTTTTTCTTGTCCTGACTTTCTCCTGTTGCGACTAACACCCGGGTGCTTGAACCCGGAGTTTGAATCAGCTTTGCCAGATACGCTAAGGTAATTGGGCGGCTATCAAATGCCAGCAGTAAATGATGCTTATTAATCAAGTTAAGCAGATGGTCTGCTTTTTGGCGCTCCCGGGTATCGCTCATCTCTCTCAGCAATGCATATATTTTTTTATATATTTTCCAATCATTGGCAACGGCTGCTTTATGTGCTTTCGGTTCCGTTAGCCAGTCAGGCAAAGCTATTGATAACTTGTTTACCGGCACCTTGCCTTGAAGTTCGAGTAATTTCTCAGCAGCGCCAGTACTCATGTTTTGCTTGGTAAAATGTTTTAAACCAAAATCTGTAGCTGCTTTGCGTGTTCCCTGTATATGTTCTGCCAGAGAGATACGGGAGGAGCGCAGCGATGACATAATGACGTAACTGGCGATCTTTTTCGCCGAATTCAGTCTGCCTTGTAAAAACCGCTCCTCACTGACACCTTGCTGTCGCAAAATCACTGGCATCTCAATGGGTTTAACAAAGTATGAAACGGCGTAGAGTTGTCCGGTTAAGTCGCGTATTTGTGACGCAATCTCTCTGTCTGTCAGCGGTTCATCGAGTTGGTAAAGTCGTGCTTTATGAATAGGATAACGACAGGTTCTGCCCGTATGATCCCGGTATTTTTCCGGCTCCATATCGACCATTTGGTTTAGTTGGTTTTTAGTTCGGCGGACGGTGAACTTGCGGATTGCTGTTCGTAATATCTCAATTTCTTTATCAGCCAAAGCGCGGCTGAGTTTTTTTGCCCCCAACATCTGTCTGAAAGTCTCAACAGTTTTATCATCCAGATTGTCCGCACCGAGCATATTAGCGATCCGCAATAAATCCGAGGCACTTTTATTAATTGGCGTTGCGGTAAACAGCAACACATGATCCGCCATATTTCTCAGAATTTGCTGGGTTCTGGCTGAGCCCATATTGAGGAAGTTATGGCCTTCATCTACACATAAAATCTGTGAACGTCGCAACGAATCGATGGTGTGATCATGTGCCCGGCTGCGTGAGTGGCTTAACTCACCGTGAGAATGTACCCTCAATGGCGTTGAACTCTGCGTGGCCTCACGCTCCCAACTTTCTTTAACAGTCGGCGGACAAATCATTACCGGCATGCCTTGCCTGAGACGATTGGCACGGACGTTATGATCCCGCACTGCACCGATCAAATTAGCACCCATCCGGGTTTTTCCAGCGCCGGTTGCATCAGCAATCAGCACGCTACCGTGGTTGTCCAAAATATAAAGTGCCTGCGCAATGCCTTTACGCTGCGAAGGCCAAAGCTTTTCGATATCGTTAAGATTATCCCGCTCCAGATAATCACGTGCCCAGTCACCTTCAAGTAATTCAGCACAGGCTCTGGCCAGCGCCTCCGGCCAGCTTACAAATTGCAGTAACCGTTCCAATAAAGCCAATAACTGCTGATTGTAATCCCGGCCTAATTGCCAGAAATTCTCCGCGATTATCTGAGCTTGCTGATATCGGGCAGGCTCTTTGCTGCGGACAAAACGTGCATTAGCTTCGTGTTGCGACTGAAAACCGGGACGGGTGAAATTGCTTGAGCCAATGGTCACAGCCTCATCTGCCAGATATATTTTGGCATGCAGCCTTTTATTACCGGCTAGATAACGGGCATGTAAGCGGCCATCTTTCAACCTTTCAATACAAATTGCCAGCTTGGCACTAAGCATTAAGGATATGCCACGCTGCAACCAATAATGCTCAATCTCACGGCTGAATGAATGGCTGCCTAATTCAAAGCTGTCACGTTGTGAATCAAACGGTTCGCTGCCCAGTAATAACCGAACGGAAGTTGTCTGGTCACAACTGGCAGCAAAATCAATCAACCGGTCCAGTGAAGCATACCCTGTCACCAATAACGGCTGCTTTGAATCGCGGAGATCTGATTCCACCGTCTGGGCAACGGTATGCCCCTCTTCATTAACAGGAAAACGTTGGCCGTCAGGCCACGGCGCCAATAAAGCCCTGCTTTTATCAGCATTATCGCTAAATAGGGGCAAAGATAAATTTTGATTATCCTGTTTTTTCAAATAGCGCACTCCCTATCACCCTATCTGGACAAGCCGCTGATTTAATTGCGATGGCTGTATGCTTAATGCTTAATGCTTGCAACCTGCCTTATTATGGCTTGGCAGTAATAATCAATTCTTCACCCAGCATATCAATGATTTTTACGGCGACCGTAGCCTGGTGATTTTTGATGGGTAATTGATAACTGCCGGTAACAAGGTCAGTTTTTTTGGCGGGAATATCTGAGAGCGACACCTTAAACACGTCACCATCATAATTGGTATCAATCATGATGCAGTCAACCACTGCCCGCCAATCGTCTATATGGGCGCGAAACAAAC
>JAVVFF010000097.1:0-8266 GCA_032250995.1 Methylophaga sp. | reverse complement strand
TGAGTTTACGCGCACAACAATTTTCACTGGCCAGCTATTTGGCTAAAACGGTTGATGCAGCCGCCACAGCGCAGGCCTGGACCGAGCGCTGGCAACAAATTCACAGCAATCCAGTAAATCTGCTCGCACAACTGCCAGCGGCGGTAGAACATGACCGGGTCAGCCTTGCCAAGGATCTGCCGTTATCGCGGGAAATTATTGTTCATGGTCTGAGCCGGTTAGCGCGTCAAAATCCTGATAAAGCCTATTTTCACTGGCAGCGCTTAAAATCAGCGTATCAGTTCAGTGATGATCAGCGGCACGCCATACAACGTGAAATCGGCCTGTGGGCAGCTTTGAATCGTCAGGATGAAGCATTGCAATATTTTGCTGACACTCCTAATGAACCGTGGCGGGTGCGTGCCGCGCTATGGCAACAAGACTGGCCGGCTGTTAAAGCCGCCATCGCCAGTCTTGATGACAACACCCAACAAGAAACCCGATGGCAATATTGGTTGGCCCGCAGTCTTGACAAAACCGGTGAAAAAACTGCTGCGCAGGCCATTTGGCGAACGCTAATTAGCCAACGGGATTATTACGCATTTTTGGCGGCTGACCGACTGGGTGCTGAGTACAGCATGAATCCAAGGCCGATTGTCGCAGAACCCGCAGAACTGGCAGAACTGAAAGCAATGCCGGCCTATCAGCGTTTATATGAGTTTTATCATATCGGTGAAGATCTGGAAGCCCGCCGCGAAGCTTATTATTTACAAAACACCTTAACAGCCCGTCAATTACAGTTATTGTCTTTAGAAACCCACCAATGGAATTGGCATAATCAGACCATTGCCCTGCTCGGCCGCGCCCAATATTGGGATGCGCTGGATCAGCGTTTTCCGGTGCTTTATGGCGAAGACATGCTGCGAGCAGCCAAACAGCAAAAACTCGATGTCGCCTGGTTGCTGGCAATCGCCCGGCAGGAAAGTGCTTTTGACCCTGAAGCACGCTCACACGCCGGCGCAATGGGACTGATGCAGGTCATGCCCGCCACCGGCAAAGCTACGGCGCAGTTGTTAAACAAACCACTGCAATCGGTTGCTGAATTGTATAAGCCGCAGCGCAACATTGAGATTGGCAGTCGTTATTTGCATAAAGTTTATGAAGATTTGCAACGCAACCCGGTACTGGCGACTGCCGCTTATAACGCCGGGCCGCACCGGGTACAGCGCTGGCTGCCGGAAAAAGGCCCGCTGCCGGCTGATATCTGGGCGGAAAATATCCCCTTTAACGAAACCCGCCGTTATATTCGCGCCGTGATGAGTTATACCGCGACATTTGATTACCAATTAAAGCGGCCGATTATTCCGCTTAGTGAGCGCATGCCGGCAGTGCGCCCGGCAAGACCGTAACCCGCTGATGCAAATTTATCAGGTCGGTGGCTGCGTCCGGGATCGACTGCTTGGTCTGCCCGTTAACGATCATGATTGGGTGGTGGTGGGCGCCGATGCGCAAACTATGCTGGCGCAGGGTTATCGGCCGGTTGGCAAAGATTTCCCGGTGTTTTTGCATCCACAAACCCATGAAGAATACGCGCTGGCCCGCACTGAACGTAAAACCGGCCCCGGCTATCATGGCTTTGATTTTTATGCCGCCCCCGATGTCAGTCTCGAAGAGGATCTACAACGCCGCGACTTAACCATTAATGCCATTGCTGAATCGGCTGATGGTGACATTATTGATCCGTTCGGCGGCCAGCAGGATTTACAGGCGGGTATTTTGCGTCATGTGTCGCCGGCTTTTGCCGAAGATCCGGTGCGGGTATTACGACTGGCCCGTTTTGCTGCCCGCTTTGATTTTAAAGTTGCCGATGACACCAAAACGTTGATTAGCCAGATGATTAACGCTGGCGAATTGGATCATCTGGTCGCTGAACGCGTTTGGCAGGAAACTGCCAAAGCACTGGCTGAAAAAACACCGTCGCGCTTTTTTTATACGCTTCGCGAAGTAGGTGCTCTGGCTATTTTATTTCCGGAAATTGATAAATTATTTGGCGTACCACAACATCCCCAATGGCATCCGGAAGTCGATACCGGCGTCCATGTGATGCTAGTGTTGGATCAGGCCGCTAAACTCAGCGATGATCTGGCGGTGCGCTTTGCTTCGCTGTGTCATGATCTTGGCAAAGGCGAAACACCTGCCGATATCCTGCCTGGCCATCAGGATCATGAAGCGCGCAGTATCAGACTGACTCAACAACTTTGTCAGCGACTGAAAGTCCCGCGGGATCTGCAAACACTGGCTATTAAAGTTGCTGAACTGCATACCGAAGTGCATCGTTTATTTACCCTGCCTGCTGAAGCAGTGTTAGCCGTGTTTGAAAAACTTGATAGTTTTCGCCGGCCGGATCGGTTTAACCAATATTTGCTGGCAGGTGAAGCAGATTTTCGGGGCCGGCCCGGTTATGAAACGACTGAAATGCCGGAAAAAGCCGCGTTTCAGGCTTGTTTTGCTGCCGCATTGGCCGTCAAAACTGATGCCTTTATCAAAGCCGGCCTGCAGGGATTGGCCATTGCCAAGGCGCTGAAAAAAGCCCGTTTGCAGGCCATCGATTCCGTATTACAAGCTTATCGCAAGCAGGACTGAACTGCGGGGCAAAAATGCATCGCGTATAATGGCATTTTTGAATTAATCACAGGATTTTGTTAATGACTACGCTCTCTGCCAACTGGACCAGCGTCAACGCCGCTTGTCAGCCTTTAGTCGATGCTTTAATCAACGATGCTCAGGCGTTGCAACTGGCAATTACTACGCTCGGTAATGGAACGCGGATTGTAGATGCCGGTATCAACGCCCGAGGTGGTCTGGAAGCCGGCCGGCGTATTGGTGAAATTTGTATGGGTGGGTTGGCTACCGTGACCATGGGCAGCCAAAGTGGCTTTGCTAACTGGCCGTGGTCGGTCAATGTGCATGCCAAAACGCCTGTTTTGAGCTGCCTCGGCAGTCAGTATGCTGGCTGGAGTTTGTCGCATAAAGCCGATGACGTTAAATTCTTCGCTTTGGGATCGGGACCCGGTCGTGCGCTGGCAGCCCGCGAGGAATTATTTAAAGAATTTGGCTATCAGGATCAGGCCGATACCACGGTCATCGTGCTGGAAGTCGATAAGCTGCCGCCGGTCGCCATTGCCGATAAAATCGCCGATAACTGCGGCATCAAACCGGAAAACCTGACCCTGATTCTGACGCCAACCACCAGCTTGACCGGTGTTATGCAAATTGCCATCCGGGTACTGGAAGTCGCCTTACATAAAGCCCATACCGTACATTTTCCATTAGAGAAAATCGTTGATGGTTATGGCAGCACCCCGGTGGCCCCACCCGGCGGTGATTTTATGACCGGCATGGGCCGCACTAATGACGCAATTCTTTATGGCGGCAGCGTACATTTATTTGTTGATGCCAGTGATGATGAGGCCCGCGAGTTAGCCGAAAAAATGCCCAGCAATACCTCAGCAGATTATGGCCGGCCATTTGGCGAAATTTTCAAAGCCTATGAATACGACTTTTTCAAAATTGACCCAATGTTATTCAGCCCGGCCAAGGTTATCGTCACCAATACCCAAACCGGCCATAGCTTTACTGCCGGTGAACTGAATGCCGGATTACTGACCCAGTCTTTCGGCCTGTAAAGGCGTATGCAAAAACCCCGCGTCGCCATTTTTAACGATACCCACGGCTGGCACAGCGAACAGCTTACGGCGGCGTTTGCGACGCTGGGCATCGAGACAGTTTACTGCGATTTAGCATTTTGCCGGATCGATTTAAGCTTGCCACAACGGCTTTATATTCCGGGGTTTACCAAGCAATTGCCGGATGCCGTACTGGTACGTGGTATTGCGCCGGGCAGTCTGGAACAAATCACGCTGCGTATGGATGTGTTACATACGCTGGCAGAGTTAGGTGTGCCAGTACTAAACCCTGCCAATGTTATTGAACTGACCGTTGATAAGGCGCGTACTTCGCTGCGGTTAGCTCTGGCCGGGTTAAATACGCCGCCTACCTGGGCCTGCGAAGATCGTCAGCAGGCGGTCGACATTATTCACCGTGAATTGGCAGCGGGTTACTCAGTGGTGATGAAACCCCTATTTGGCTGTCAGGGTAAAGGCATCATTCGGATTGATGATCTGGAGCAGTTGGATTTCATTGCACCGGTTGGCGAGGCGTTTTATTTACAACGTTATGTGTTACCCACCGAGCCAGGTGCCTGGCAGGACTGGCGGTTAATGATTATTGATAATCAATTAATAGCCGCAATGTCGCGTCGCTCTGATCATTGGATCACCAATTTTGCCCAGGGCGCACAATGTTTTGCCGCCACCGTCACCGATGAAATGCGTGATTTGGCTTTGGCAGCCACCCGCGCTGTTGAAGCGCCTTATGCCGGCGTTGATTTGATTCAGGATCATAATGGCCGGTTCAGTATTTTAGAAGTGAATAGTGTGCCCGCCTGGAAAGGGTTATTTCAGGCAACCGGCGCCGATATTGCGGCACCTATTGCCCACATGGTGGCGCGGCGTATTGGCAACAATCAAGCGCGGTCGGTGTCCGATCATGCTGTCTGAACAACAGTTGGCAGATTGCATTCACTGGGCCTGCGAACAAGAGGTGATGGCACCTAAACCAGGTAACGTCAATCCTGACAGTGGCGGCCATCAAATGCAGATCGATGATTTTCTGCGCAGTGCCGCAGCCATCGCCCCGGTGATGGCTCAGCCTGATTTCACAGTTGGTCAGCGGATTTTGCAGGCGGTGATTGCCACCCGGCAGGTGGTCGATTGTAATACTAACCTGGGTATCATTTTATTATTTGCGCCGATTACTCAGGCATCCTGGCAATGTTCTCAGTTTTCAGAATTGCCAGCAGCACTGGAAGAGGTACTGCAAAACCTGACTGTTGCCGATGCAGAAGACTGTTATCAGGCGATACAGATGGCCGAGGCTGGTAATCTTGGCGAAACCAGCGAACAGGACATCCGCCGCAAACCAACCGTGACCCTGCGTGAAGCGATGTTTTTAGCGCAAAACCGTGACAGTATCGCCCGGCAATATGTCAATAATTACAAGGAAGTATGGGAAATCGCCTTTAAGCAATTGACAAATTCGCTGAATTGTGGAGAAAAGGTTGAATGGGCCACCGCTTTCGCGTATCTTAATGTCTTATCACGTGTCCCAGACACACTGATCAGCCGTAAATTTTCACGGCACCAAGCTCAGGTAATTTCAGAAAATGCGCAATTTTTTATTGCAAAAATGAATAACACCCCCACTTTACGTTCTATGCAACACGAGCTCAGGGACTGGGACCAACAATTAAAGCGTCTAGCCATCAATCCGGGTACCACCGCCGACATTTGCGCAGCTGCATTATTGCTGCATGCTTTGTCACAGGCTGACGCCAATCGAATTTCAGTAGCTCAATGCACATAGCGGGCGGCGCTGAGCAGGTGATACGTTCCTTTATTACGTATTAACCGCTTCTTGAGGAGCGGAAAAAATGAGCCTTTTTGACAATTTTTTTGGAACAGGAAAACATAACATGCCAGTAATCGATCGCGTACTCGTAGGTGAATCTCTGGTCATCGAAGATGGTGACTTAGACAACGTTTCACATATTGACTTATTAATGGGCCCACGTGGCTCAGCTGCAGAAGATGCCTTCTGCCGCACTATGACCGACCAAAAACAAGGTGTTAATGGTCTGTTGGCAGTCGTTGCGCCTAACCTGATGGTCAAACCAGCGACCGTCATGTTTAATAAAGTAACAATCAAAAACATGAAACAAGCCGTGCAAATGTTCGGCCCGGCTCAACGCGGTGTCTCATTAGCCGTTGCTGAATGTGTGGAAGATGGCACTATCCCAATGGCTGAAGCTGATGATTGCTTTATTTGCGTGGGTGTCTTTATTTCACCAACTGCTGATAGTGACCAGAAGATCCAAGACTGGAACTACCGTGCAACGAAAGAAGCTATCAAACGCGCTATTGCTCGTGAGCCAAAAGCAGCTGATGTTGTTGCTCAGTACAAAACCAGCGAACATCCTTTCGGCGCTAAATAAGCCCGATTGGTTTTTGTTTGATAAGAAACCGCCCTCAATTGAGGGCGGTTTTTTTATGCGTTGTTGGCGGCTAAAGCTGCAAGCTGTTTGGCTGAAATATTGCCTTTATGCAAAGCGCTGGCCAATAATACTGAGGTAATGCCCATTGCCGCCAGTTTTTGTAAATCCTGAGCATTCCGAATACCACCAGAGGCAATCCACTGTTGCTGCGGGTGTTTTGTGGTAAGTGACTCTAATCGCAAATAACCTGGTCCCGAATGCCGACCTACGGCGTCCAAATCCATTACGATTACCTGGGCCGGCCATACGGCCTTATCCACCAGCCAACGGTCATCTCCCAGCAGTTGGTCATCCCGAAAATCCAGCGATAAAATCCAATTATCCAACTCGGCTGCAGCATAAACGCAGGGCAAGGTTTCACTGCCGGCCACCCAGCGGATATTCACTGCCGGTGGCGATTTTTTTAAATGCTGGGCTTTGCGAATGCCGGCATCCAGCCAAATCTGCAGATCCGGAAATTTTTGCGCTAAATCCTGATAAAACTGCCGATTTAGCGGCGCCCCTTCAATACTGTCTAAATCAGCGATATAAAGCGTTTTAAAAGCATAAAAAACCAGTAAATCTTCGATAACGGCTGCCGGCTCGGTTGCCTTAGTCAGTACTGAGGCTAATAAAGGATAATCGACCCGACGCCCTCCTTGCGCCAACACCACCTGCCCCTTTAGCACATCAATGACCGGTATAATCTGCACCTGACCTCAGCCTTTTAAAAATATGAAAATAGTTGTCTACGAACATTTTACCAGTGGTGCCCTGCAAGATCAGGCATTGCCTGCCGAACTTGCCGACGAAGGGGATGCAATGTTGCGGGCGATGGTCCGTGATATGCTCGCCAATAGCCTTTTTCAGCCGATAGTTTTGCGCGATACACGGCTGGCGGCTTTACCTGGCGCACACAACCTGTCGATTGCCAATAAAACACAGTATCAGCAAGTCTGGCAGCAATGTTTACGCAACGAAACATTATTTTTGCTAATCGCCCCGGAAACAGACGGCATTTTGCAGCAATTGGTTGAGGCCGTGTTAGATGCCGGTAACACGTTGCTGGGCAGTTCACCCGAAGTGATTACGCTTTGCAGCGATAAGCTGCATTGCAGTCAGTATTTACTGCAACATGGCCTGCCCACCGTTGAAACACAACCCGCTGAAGACTGGTTAAATCAGCCGTTATTTACGGGCCCGATAGTGTGTAAGCCCAACGATGGCGCCGGCTGCGTTGATACCTTTTATTTTGCTGATGAGAATCTGGCAACGGCATATTTGCAAAGGCTGCCAACTGCTAAACGCAACCAGCAAATCGTCCAACCCTTTATAACGGCACAAGCGATGAGTTTATCGTTGTTTATTGACGCAAGCGCGCAGATCTTATCTTTAAATCAACAGCTTATTAATATCGACCAGCAGTTTTCCTATCTAGGCGCTAATATTGCCGTGGCTTACCCAGTCACCTTTTGCCAGACGCAGGCGCAGTTATTGGTCGATCAATTACTACAAATAATGCCGGGATTATCAGGTTTTATCGGTATTGATATTTTGGTTAATGAACAACAGGTCTGGATCGTCGATATTAATCCGCGTTTAACCAGTTCCTTTAATCAGCTTCAGCAAACGGGGCTGTCACCGGCAGCGCTGCTTTATCAGTCGATCATACCCATTGAACACGGTGCTGCGCGTGGCTGAGTCAGGGCAATTTTTCTCCGGCTGGGATATCGGCGGCGCGCATTTAAAAGTAACCCGCTGCGATCGGCGGGGCCAGTTGACTAATAGTATCGAATTGGCCTGTCCGCTGTGGCAGGGTATTGACGGTTTGGTACAGTCACTCAAACAAGCGCTGGCGCTGCTGGATAATCATCAGGATCAGCATTTTATTACCATGACCGGGGAATCAGCTGATTGTTTTGCCAATCGCCAGCAAGGTGTTACTGACATTATTAACACCATTACCGCTTATTTAACAGCAGCCAACTGCCACGTTTTCAGTCAGTCACAAACCTGGCTGAATTTAGCCGACGCCAAACAACACTGGCGGCAGGTTGCCTCGATGAACTGGCTGGCCACTGGCAGTTGGCTGGCAAAACAGTATTCTGACGCTTTGCTGATTGATATCGGCAGTAC
>JAVVFF010000096.1:0-8292 GCA_032250995.1 Methylophaga sp. | reverse complement strand
CGCTTTTCTGGCTGGGATTCCGGGTACGTTTGGCGGTGCATTGGCGATGAATGCCGGTGCCCACGGCAGTGAAACCTGGCAGTTTGTGCAAAGCGTCACCACGGTCAATCGCAGCGGCGAATTAAAACAATATCCTGCTGGTGAATTTGAAGTGAATTATCGTTATGTAAAAGCGCCGGCCAATGAATGGTTTGCCGCCGCGACCTTAGTCTTTGCCGAAGGTGATGCGCAGGTGGAAATGGACTTGATTAAATCGCTGCTTCGAAAACGTAATGCCAGCCAGCCCACCAATCAGCCTTGTGCAGGATCTGTGTTTCGTAATCCGCAGGGTGATTTCGCCGGCCGTTTAATTGAGAGCGCCGGACTTAAAGGTCTGCATATTGGTGGTGCCAGCGTCTCGGAAAAACATGCCAATTTCATCGTTAACGATGGCAGCGCCAGCGCCGCTGATATTGAATCGTTAATCAAATTGGTCCAGCAAAAAGTTGAGCAGCAACACGGTGTTACGTTGACTCCGGAAGTCCATATCATTGGAGAGCACGCATGAGTCGCCGGGTCACCGATCCTAAAGCTTTTGGCCGGGTTGCCGTATTGATGGGCGGCCGCAGCGCCGAACGTGAAATTTCATTACGCAGCGGTGGTGCGGTGCTGACCGCGTTACAAGCGCAAGGCATTAATGCTGTCGGTATTGATGTTGATAAACAGGTCGATGTCACGTTACGCCATGGCAATTATGATCGCGCGTTTGTCATTCTACATGGCCGTGGCGGTGAAGACGGCGAAATTCAGGGCTTGTTGCAAACCATGGGACTGCCGTTTACCGGCAGCAGTGTTACTGGCGCCATGCTGTCAATGAATAAACGCATCAGCAAATTGATTTGGCAGCAGCAAGGTCTGCCAACTCCAAAATTTGAGCATATCAATATTAGCACTGAGCCGGTAGCACTGGTCAAAAAACTCGGTTTGCCGCTGGTCATTAAACCGGTCAATGAAGGCTCCAGTATTGGCATGAGCAAAGTGGTCGATGGTGAGGATCTCAAAGCAGCTATCAGTTTGGCGCTGCAATACGACCATGATGTGATTGCCGAACAGTGGGTGAATGGCGCTGAGTACACCGCCAGCATTTTGGATGGCGAGGCATTGCCGGTAATTCGGCTGAAAACACCGCGAGCTTTTTATGATTATGAAGCTAAATATCAGGCCAATACCACTGAATATTTATGTCCCTGTGGCCTTGAAGTTGACCAGGAAAAAATCTGCCAAACCCTGGCATTAACCGCCTTTAATGCATTGCAAATGTGCGGTTGGGGCCGGATTGATTTGATGGCCGACAGTAACGGTAACTTCTGTCTGTTAGAAGCCAATAGTGTGCCGGGTATGACCGACCATAGTCTGGTACCGATGGCAGCCAAGCAGGCCGGTATGGACTTTCAACAACTGTGCTGGCGGATCCTCGAAAACAGCTTGCAGGTGGTGCCATGATTGCTGAACGTCGCGTTAAAGCCGGTGCCACCCGCAACGCACCGCAAAAACCACGTCAACCCATTGACTGGGGGCAGCGGTTGCGGGTGACGCTGACCTTAGTGACGTTACTGGTATTGATTGGTGCAGGGTTTTATCTGCATCAGGAAGATACCTTGCCGGTTTTGCATGTCACCGTTGAAGGTGAATTACAACATACCGATCGCCAACAATTACAGCAGATAGTGAAGCCCTATGTCACCGGCAGCTTTATTGATGTTGATGTAGCAGGCTTGCGGAAAGCGGCCGAGCAACTCCCTTGGATCGACCAAATTCAGGTGCGCCGTGTCTGGCCCGATACCTTACATCTGATTGTTACTGAACATCAGGCGATTGCCCGCTGGAATGAAGATGGGCTGGTCAATAATCGTGGTCAGGTTTTTTTCCCTGAGCTGGCCAGCTTTCCGGAAGGACTGGTGCAACTGCACGGCCCGGAAGGTAGCAGCGAAATGATGGCCCGGCGAGTGGTTGCTATGCAACAGGATCTGAATGCACTGGCGTTACGGATTCGTAGTTTGCGTATGGATGAACGACGCAGTTGGGGCATGACCTTTAATAACGAATTACAACTACAACTGGGACGAGCTGACAGTGAAGCCCGGCTGCAACGATTTATTCGCGTATTTGGCGGCCAGCTGGCGGTTTACCGCGAGCTGATTGCAACGATTGATATGCGCTATACCAATGGCCTAGCTGTGCAATGGAAAAGCGGCCAGCAACCCGATTTTAACGGAACCGTATGATGTCTAAGAAAAACGAACGCGAACTGATTGTCGGATTGGATATTGGCACCTCTAAAGTGGTGGCGATTGTCGCCGCACCGATTCATGATGCCGGCCCCAACGATAACAAGCTGGAAATTATCGGCATCGGCTCCCATCCGGCGCGGGGCATGAAAAAAGGCGTGGTGGTCAATATCGAATCAACGGTGCAATCGATTCAGCGCGCCGTCGAAGAAGCCGAGTTAATGGCTGGCTGCCAAATTCATTCAGTATTTGCTGGTATCGCCGGCAGTCATATCCGCAGTCTGAATTCGCATGGCACGGTGGCGATTCGCGATAAAGAAGTCACTCAGGGCGATTTGGACCGGGTGCTGGATGCGGCCCGCGCCGTGCATTTCCCCGGCGATCAGCAATTACTCCATGTGTTGCCGCAGGAATTCATTATCGATAATCAGGAAGGTATTCGCGAGCCGATCGGTATGTCCGGCGTGCGTCTGGAAGCCAAAGTGCATTTGATCACCGGCGCGGTCAGTGCTGCGCAAAACATCACCAAATGTATCGAGCGCTGTGGCCTGGTGGTTGACGGCATTATTCTCGAACAAATGGCATCAAGCTATTCGGTACTGGAACAGGACGAAAAAGAACTGGGCGTTTGTCTGGTGGATATCGGTGGCGGTACCACGGATATTGCAGTGTTTGTTGATGGCGCTATTCGCCATACCGCAGTGATTCCGATTGCCGGCGATCAGGTCACCAATGATATTGCCGTGGCCCTGCGGACACCGACCCAATACGCCGAAGAAATCAAAATTAAATATGCCTGCGCGCTAACGCAACTGGCCCGAGAAGATGAAACCATCGAAGTGCCCAGTGTTGGCGACCGGCCGCCTAGGCAATTGGCGCGGCAAACGCTGGCAGAAGTGGTGGAGCCCCGTTACGAAGAATTATTAATGTTGGTACAGGCTGAACTGCGCCGTAGCGGCTTTGAAGAAATGCTGGCAGCCGGCGTGGTATTGACCGGTGGCAGCAGCAAAATGGAAGGTGTGATTGAACTCGCTGAAGAGGTGTTTCATCTGCCAGTACGTTTAGGTCTGCCGACCCATGTTGGTGGTTTGGTTGAGGTGGTTCGTAATCCTATCCACGCCACCGGTGTGGGTTTGTTGTTATATGGGAATGAACAAGTGAGTGCCGGCCACAGCGAGTCTGTGATGTCGGAAGGTTTTAAAGGAATGCTTGCCAGAATGAAGAGTTGGTTTCAGGGCAATTTCTGAGCAAGTTGTTGTAAAAAAATGAGGGGAGAAATGTTATGACGTTTGAATTGATTGACACGTATACAGAGAACGCCGTCATCAAAGTAATTGGTGTCGGTGGCGGTGGCGGTAACGCCTTGGAGCATATGGTCATTAATAAAATCGAGGGCGTCGATTTTATTTGTGCCAATACTGATGCACAGGCGCTGCGGCGCAGTGCAGCGACAACACAATTGCAACTGGGCACGGACATTACCAAAGGCCTGGGCGCAGGTGCTAATCCGGATGTCGGTCGTCAGGCGGCGCTTGAAGATCGGGAACGCATCATGGAAGTGATTAAAGGTGCCGATATGGTCTTTATCACGGCTGGTATGGGCGGTGGCACAGGTACTGGTGCTGCACCAGTCGTCGCGCAGGTTGCCAGAGAAATGGGCATTCTGACCGTTGCTGTGGTCACCAAACCGTTTCCGTTTGAAGGTGCCAAACGCATGAAAGTGGCGATGGCCGGTATTGAGGAGTTGGGTCAACATGTTGATTCATTGATCACCATACCCAATGAAAAACTGCTGAAAGTACTGGGCAAAGATATGAGCCTGCTCAATGCCTTTAAATCCGCTAACGATGTGTTGCTAGGTGCAGTGCAAGGCATTGCCGAGCTGATTACCCGTGAAGGTATGATCAACGTCGACTTTGCTGACGTACGCACCGTGATGTCTGAAATGGGCATGGCCATGATGGGTACCGGTCGTGCATCGGGTGAAAACCGGGCTACCGAAGCGGCGCGTCTGGCAGTATCCAGCCCGCTGTTGGAAGATGTCGATTTGGCCGGTGCCCGTGGTGTGCTGGTCAATATCACCGCGGGTCTCGACATGAGCATCGGTGAGTTTGAAGAAGTCGGTAACACCATTAAAGAGTTTGCTTCTGAAGATGCCACCGTCGTTGTCGGTACCGTGATTGATCCTGAAATGACAGACGAATTGCGGGTGACTGTAGTCGCAACCGGTCTGGGCGGCGTCCGTGCGGCGATAGTCAAGCCGGTCGAAGCGGCTGCGCCACAAATCGAAATCGTCAAAAAATCAGTTGAAGTCGATTATGACGAACCAACCGTGATGCGTAATCGTCAAGGTGAGCAGAAGAAACAAGTCGCCAATGGTGATGTCAACATGGATTACCTGGATATTCCGGCATTTTTACGCCGGCAGGCTGATTAATGGCAATATGTCAGTTAGATGACAGTTCTGAAGCATATGATATTATTATTCGCTAATTGATGAAAAAGGGGGTCACACGGTGATCAAGCAACGAACATTAAAAAATGTGATTCGTGCCACTGGTGTCGGTTTACACAGCGGCGAAATGGTCTATTTGACGCTGCGGCCGGCGGCCCCGAATACCGGCATAATTTTCCGCCGCGTAGATTTAGATCCGGTAGTGGAAATTGAAGCCAAAGCCGTCAATGTGGGTGAAACAGCACTGTCTACCACGCTGGTACAACATGGTCAGAAAGTGTCAACGGTTGAGCATTTATTGTCGGCACTGGCCGGCCTCGGTATTGATAACGCCTATATCGATCTGAATGCTGCAGAGGTGCCGATTATGGATGGCAGTGCCGGACCATTTGTGTTTCTGGTGCAATCCGCCGGTATCGAAGAACAGAATGTCGCCAAGCAGTTTATTCGCATTAAAAAATCAGTGATGCTGGAAGATGGTGATAAATGGGCAAAATTTGAGCCATTTGAAGGTTTCAAGGTGTCGTTCACCATCGATTTTGAACATCCGGCATTTACCGGTCGGCCACAGCAAGTGGATGTTGATTTCTCCTCCACATCCTTCGTGCGTGAAGTCAGCCGGGCGCGAACTTTCGGTTTTATGAAAGATATCGAAAAACTGCGTGAAATGAATCTGGCGTTAGGTGGCAGTATGGATAATGCCATCGTCGTTGATGATTTCCGGGTACTGAATGAAGACGGCCTGCGCTATGAAGACGAATTTGTCCGCCATAAAGTGCTGGATGCCATTGGTGACTTATATTTATTGGGTCACAGTCTGATTGGTGCATTTATCGGTCATAAATCCGGCCATGAAGTTAATAACCGTTTACTGCGTAAATTATTGGCCCAGGAAGATGCTTGGGAACTGGTCAGCTTTGCAGAAGACAAAGATGCACCGATTTTGTTTAGCCGGCCGGCAGCCTCTATTGTCAGCTAATTTAAGTTTTAGGGCCGCGTTTAGCCAAGCGATGCAAAGCAGCTTTTAATCGCAGATCGCTGATGCCCTCAGCGGTCTGTTCTATTAATTGGGCATTGTCATTTGATAAGGCCAAGTTGTTTTTAAGCCGGGTTCTGGCCGGTTGCAAGCGGTAATCAGGACGAACTTTGACCGTGATTTCCAGAATAGGCTCAGCAAGCTGCGTCGATAATTGCTGACAAATCTTGCGGGTCTGAAAACGTAACATACTGGCAATTGCCGCATTTTCGGCAATAATAGTGGCTTGATTGCCATCGCGATTCACCAGTCGGCAACGACCGACGAAGTTGTCAGGTAAAATTGCTTGCAAAAGGCTATCCAGCTGGGTTAATTTCTGGGCACGACTGTGGAGTTGTAGTAAGTGAGGATGCTGTTGGCAGAGCCTTGCGAAAGCACGAGGTTTTTCCGACATGAATTATTTCCAAGACTGAGCGTAAACAATGCAGATCATAATTATACCGGCCAATAATGCAGGCCATAAACACTGGCATCTTAGCCGAACCTGGCTGGCTTTGCTGGGCCTATTATTAATCGCCAGCATTGCCGCTAGCACTTATGCGGTGATGAACTGGCTGAAGCCACCCGCGCCATCAGATAGTTCACCGTTTCCAACTGCACAATTTTTAACGCCTGCGATCCACCAACCGATTTCACTCAATACTACCGAAAATGAAGCCTTAGAAGGCTTTTACGCGCAACAACTCGGCGGTTTGCAAGCCGAAGCCATCCGTCTGAAAATGCTCAGCCAACGTCTGGCCGAAGTTGCCGGTTTTGATACCAGCGAATTTGATTTTGATATCGGTCCCGGTATGGGTGGTATTGAACATGATGCCAGTATATTGACCAGTGAAGAACTGGAAAAAGGTATCGCCAGCCTCAATGAAGAATTTGCCAGTCAGCAGGATACGTTGGCCGCCTTGCAGGAATATCTGCTGACCAGCGACAGTATTACCGCCGCTATTCCTAGCGGACGGCCGGTTAAAGATGGCTGGGTGTCTTCTTTTTATGGTTATCGTGTCGATCCATTTAATGGCAAAAAAGTCTTTCACGATGGTATTGATATTGCCGGTAAAACCGGTACGACTGTGCATAACGTTGCTGATGGTATTGTCAGCTGGGCGGGTGTCAAAGGCGGCTATGGTGGCTTGGTGGAAATTGATCATGGTAATGGTTACATGACCCGCTACGCCCATAATAAGACCTTGAAAGTAAAAGTTGGGGATCGTGTTGCCAAAGGTGATGTATTGGCACTGATGGGCTCAAGCGGCCGATCGACCGGTCCCCATGTGCACTTTGAAATCCTCAAGAATGGCAAATCGGTTAATCCTTATAATTACATCGATACCGAATAAGCCTCTTGTAATCAGGTTTTTCGTCCTCAATTAAAGCAGGCAGATAAGGCTTCGCTCTTGTCTGCTGACCGCGTTATAATCACGCAATTTATCCTATTCACCGCAGACGCTGCGCAATTCAACAGGTACGTTTAGTCATGGCAGGTAATTTCTTCAGTAAGTTGTTTGGTAGCCGCAATGAGCGGGTCATCAAAAAACTGCAAAAAAACATTGCACAAATTAACGAACTGGAAACTACCTACGCTGAACTTGACAACGCGACACTGGCCGCTAAAACGGTGGAATTTCGCCAACGGCTTGCTGATGGCCAAACGATCGAGGATATTTTGCCGGAAGCCTTCGCCGTGGTCCGCGAAGCCGGTAAACGTACTTTGGAAATGCGCCACTTTGATGTGCAGTTGATCGGCGGTATGGTGCTGAATCAAGGCAAAATCGCTGAAATGAAAACCGGTGAGGGTAAAACCCTGGTGGCAACTTTAGCGGTTTACCTGAATGCATTGCCGGGCAAAGGTGTGCACGTTATCACCGTCAACGATTATCTGGCGCGTCGTGATGCTGCCTGGATGAGCAAGCTGTATGGCTTTCTGGGGCTGTCGACCGGCGTTATTGTTGGTGGTATGAGTAGCGATGAGCGGCGGCAATCGTATTCAGCAGACATCACCTACGGTACCAATAACGAATTTGGTTTCGATTACCTGCGTGACAATATGGCATTTCGTCTTGAAGACAAAGTGCAGCGCGAGCTTAACTTTGCCGTGATTGATGAAGTTGATTCGATCCTGATTGATGAAGCTCGTACACCGTTGATTATTTCCGGTCCCGCTGAAGACAGCTCTGAGCGTTATCAGCAAATTAATACGTTGATCCCGAATCTGACCAGGCAGGAAACGAAAGGTGAGGGCGATGATCTGGAAATCGTCAAAGCAGGTGATTACACCATTGATGAAAAAAACAAACAAGTGCATTTCACTGAAGCCGGCCATGAAAAAATAGAACAACTGCTGACTGAAGCCGGGCTGCTGAGTGAGGATGCCAGCCTTTACGATGCCGCTAATATTGGTTTGATGCATCACGTTACCGCAGCTTTAAGGGCGCATGTCTTATTTACCCGCGATGTTGATTATATCGTTCAAGATAATCAGGTAGTCATTGTCGATGAATTTACCGGTCGTACCATGCATGGTCGTCGCTGGTCAGAAG
>JAVVFF010000217.1:0-1512 GCA_032250995.1 Methylophaga sp. | reverse complement strand
ATTTACTCCGTCATTTACTCCGTCATTTACTCCGTCATTTACTCCGCCATTTACTCCCTCACGCCGGGTAAACGTCACCATCACCCCGCCAGCAAATTCTTTGATCTCAAATTCGATCTCGGGGTAGTCGCGCAGTGCTTTGCGAATTCGGATGAAGCCGCTACCGTATTTTTCTATGTTGCCGGTGAGGTAAAAGCCTTCCGCAACCAATTTGTTGCGCAGGCTGGAGCGGTAGTTATCGGCCTGAATGTCGGCCACGCTGATGCCGCCGTAAAAGGTGCCGGGGCTGAAAATCGAGATTCTGTCGTCGAATATTTTGATCTGGATGTCCGATCCGTCAGTGTAATTGCGGTGAATGACTGCATTAAGCAGTGCCTCGCGCAGGGCTGGCAACGGGTAGGCAAAGCGCTCTTTTCGTTGGATGCTACCGTCAAATTCAAACGCGACGCTGATGTAAGAAATGATGAATTTCATCGATTGATCGACCACTTCAAAAAGTGTGTCGGTAAATTGGCGGTCATCGATGATCATGCTGGGCGTTTTGAATCGACCAATATGAATGTGATGACGCAGGGGTTCCTTGGCAAATAGTAGCAAGGCCGCCCAAGTGGGGTGTCCGTTGATGATATATTTGAGTTTTTCTAATGCCGCCAGCGGCTCTGCTTCCAGTGCAAAGCGCCCACTGTCATTCACTTGACTGATGAATCGGTTAATTTTTGGCAACGATAATGCGTCCAGAGATTCATTGGGTGCCTCGTAGGCATCCCAGGAAAGCTGAAGTGACTGTATGTGGAGATTTGATATTTCAGCCAGATCAAGCTGGTGGTTAGAGCTGGCCACGCGCTTGAAGTACCGGCCACGGGTACTAACCGGTTTAACCGGGAATTCGCTAACGTCAATAACGACTATGGTCTTACCATTGACATTCTCACTCACGAGATCTGGAATGAGCGATGTGCTTGTGGTGGATTTGATTTGTCCCAACCATTCATTAAGCGTCTCCTTGCCCAGAGTCACGCCCTGAACCTTGCCTGTATCAGTCACCCCAATCATCACTGTTCCGCCACGTGCATTCGCAAACGCCACCAATGATTCAACCGTCGATTTATCGAAGCTGGATTTGTATTCCAGTGTTTGCGATTCGCCAACAAGAAGCGATGAATCAAAGGACATCAGCGAACCCCTTTCTGGTTTTCTGGAACCAGGCATAACCGGCCCAGGCAAAGGCAGTGGCAATTAATGTATATATGCCCAGGCCGCTCCAGTTGGGTAGATTTCCCCAGATCAGCACTTCGCGTGCCTGTTCGATAATGAAGGTGAGCGGGTTTACCATGATGAACACATGAAACCTTTCCGGTACGGCGCTAATCGGATAAAAAACGGGCGCCAGGAACAGCATCACGGTGGTGATGATACCGATGGTCTGGCCGACGTCGCGTAGAAACACGCCCAGTGATGCCAGCATCCAGGCCAGGCCCAGAATGAGAATGATCAGCGGCAGTAGTACCAGCG
>JAVVFF010000216.1:0-1545 GCA_032250995.1 Methylophaga sp. | reverse complement strand
TCCCAAATCCTGAGACTTAACGATATTTTTTTACGGTTTTTTCAAGTTCACTCATAACGTGTTGGCGCAATATCGCTGGTGCAAGAACTTCAACATCACTGCCGTAATGCAAGATATCTCTCAGCAGTTCACGCTCGTCGCTGTAGGGAATGGTTAACAGCAATTCATTTTCAGTAGTCCATTCAGTAATTTGTTGCGGGTGCCAGTTTTCTCTGATGACCCGGCGGCTGATTGATTCGCTGAATTTAAGCTTGGCGTCGGCCGTTTTGGCACCGGCAAAAATGCCATAGCCATCGGTCACATAGGCATCTAATTGTGTGGAGCTAATGTCTTTGGCGGCTTTGTCAACAATAGCAACGTCGGTTATCGCATCAACTGAAAAAGTCCGTAGCGCCTGCCGCAGATGACACCAGGCATCGAGATACCAGTTATCACGATACAGCAGCAGTCGTTGTGGACTAATGCGCCGGGCAATTTGTTGATTGTTTTGCCAGTGCCAGTGATTAATTTGCAGTTGTTGGCGATGTACCAGCGCGCTGGTTATTAGTTTAAATTGTGTAGGATGACAAGGTCGCTGCCACTGACTGCTGGCTCGGATCCGTTGTTGCCAGAGCTGCGGATCAATTTTTTGATCAGTCAATAATTGTTGCAGCTGTTTTTCCAGCGGTTTCAGCAGCTCACTGACCAGTGCCGGTTGTAACGATTCACTGAGTTGGGTTAATAACGCTAGGGCAATAATTTCATCTGTATTAAACCAGACGCCGGGCAGCTCAAATATCTCATCTCCGCTGAGATTATAAAAATAGCCTTGGCCACGCTGATTTTCAATCGGCGCATCAAGGTAATCCACCATCACTTCACGGATGCGGTAAAAAGTTGATTTGCTGCATTCGAGCTTTATTAACAGCTCATCGAGTGGCAGCGGATAGCGGCGGCTACTGAGTAATTTATGCAGTCCATAGATATGGGCAAAATCCATTGCCATCATCCTTGTTAAGCGGTCTGTGGAAACCTTAATCGATTTAATCTTACCTGTCGATTTAAAGCTGTTCTTAAAAACCACTTAAAACTTTGCTACAAGCTGCTATACCCGGCAAACAGATCCTAGTTTAGATCGTAGCTAATTAACTGTTGCCAGCCACAGGTACAACAGCACCAGATTACTGACGAATAACAGCACACTGATACCACGCCAGAAAGCTAAGGGATGGCGTTCCAATAACGGGGCTTGTTCCTCACGCAGATACGCCGGATTGGGCTTTTTGATATCAGCTTCAAATTCCGATAACACCTCGTAGCGGCGTGCCGGGTTAAATTGCACTGCACGGCGGATGGCTTTATCGACCCAATGCGGAATCGTTGGCTGCAATTCGTTTAGCGGCCGGTAGATTAAGCGATTTAATTGCTGCGGCTGACGGGCCTTGGCATAAGCCTCGCCATACGGCAACCGGCCACTGAGCAACTGATACACCAATAACCCGAGTGAAAATTGATCTGATTGCGGGCTGCCCGGCTCGCCAAGCAGATATTCCGGTGCGGTAAATT